>NZ_JALHLF010000014.1 GCF_022832435.1 Novosphingobium organovorum | reverse complement strand
CGAGGGGCTGACGCTGGGCGAAGCCGCCGCCCGGCCGACGTTCTGGCTGGTGCTCGTCGCCGTGGCGGCGGGCGCGGGCGGGACGACGGCGGTGTTCAGCCATGTCGTGCCGATCCTGGGCGATCGCGGCCTTTCGGTGGCGACCGGGACGGCGGTGGTCAGCGTCTTTGCGCTGGCGACCTCGGCCTGGCAGATTGCCACCGGGCGGATCATGGACGTGATCCAGACCCCACGCGTGGCGGTGCCGATGTACGGCATGGCGATCGTCGGGCTGGCGCTGCTCGAATTCGGGCAGGGCACGCCGCTGCTGATCCTGGCCGGCGTGCTGCTGGGGGTCGGCCTTGGTGGCCAGTTCGGCGCCTTGCCCTACTTTATCGCGCGCTATTTCGGGGTACGCCATTTCGGCTCAATCATCGGGGCGATGTATTCGGCGGTGATCGCCGCGCAGGGGGTGACCCCGGTCCTGCTCGATCTGGTGTTCGACCACGTCCATTCCTACCGCCCGGCGCTGATCGGGGTGGGCGCGGCGCTCGTGACCGGCATGGCGCTGTTGACCGCCTTGCCGCGCTATGGTGAGGAAGAGGCGCCTTCGCTCGACGGCGTTCCTATGCCATCGCATTGAGCGTTCACGCTTTTTTGAGATATACCCCGTTGTTGAGAGGACATCTTCGTGGCCGATAATCCCGCCTTCGCCGACCCCGCCCGCGCGCCCTATGCGGTGAGCGAGGCCGAGCGCGCGGCGATCGCGGCGGCGATCGACACCGATGAACTGGTCGAGCTTGCGCTGACGCTGGGCAACATTCCCAGCCGTTCGCGCGAGGAACTGGCGGCGGCTGAGTTCGTCCACGACTGGATGGCGAAGGAGGGATTCCACCCGCGCAAGGTCGGCGCGGTGCCCGAGCGGCCCAATATCATCGGCGAATACGGCGGCACCGCGCGCGGCGCGAACCTGCTGTTCACCGCGCATCTCGACACTGAGGCGCCCAGCGGCATCGCCGCGCAGGACCGTTTTCGGTACCGTGAAAGCACCATGGCCGATCCCGAGTGGACGCGCTGCTGGCTCGACGAGGACGGCGCCTTGCGCGGCTTTCCCATCTCCAACGACCGGGGGCCGATGGCCTGCTTCCTGATCGCGGCCAAGGCGCTGAAAAAGGCGGGCATTGGCCTTGCCGGAAAGACCTGGCTGACCGCGTGTCCGGGTGAGATCGGTCCTGAGCCGATCGAGGAATTTGCAGGGATCGACTATCTCGGCAAGGACATCGGCGCGCACTACCTGTTCCACCACGGCGGCGTCGCGCCCGATTACGCGATCGCGGCCGAGGGCACCGACTTCGGGCTGACCTGGCAGGGTTCGGGCTACGCGGTGTTTCGCGTGCGCATTTATGGGCAGGGGATGTTCACCCCGATCCTCGAAGCACCGGAAAAGGCCAGCGCGCACCCCAACCCGATCTATCGCCTCGGCCCCGTGATCGAGGCGCTGCACGGCTGGGGGCAGACATGGGAAGCGGCCTCGGTGATCGAGACGGCGAGCGGGGCGGTCTGCCCCAAGGTCCAGCTCTCCTCGGTGCGCGGGGGCATGCCGACCGACTTTGGCGCCGGGACCGAGCTGGTCGCGCTCTATCTCGAGGTCGGCCTGAACCCGCGCCAGAAGGCGGCCGATGCGATGCACGGGATCGTCGCGGCGATGCGCGGCGTTGATCTCGATGGCTTCGATGTCGAGCCGGTGGTCGTGCGCCACGGCTTCGAGGCGCGTGCGGACGAGGTGGCCGCGCTGACCGGCGCCGTCGATGCCGCGACGCGGCTGGCACGCGGCGAACCGCTCGCGCCCGCGCATCCGGTCTATTCGAGCATGTGGCGCGATCATAACGTGTTCAACATGCATCGCATTCCCGCCGTCACCACGGGAATGCCGCGCTGGCGCCCGACGCCCGCCGACATGGCTTCGAGCGCGCTGGTCTACGCGCTGACCATGCTTGCCGTGTGCGGGCGCGGCGAAGCGCCGCACGAGGACGGGCCGACCAGCGTCTACGGCGATGCCACGCCCTTCGAGAACTGAGCGCGAAAGCGCCGCGCGCGGCTTGCCGTATGGGGACGTGCGGGGTAGCCATGCGGGCATGGTCGCCCATGGTACAGGACGTTCACCGCGTGTCGCAAATGCCGTTCGGACAGGGGTGACGATCCCTTGCGCATAACCACCAATGTCTACCCCAAGGAGCAGCGCCGCGAGGCCTGGCGCTTTGCGCTCAAGCGCCTGTCGCTGACGCTCGACGAGGCGGACGAGGCAACGCTCTACGGCGAGCTCATCCAGTTCAAGGCCAGCACCGGGATCAGCTTTACCCGCGTCACCGGCACCGCGCAGACCTGGACCATCGACTTTCGCGAACAGCCCCAGTCCTACTGGGTGGCCATGCTGCTCGACGGCAGTGCGACGATGCGCGATGCCAAGCAGGAGCTGCGGCTGGCCGACGGCGAGCTGATCTGCGGGCAGGGCGATGCGGCGGTGCAGCTTTCCTTTGCGGGCGACAACCGCACGCTGATCGTCCACGTGCCGCATTCCGAGCTTTCGGCCCGGCTCAAGACCCCGGTCGGCGCCGCGCCGCGCAAGATCGCGACCGACACCGGCACGGCGCGGGTCTTTGCCGGAATGCTGCGCTCGCTCGCCGATACCATCAACGATATCAACACCGACCAGGCCCGCCCGGTCGAACTGGCGTTTCCCGAATTCCTCGTCACCAGCCTGCTCGACAACGCGCCGCCCAAGGCGCTGGGGGGCGCGGCGGGGATGCGCGCCGCGTTGCTCGAGCGGATCTTCCAGACCATCGAGATCCGCCTGTCCGATCCCGATCTCAACTACCAGCAGGTCGCCGCCGAGCACGGCATTTCACCGCGCTACCTGCAAAAGCTGTTCGAATCGATCAACGACAGCTTCGGGCACTACGTGAAGGTGCGAAGGCTCGAACGCTGCCGGCTCGACTTGCGCAGCCCGCTGCACGTGCAGAAATCGATCTCGGACATCCTGTTCGAATGGGGTTTCAACGATTCCGCTTCGTTCAGCCGGGCCTTTCGCGAGCAGTACGGCATCTCCCCGCGCGAGTACCGCAAGGGCCAGCCGCAGGAAAGCGAGGCGGTTGAACTGCTGCGCCGGGGCAAGCCGGGGCCGGGCGAGGGGGCGGCGAACCGCAGCGAGAGCGTACCCGAACCTGCGGGCGAGGAGAGCGCCGAGGGGGGCGAGCCCGATGGCCAGGGCGATGCGCTGGCCGCCAATGTTCCGCCCGGGATCGGCGCGCCCTACAGCCCGCGCCCCGAAGGCGAACAGATCCGCCATCACCACCTCCCCGTCTCGCCCGAGACGGTGCACTGGGGCTACTTCAGCAAGGACCTCAAGCCCGCGCTTCGCGTGCGTTCGGGCGATTTCGTGACGATCGAGACGCTCACCCACCACGCCAACGACGATGCCGAGCGCATGGTCCACGGCGATTGCGGGGCCGAAAGCGTCTACCGCTGGGACGAGAGCGGCAAGGCGGTCAACCGGCGCGGGGCGGGGCCGATCGATGCCAGCGCGGTCGGTCGCGGGCCGGGCGAGGGCTTTGGCGTGCACATCTGCACCGGGCCTATCGCGATCGAGGGGGCGATGCCCGGGGACCTCATCGAGGTGCGCATTCTCGACCTCAAGCCCCGGCCGAGCGGCAATCCGCGCTTTGCCGGCAAGTGCTTCGGCTCGAACGCGGCGACCTACTGGGGGTTCCATTACCACGACCTGCTGACCGAGCCCAAGCAGCGCGAGGTCATCACCATCTACGAGGTCGAGGCGAGCGGTTCGCGCCCGCCGATCGCCCATGCGGTCTATTCCTACCGCTGGACCGAGCAGGTCGACCCCTCGGGCGTGGCGCACGCGCGCTACGATTATCCCGGCGTTCCGGTCGATCCTGCCAGCGTCGAGAAGAACTTCGACGTCCTGCGCAACGTCGAAATCCCGATCCGCCCGCACTTCGGGGTCATCGCGCTCGCGCCCGCGCACAACGGGCTTGTCGATTCGGTTCCGCCGTCCTCCTATGGCGGCAATCTCGACAACTGGAGGACCGGGCCGGGCGCGCGGGTGTTTCTGCCGGTGCAGGTCGAGGGCGGGCTGCTTTCGCTTGGCGATCCGCACGCCTCGCAAGGCGACAGCGAACTGTGCGGCACCGCGATCGAATGCTCGATGACCGCGCTGATCCAGGTCGTTCACCACAAGGCGGCCGGGCTCATGGAGCAGCTGCGCGACGTCGATTATCCGTTGATCGAGACCGAGACCGAATGGGTCATCATGGGCTTTTCGCACCCCGATTACCTCAAGGAACTGGGCGCCGATGCGCAGAGCGAGGTCTACAAGAAAAGCTCGATCGACGAGGCCATGCGCGATGCCTTTCGCAAGGCGCGCCGCTTCCTGATGACCGCCAAGCAGCTGACCGAGGACGAGGCGATCTCGCTGCTCTCGGTCGGGGTGGACTTCGGCGTGAGCCAGATCGTCAACGGCAATTACGGGGTCCATGCGGTGATCCGCAAGGCCCTGTTCACGAGCTAGGGGCGTTCACGAGCTAGGGCTTGGCTGGGGCGAGGTGCCTCGAATGGACAATCCGCCCGCTGGCCGGATCCGCGCGGGCGTGCTAGCGGCGCGTGTATGGTACCCAAACTGCCCAGATTACCCAAACTGATTGCCGTAGCGCTTGTCCTGGGGGCGCTTGTCTATACGCTGGTGGCCGCGATGCTCGTGCTTGTCGCGGTGGGCTTTGCGGGGATCGGCGCGCTTGTCAGCCGTCCGCTCGAATTCGCGCTGGTCCTGCTGCTGGCGGGATCGCCGGTCGTGGTGTGGACCTATTGCCTCAAGAAGGCGCGCGGCTGGCTGCGCGGCGAGACACCGCGCACCTGAACACCCTGGGGTTTCTCAGGTCCCGGATTTGCGGCCGACGAAGCTGTCACCGGCATCGCGGGGCAGGCGCAGCGCTTCCACCAGCGTTGCCAGGCACAGCAGGCTGAGCGGCAGGAAGGCGAAGCGGTAGCCCATGTCCGGGCCGCTTGCGCCGAGCTTTTCCGCCAGCGGGCCGCCCAGCTTCACCGCCAGCGCGGACAGCGCGATGCCGCTGGCCATCATCAGCTGGATCGAGGTGTTGAACAGGCTCGTCGCATCGCCCATCTGCGGCTTTGGAATGTCCGAGAAGGCCATCGTGCCCAGCGTCGTGAAATGCATCGAGCGGGTCATTCCCGAGAAGAACAGGAAGGCGCAGATCACCGGGATCGGCGTGGTCGGGGTGAGCAGCGCGCCACCGGCAATGCCCACGAAAGTGGCGAGCGAAGAGCCGATCAGTACGCGGCGATAGCCGAAGGTGCGCAGCACCGGGGTCGTCACCGATTTCATCGCGAGATTGCCCGCGAACAGCGCGATCAGCACGAGGCCAGCCTCGGACGGGCTGTAGCCGAAGCCGACCTGGAGCAGCAGCGGCACGAGGAACGGCACCGAGGCGACCCCTGCGCGCGAGAGCGAGCCGCCGCGGATGGTCGCCTTGAAGGTTACGATCGCGAGGTTGTCGAGCCGCACCATCGGCGCTGTGTGGCGGCGCATGTGGCGATAGGCGAAGAGCAGGATGACGAGCCCCGCGCCGATCAGCGCGAGGCTGGGCAGGCGCCCGGTCGCGCCCAGCATTTCCATGCCCGCGAGCAACGCGAACGTGCCGATCGCGGTGATGGCAAAGCCGCGCCAGTCGAACGCGCGGTGGCTGTCGCCGCCATGGCTGTCGGGCACCAGCTTCCACGCCGCGATCATCGCGATGAGCCCGACCGGCACGTTGAGATAGAAGATCCAGTTCCACGAAAGATGCTGGGTGATGAAGCCGCCGATCGGCGGGCCGACCACGGGCGCGATGAGCGCGGGCCAGATGAGGTTGGACATCGCCACCATCAGCTTGTCGCGCGGGGTGCAGTGGAGCACGATGACCTGGCCGACGGGCACCATCATCGCGCCCGCCGCGCCCTGGAACACGCGCAGCGCGACGAATTCGGCAAGGCTGCCCGCCTGTCCGCACAGCGCCGAGGCCAGCGTGAAGAGCGCGATGGCCAGCGTGAAGATGCGCCGCGTGCCGAAGCGTTCGGCGATCCAGCCGCTGGCCGGAATGAGGATGCCCAGCGTCACCAGATAGGCGCTGACCCCGATGTTGAGTCCCACCGCGCTCGAGTGAAAATCGCGGGCCATGCTGGGCAGCGCGGTGATGATGATCGAGGCGTCGAGGATCTCCATGAACAGCGCGCCGGTCACCAGCACCATGATCAGCCGCAAGTGGAGCGGGGAGAGCGTGGCGGGCTGAAGGTCGGGCGAGGAGGTCTGCGTCATCGTCGGGCTGCCTGACTGTCGGGAGCGACGCGAAGTGCACCGCCGGGGAGGGCCACGCGATGACCGGTTGGCCGCGAAGCCTCCTGCCTATGTGCAAGCGCTCCGGGTTTGTCCATGCCGCCCGGCCCCTATCGGTCAGCGCTTGATGAGCGCGAGCGTGGCGCGGTCGATCGCCGCGCGCAGTTTCCAGGTCCGCGCGACGCTGGCGCCCGGCGTCAGTTCGTTGGTCATCACCAACGCCACCGCGTCGTGGACCGGATCGACGAGGAAATAGGTGTTGGCCGAGCCCGACCAGCTTCCCGTGCCGACCGGCAGGCTGCCGCGTTCCTCGGTGCCCGCATCGCCCAGCGCGAGGCCCAGGCCATAGGGCGTATCGAGATGCTCGCCTCCCCCGGTGCGCAGGCGCATCGAAAACATCTGGTCCACCAGGTGTTCGGACAGGATGCGCCGCCCGCGCCATTGCCCTTTATGGGCGAGCATCTCGGCGAAATGGCGGTAGTCCTCGAGCGTTCCGGCGAGCGCACCGCCGCCGTCGCGCAGCCGGTTCGGATCGCGGTACTCGGAGGTTTCGGGCGGGTCGACTGCGGTCAGCCCGTCGCCGCTTGCCGCGTAGCCGGTGACCAGCCGGGGCGCCTGCGCGTCGCTGACGACAAAGGTCGTATCGGTCATCTCCAGCGGCGCGAAGATGTGATCGTGGAAATAGGCATCGAGGCTCTGCCCGCTGACCTTTTCGACCACTGCGCCCAGCACCGTGGTCGAAAAGCCGTAGCTGAACGGGCCGCCGGGCTGGTGGAGCAGTGGGGCTTGGCCCAGCCGCTGGACCAGCTGGGCAAGGTCGCGTGCGGGCGGGGCCTCGGGGGCGCCGCTCTGCGCCTGCGTCACCCGGCCTACGCCATGCTCGCGGTAGTAGCGCTGGACCGGGGTATTGCCCATGAACTCATAGGTGATCCCTGCGGTGTGGGTGAGCAGGTCGAGGATGGTCACCGGCCGGTCCGCCGCCACGGTCTCGGGCGGATAGGCGTTCGAGCCGTTCCACACGCGCAGGTGCGCCAGATCGGGCAGGACGCGGCCGACCGGGGTATCGAGCGTGAGCTTGCCCGCCTCGACCAGCTGGAGCACGGCGACGGTGGTGATCGGCTTGGACATCGAATAGAGCCGGAACAGCGCATCGCGCCGGATCGGCGTGCGCTTGGCGACATTGGCATAGCCGGTGGTGATCTCGGCCAGCGGCTGGCCATGCTGTTCGATCAGGACCAGCGCCTGGGGCAGTTCGCCATGGGCGACCATGGCGTCCAGTTCGGCCTTGAGCGTGCGCGCGGCCGGGGCCGGTTCCTGCGCGAAGGCGGGAGGGCCCACGAGCAGCGCGAACCCGGCCAGCGCGGCGCCCGTTTTCAAAACGGCTTGTCTCCCGCGACCGTCACGCGGTATCCCGAGCGGGTTTCGGGAAAGTAGTCCCACACCGCGAAGTGCTGCGTGCAGCGGTTGTCCCAGAACGCGATCGAGTGCGGTTGCCAGCGGAAGCGGACCTGGAAATTGGGGTCCTTTACATGGTCGTAGAGGCAGCGCAGCACCGCGTCGCTTTCGGCCTTGGACAGCTCGTTGATCTTCGTGGTGTAGGACGAGTTGACGAAGAGCAGCTTGCGCCCGGTTTCGGGATGGGTGCGCACCACCGGGTGGGTGTTGCACTCGTAGGTCTTGTCGATGTCGGGGAAGATCGCCTTGTAGACCGGGTTCGCGTCGTGGACGGCGGTCAGCGGTTCGAGGAAACGCTTCATCGGCTCGGACAGTGCGTCGTAAGCGGCGTACATGCTCGAAAACAGCGTGTCGCCCCCGTCCCTGGGCATCGTGTGCATGTAGAGGATCGAGCCCATCGGCGGAGCGGGATCGCACGAGAGGTCCGAGTGCCAGTTGTCGCCCGCGATGTATTTGCTCGTCGCGTCGGCGTGGATCTGGACGATTTCGGGATAGCCCTCGATCCCCGCGACCGCCGAATGGATCGCGAGCGGGCCGAAGGCGCGGCCAAAGGTGCGATGCGCCTCGTGATCGATCGGCTGGTCGCGAAAGAACACCACCTGGTGTTCGAGCAGCGCGGTGCGGATTTCGGCGTAAGTCTGGTTGCCGAGCGGCCGCGTCAGGTCGACCCCGAAGATCTCCGCGCCGATCCGCTTGGTCACGGGCCGCACGTCGATCGTTTCATAGCTCATCGTCACTCTCCGTAAGCGCCCGGAGGAGGTGGCCGGTGGTGCGAGCGCGATGGTTCGCTTCGCCGGCCGCCGCCTTGCGGGCATTGCCGCAATAGCAATTTATTCGGGGTCCTGCACCGTGCCCTTGTCGGGGAAGATGCGCCGTTCGATCTTGCAGTGGATGCCCTGCGTCCCATCGACCACCTGGGTCACGCCAAAGTCGCTTGCCACGCTCATCAGCGAATAGGCGTCGTGACGCGAGAGGCCCTGATGTTCGGTCAGCAGGTGCATCATGTCGAGCGAGGCGCTTTTCATCGCGACGTCCAGATCCTCGCCGAAACCATGGACGATCCAGTAGTCGGGTGTCTCGAGCAGCGGCGAGGGGAAGGCGAAGTCCTTGCGCAGGATGATCTGGAACAGCACGTCGAGCGAGCTTTCGATCGCGGTGCCCGAAATCTCGCCGTCGCCCTGGCTGACGTGCGGATCGCCGATCGAGAACAGGCCGCCCTTGACCTGCACCGGGTAGTACATCTTGGCGCCCGCGCCGATGCGCCAGTTGTCGATGTTGCCGCCGTGCAGGCCGGGCGGGATCGTGCTGACCGGGGCATCGACCGCCGGGGCCACGCCTGCGGTGCCCAGGTGCGGGCGGGCGGGAATGGTGATGCCGGGCAGCGCCTTAGAACGGTCGCACGCGGGGCAGTGGGTGATCCGGCCGGGCGTGGTGTAGACCCCTTCGACATCGTAGGCGTAGAGCGCGCTGGCGGTCATCGCGTTGGGATCGAGCTTGTAGATCGTCACCCGCTCGGTCTCGTCGAACTCCTTGTAGAGATGGCCCCAGTTGGCCTGGAGGTTCGAGCCGTAGTTGTGGCGCGGCTTCATCTCGAAGTAGCGCACCTCGAGCATGTCGCCCGGTTCCGCATCCTCGATATAGATCGGCCCGGTCATGATGTGGCAGCCCGGCGCGCGCGTTGAGGGATCGATCTCGGTGAAGATGCGCTGGATGTTTTCGTCGAACATCAGCTCGGGATCGTCGCCCGCGTGGTGGGTGATCGCCTCACCGTGGATCAGGTCGCCGCTCTTGACGCGCAGAACCGGTTTGATCTCGGGGGAGAAGTAGCCCCAGTGCACGGTCTCGGGCGTGGCCTTGAGGTGGTGCAGGGCGCCGGGCATCGTCATGGTTCGGACGGTGTCGGACTTGGGGTTGATGAGAGCCATCGAAACTCCTGTAGGGGCGGGAAAGGGAGGGGATGCGAGCGGTTCGGATCGGCGGGGGCGCTGTAAAGCGCTCAGTCGGCGCCGATCAGGATGCTCGTCATCGAAAGCGATTTGTGCTGGATGAAGTGCGGGGCGAATTCGACCTTTTCGCCTTCGTGCCGCGCGCCCAGGAAATAGAGCAGCGGCAGAAAATGGTCCGCGGAAGGCACCGCGTAGCGCGCCGCATCGCCCAGTGCCTGGTAATCGATGGCCACTTCGGGCGTGTCGCTCTCGACCGCGTGGCACATCGTGTCGTTGAAGGCCTTTGCCCAGGGGTAGGGCTCGGCGAGCGGGTTGCCCCAGTCCATCGCGGGCAGATTGTGGACGATGTTGCCACTGGCCATGATCAGCACGCCTTCATCGCGCATAGCGCGCAAGCTGCGGCCCACTTCCCAGTGCTGCTGCGGGGTCTTGGCAAGGTCCATGCCGAGCTGGACGACCGGAATGTCGGCCTCGGGATAGGCGTGGACGAGCACCGTCCAGGTGCCGTGGTCGAACCCCCAGCCGGTATCGAGCGTGACCTCCATCGGCGCGAGCAGCTCGCGCACGCGCAGCGCCAGTTCGGGATCGCCGGGGGCGGGGTACTGCATGTCGAACAGCGCCTGCGGAAAGGCACCGAAATCGTGGATGGTGCGCGGGCTTGGCATCGCGGTAACCGCGGTGCCGCGCGTCTGCCAGTGGGCCGAGATGCACAGGATCGCCCTGGGCCGGCCGATCCGATCGGCCATCGCCTTCCACTGGCGCGTGATAGCGCTCTTTTCCAGCGCTACCATCGGGCTTCCATGTCCGAAGAAGACGATGGGAAGTCGGCTCATGGCAGGGGATGCTCCTCTTGGGTGATGCGCGTTGGCGAAAAAGGCAGGCTATGGGGCAAAGGCTATGAGGAGGGGCCGTGCCGGTCTTGGGAGCGGACGCACAAGAATTTGTCGTGCGCGCCCCGTGGCTGGCCCATGGCTGGTGCGCTGACCGGCAAGGCGTTCCTCGTGTGGCGGCTTATTCGCGCGTGTAGTCCGCCGGGATCACCGGCGGTTTGCCGGCCTTGCCCCAGAGCATGATGTGGTTGCCCCAGGGGTCCACGAAGCAGTGGTTGAGCCCGTTGAATTCGGCCCAGTAATGGTTGCGCCACAGCACCGTGGCGCCAAGTTCCTCGGCCTTGCCCAGGATGCGCTCGGGGGTGTCGTCGTCGCCGATCAGGATCCAGATGCGCGGGCCGCGTCCGCCGGTGGCGGGACCGCGCGGTTCGATGCCTTCGGGGGCGGGATGCGGGCGCATGTTGGCGACATCGCCGATGCCCATGTGCAGATTGCCGATTTCGCTGTCCGACCCGTCCGGGTTCTTGAACATGCCGCCTGGAACCATGCGGTGGTAGCGCCCGCCCAGGCGCGGATCGTCCTCCCAGCCGAACACCTCGGCATAGAACCTGCCCGCGGCGTCCGGATCGTCGCTGGGGATGTCGAAGAAGATCAGGCTGTTGGTCATACGTGCTCCCTAATGCGTCGCAGAGGCGTAGCGGCGAGCGGGGCGAAAGCGCTGCGCAACCCGCGCACGAAAGCTTGACCGGGCGCGACCCGGCTCGTCGCACCGGGGCGGGAACAAAGAAGAGCGGCGCCCGGACGAGGCCGGACGCCGCAGCTCGAAGTGTGTGAGGAAGGGGGGGGCGTCAGCCCACCGCGCCCGAGCGGATCTTCGTCACCGGCGCGCTGGGGCCGCGGCGGCGGTCCCATTCGGCCCAGTAGCGATCGACCAGCCAGACGTTGAGCAGGCGCTGTGCGCCCTCCTGCCAGGAATAGCGCCCGCGCGGCGCGTGGCGTGAACGCAGGCCCTGCTGGACCAGCTCGTCGACGTGGAAATCCTGCGCGACGATACGCTCGACCGCCTCGTCGGTCATCTTGACCTTGAGCTCGTAGAGCGGGTCGTCCATCGCCTCGGGCGCCATCAGCGTGCCGATGGTCAGCTTGTGCGAATGGGCGCTCTGCGGGTCCATGATGAGGTAGATCACGCTGTCGTTGAGCACGACGAGCGAGAGGCTGGGCGGCAGGTTGACGAACAGCAGGCGGTTCTGCTCCTCCTCGGTCAGCTTGGGGAAGACCGGGAAGATCGACTTTTGCGTCGCGTTGAACCCGGCGTTCTTGTGCAGCGTGCCGTTGAGCCGGTAATAGCCCGCGCTGTCCGCCGGGACTTCGGGGAAGGAGGCAAGCCCGCTCGGGATGAAGTCGTGCAGCGGCCCGGCGTGGAGGCGGCTGGCGTGGTAGCCGTCGTTGTTGTTCTCGAGCATGACCTTCCAGTTCCACGGGAACAGGGTGGGCTCTTCGGGGCGCGGCCCGCGCAGCGAGGCGAAATCGTAGTTGGCGACCACCGGTTCGAGCGCGGCGAGGCGGGGGGCAAGCGGCTCGGCCGCGTTGTCGAGGTTGATGAACACGAAGCCGTGCCAGGTCTCGAGCCGGATTTCGGGCAGCGAGGCGGCCTTCTTGTCGAAATTGCAGGTGCGGTTCATCGCCGGGGCGCCGACCAGCGCGCCGTCGAGATCATACGTCCAGTGGTGGTAGGGGCACACGAAAGCGCGCGCGTTGCCGTGCCCTTCGGCGACCAGCATGGCGCGGTGCTGGCAGACCGAGGACAGCGCCTTGATCGTGCCCTCGCGCGTCTTGCACACCACGATCGGTTCGTTGACGCGGTTGACGGTGAAGTAGTCGCCGGGGTTTTCCAGCCATTCCTCACGGCCCACGCACAGCCATTCGTGTGCGAACACCGCTTCCATCTCGAATTCGTGGAATTCCTCGCTCGCGTAGCATTCGCGCGGCAGCGTCTCGGCCTCGAGCGTGTCCAGTTTCGAGCTGGCGAGGCTGTCGAAGAACTGGTCGGTGAGGAGTGTCATGCGTGCCTGTTCCCGTGTTGCTTTTTGTGGAAGGAGTCGCGGCGCGCCGGGCGCCGGGCGACAACACCGTGATCCTAGACGCGCGCGCTGCAGGTGGCTTGGCCGCGCGCGTCCTCATTTTTGACCGGCCTTGCAACCGCGTGTCGCGCGGCCGGATGACGGCTCATTCGGCCGGTTCGAACTTGAGCGTGTCGGCGTCGAGCGCGCTGTCCTCGTCGCGCTGGACGAGCGGGCGCGGTGCCTGGAGCAGCAGCACGCCCGCGATCGCGGCGACCAGCAGAAGCACGGCAAAGACCACGATGGCGGGCGCATAAGTCCCGCTGACGTCGGCCACGCGCCCGGCCGCGATGGGGCCGAACACCGCGAGCGTCGAGACGGTGGTGACCATCGCGGTCATGTCACCGGCGAGGCGGGGGCCAAAGTAGCGCAGCAGCAGGATGTGCCCCGAAAGCCAGGCCATGCCCCAGCCTGCGCCGAACAGCGCCGAGGCGCCGACCGCGACGAGCACGCCCGGCGCATGGGCGAGCAGGCCCATGCCCGCCGCCTGGAACAGCAGTCCGGTGATCAGGATAAGGCGCGGGGGCACGCGTTCGCACACCGCGCCGGTCACGCCCTTGGTCGCCGTCCCGGCAAAGGCGAGCAGGCTCATCGCGATGGCGCCCGGCTCCGCGCCGTGGCCCAGATTGGCGATATGCGCGACGAGCAGCGAATGGGTCGCGGTGACGACCGTCTGGACCACCGTCAGGATCAGCGCGAGGACGATGAAGGCGCGGCTGAACAGCGCCTGGCGCACGGTGAAGCCGCTATCGGGAATTTCCTTGCCCGATGGGTCCTTGCCCGCGGCCGCGCCGACATCGGCAACGTTCTTGATCGCGGCGGTGTCGCGAATGCAGACAAGGCAGACCAGACCGAGCAGCGCCGCGCCGATGGCCATGACCATCCAGTGCAGGCGCCAGTCCCCAGTCGCCCCGGCGATGGCGCCAACGATCAGCGGCCCGACGATCCCGCCAGAGGCCCCGGCCATGAAATAGAACCCGATCATCCGTGCCGAGCTGCGCGGAAACCAGTTGGCGAGCAGGTACATCGCGGGCGAGGGGGCGAGCAGGGTGAAGCCTGCGCCCATCAGCGAGGTGGCGACGAAGAACAGCGCGAGCGAATGGACCAGCGCGGCAAGCAGGAAGCCGCTGGCGAGGACCGCCGCGCCCACGACCATCGTCATGCGCGTGCCGATCTTCTTCATCAGCAGCGGCGGGAGCGGGCTGGCGAGGCCACAGGCGAGGCCCAGCAGCGCGAAGCTGAAGCCCGCCGCCGCTTTCGACCAGTGCAGCTGGTCGACCATGATGTAAAGGACATACCCCAGCGACGTGAACGTTGTGGCGGTCACGAAAAAGAATGCCAGTGAGGCGGCGAACATGACCTGGATGGAGCGGGGCATGGCTTCTCCTGCTTACAGCGACGCCCCGGAAGAGGCTCCGGGATTCGTCGGCAGGCATGTTTCTACGTTGCGGCGCCGTACTCTTGATGGAGAACGCCTCTTCGCTTGATCGCACAGGCCCGCCGCGCTGGTTGCAGGCGCGCAACGGGCAAAGTGGGGCGATCTGGCAGACATCGCGGGCATGATGCCTCGTGCGCCGCGATGCTGCAAGCGCGCAAAAGGAACGGGCGCGGACAGCTTTTGCTGCCGCGCCCGCCTGACCGATGCGGGATCGGTCCGTGTGTTCGTGCCGGTTCAGGCCGGATGGCGGCTCAGAACTTGTAACCGAACGAGAGGATCGCCTGACGCGGCGGGATGTAGGTGTCGAACACCTGCGCGCTGCCGTAGGGATCGGAGAAGCGCGAGTTGACGCCGTCGGTGTTGAACAGGTTGGTCACGCGCAGGGTGATGGTGGTGTTGGTGTCGTCGGGCTCGTACTTGAGCTGGAGGTTGACCTGCGTGTAGTCGGGCACGGTGTCGGTCGAGCCTTCGTTGAACACGCGGTACTGGTACTTGCCGCGATAGATCACCTGCGCGCGCGCGCTCAGTTCGCCCGGACCGACGTGGTCGTTCCAGGTGACCGCGGCCTGGCCCTGCCAGCGCGGCAGCTTGGGCACGCGGTTGCCGTAGATGTCCTTGCGCGCGCTGTCGCGCGCCACGGCGGCGGCGTAGTAGTTGCTCCAGAACAGCCAGTCGGGATAGCCGGCCGCGTTCTGCGCGGCGGTGGCGTCCGAGGGATCGAGCGCGTCGTAGTGCGAGGTGAAAGTCCCCTCGAGCCACGAGCCCGAAGCATCGAAGCGCAGGTGCTTGGTGGGCACATAGGAGGTTTCCAGTTCGAGCCCGTAGATCCGCGCCTTGGGCGCGTTGCTGATGCCCTCGCCGTAGAGGATCGGGTCTTCCTCGAGGAACTGCATGTTCTTGTAGAGGTACAGGAAGCCCGAGGCGTTGACCTGCAAGGTGTTGTCGAGGAAGCGGTTCTTGGTGCCGATCTCGAAGGAGTCGACGATTTCCTCCTTGTAGGTGGGCTTGATCGAATCGGTCCAGCCCAGCGCGTAGTAGGCGCTCGACCCGGCCGAGGAAGCGCTGTTGATGCCGCCCGGCTTGAAGCCGCGCGTCCAGCTGGCGTAGAGCATGTTGGTGGGCGTGAACTGGTAGTCGAGCGCGACCTTGCCGGTCCAGGCGTGCGCGGTGCGCGTGCCGGTGCTGTAGGGCTGGAGGTAGTTGCCCGAGGTCCAGTTCGATTCGCCGCCCGACATGCTGTCGTACATGCCCGAGGCTTCGTCGTGGTTGTAGCGCGCGCCCGCGGTCAGCTTGAGATCGGGGGTGATGGCGTAGCTCGCCTGACCGTAGAAGGCGTAGTCCTTGCGGGTGATCGAGGACAGTTCGGCGTAGCTCAGGTACTGCACCGCATCGTCGTCCCACGCGGTGTCGACGGGAAGCGCGGAACGCAGCCCGTCATCGTCCGAACCGTTGTATTCGTTGATGTACTGACTGTTCTTCGAATGCAGGTAGACCGCGCCGACGACCCAGCTCAGCGGCCCGTTGGTGTTCGAGGTCGCGTTGATTTCCTGGGTCCAGCTCTTGGTGTCCGAGCGCCACAGCGGCACGTGGTCATACGTGTAGCCGCCGTAAGTCGCCGCGTTGTAGGTTTCGGCGTAGAACAGGTCGGAATCGAGGCCATCCGAATCCCAGGCCTGTTCGGAATGCAGCTTCTGGTAGCTGGAGATCGACTTGATGACCGCGATCGGCGTTTCGTAGCGGATGGTGCCGGTGTAGAGCTGGGTCTTGACCTGCGAGCGGCCGGGATAGTCCTGCGTGAGCACGCGCGCATCGCCCGAGGGATCGAGGATGTTGCGCTGCGCAGGGCCGTTGGTGTTGCTCGAATACTGGATGGTGTTGAGCGTGATCGACAGGTTCGAGGTGGGCGACCACTTGGCGCCCAGGCGCCAGCCGGTGTTGTCCTCGTTGTCGAGCTGGTACTTGTCCACGCCCTCGACCGCGGTGGCATAGGCGTAGCCGTCGTGCTTGGTGAACTGGAACGCGCCGCGCACCGCCAGGGTGTCGGTCAGCGGCACGTTGAGCGCGGCGTTGCCTTCCTTGTAGTTGTAGTTGCCGATCCCGGCGTTGACTTCGCCGGTCAGCGCATCGGTGCTCGGTTCCTTGCTCACCACGTTGATCGTGCCGCCGGTCGAACCCTGGCCGAACAGCGTGCCCTGCGGCCCGCGCAGCACCTCGACTTGCGCCACGTCGATGAAGGCGGCCGAGGCGGCGATCGAGTTGAAGATGTAGACGCCGTCGATGTGGTAGGAGACGCCGGGCTGGGTGTTGGTGTTCTCGGGCGTTTCCGAGCCCACGCCGCGGATCGAGAGGATCCGCTCGCCGCCGCCCGACCGCGCCACGACGAGGCCGGGGACGGTGCCGTTGAGCCCGGTGATGTCGGTGATGTTGGAGGCCTTGAGATCGTCGGCGGTGATCGCCGAGACCGACAGCGGGGCATCCTGCAGCGTGATCTCATGGCGTTCGGCTGTCACCACGATGTCGTGCAGGCCGGTGGTTGACGAACCCTCATCGCTCGTCGCGGCCGGACTGGTGGCGGCGGTGTCGGCTGCTTCGGCCCGGACGCTTCCCGCACAGAACGCCGCAAGTGAGACACTACAGGCCAGAGCCCTGGCAATTTGCTTCTTTTTCAGCATGTAAAGCTCCCCAAACCGTGAAATTCAGTACCCATCCCGTGGACGCGACCGTTGTCGTTCTCGTTAGATCGCTTGACCGTGAAGCTGGCGAGAAGTGGGGGCTCGGGTCTTGTGCGCGTGCGAATAAGTACTTGACGGTAGACCCTCGTTGATACGCGGCAAGAGGCCCGCAGGCGCCCGAAAATCGCGGCGCCTGCCGCCTTCGCGGGTCTGGACAGGTGGCATCGCGGGCGCGGCATGGCAAGAGTGCGCTGCGGCGCGGCGCACCGGACACGCGCGCGTGTTGCCGAAAGGGGCAGGGGGGCGCGTGCGATCAAGCGCAAGGGGAGGCCAGCGACAAGAGCGCGGCCACGGCGTCGTTACGCTGCCGGCGTTCCTCCATCGTGCGCTGTGGGGCACCTGGGCTTCGGGCTGCGCGCAATACTGGTCAATTGTCCATGATCGCCGCGCGGTCTCTCCTGCCGTGGGGCGAGATGCTCCATCATGGCGCCAATCGCCCCGTTGCCATCGCCCGACGATCTTGCCACTATTGTATACAAGAGTGCGAAATGAGGGGGTAAAATGCGGTTCGTTTCACTGTGTCTGGCCGGGGTCTCCTCGCTTGCCGGAGCGGCCCTGCTGGCGGTGGGGCCGGCCCAGGCGGGGGAGGACGTGCTCTACGCGCCGCCCGCCAGGTGGGTCGAGCCCTACAAGGACAAGGACATCGACACCGCGGGCAAGACCCCGCTGGCGCTCTACGACGTGCAACAGCGCATCGAGAGCGGGGTGCTGAGCATCTATGTCGACCGCGCGATCAAGCTCGATGCGCCGCAGGCGCTCACCCAGGCGGGGACGAGTTCGGCCGCCTGGCAGCCCGACAAGGGCGATCTCATCGTCCATCGGGTCCAGATCCTGCGCGGCGGCCAGGTGATCGACGTGCTGGCGGGCGGGGCGAAATACACCGTGCTGCGGCGCGAGACGCAGCTTGAACAGCGCACGCTCGACGGCGCGCTGACCGCGACGCTGGCGGTGCCCGGCCTGCAGATGGGCGACGTGCTGCGCATCGCTTATACCCAGACCATCCACGACCCCACGCTCAAGGGCGAGGTCCAGCTGACCAACCCGCTCATCGCCGCCCCGACCGAGGCGGGTTTCGCGCGCGAGATCATTTCCTGGCCCAAGGCCGAACACGTCGTGTGGAAGACCGGGCCGGGGACGGTCGCGGTCAAGGAGAGCGAGATTGCGGGCGACCATCGCCTGACCATCGCCTTGCCGCTGGCCAAGCCCGAGGACATGCCCGAGGATGCGCCGGTGCGCTATCGTCGCCCCTCGGCGATCCAGGCCGGCACGTTCCGGGGCTGGGCCGAGGTTTCGCAGATCTTCGCGCCGCTCTACGATCCCAAGGGGACCATCGCCGAAGGGAGCGCGCTCGCGGGCGAAGTGGCGCGCATTGCGGGGCAGAGCGCCGATCCGCTGACCCGCGCGGCGCTCGCCACGCAGCTCGTCCAGGACCAGATCAGCTACCAGATGAACGGCATGGCGACCGGCAACTACGTGCCGCAGACGCCCGAGCAGACCTGGCAGCTGCGCTACGGTGATTGCAAGGCCAAGACCTACCTGCTGCTTGCGCTGCTCGATGCCCTGCAGATCGCGGCCGAACCGGTGCTCGTCAATTCGAGCGCGAGCGATGCGGTGCCCGATCTTCTGCCGATGCCCAACGCCTTCGATCACGTGCTCGTGCGGGCAACGATCGCGGGAGGCGAATACTGGCTCGATGGCACTTCGGCGGGCACGCGGCTGGCGAATCTGGGCGATACGCCGGGCTTTCGCAATGGCCTGCCGCTGCGGCGCGCGGGCGCCGAACTCATGGCCATCGCGCCGCGCGTGCCGCGTGTGCCGCAGGCGCGGGTCGCGCTTACCTTCGACGAGCGTGGCGGGATCGACCTGCCCACGCTGGTGACCGCAAGGGCCAGCCTGTCGGGTGCGATCGGGGCCAATCTCGGCGCGATCGTGGCGCAAGTGAGCGAGAAACAGAAAGACGAGATCATCGAAAAATTCGCGGGTTCCACTTTGCCCAATCTGGTGATCACCGGCGGCTCGCTCAGCTACGATGCCGACAGCGCGACCGCGCATATCGACGTGACCGGCATCCAGAGCGGCAACTGGGAACGCCAGGGCGTGCGCAAGCGCGAGGATTTCGGCGACCTGCCGAGCAAGGACGTGACCTTCAACCCCGACCGTGCCCGCGCCCTGTGGAAGGACATGCCGGTGAACCTGGGCTTCGCCTCGAACCAGGTCACCGAGCTGACCGTGCTCTTGCCCGAGGACGAGGACGGCTACCTCCTGCGCGGTCGGCCCGATCTCGACATGACGTTCGCGGGCAACCGCCTGCAGCGCACGGCAACCCTGACCGACCATCGCCTGCACGTGGTGGAATCGGTGGAATCGCTGGGCGGCGAGTTGCCCGCGGGCGAGATCGCGGCGGAAAAGGGCAAGGCCGCGCGCATCGCCAATTCGGCGGTGTTCCTGCTTTCGCCGGCCGATGCGGTGCGCCAGTGGCAGTTGGGCCTGCCTGAGTACCGCGCTCGCATCGCGCCTTACGAGGAAGCCTACGCCAAGGCCATCGCGCGCGAGCCCGACGATGCCGATGCCTACCTCAATCGCGCCAGCTTCCGCTGGGGTACGACCGATCTGGCCGGCGCGCTCAAGGACTTCGACAAGGCGATCGAGCTTGATCCCTCGGCTGCCACCTATCGCCGCCGCGCCTTGCTCAAGAGGGTTATGGGCAATTTCGAGGCGGGGCTGCTCGATGCGCGCAAGGCCTTCGAGCTGGATCCTTCAGCGCAATCGGCGCGGGCGCTGGCCGGCGTGCTGGGGCGCACCGGAAAGACGCAGGAAGCGCTGGCGCTGATCGACGAGTTCGACGATTACGGCGAACAGCACCCCTCGTTCGTCGAGGTGCGGGCCGACGTGCTGGCCTATGGCGGCCGCGCGCAGGACGGGCTCGATGCGATCAACGCGCTGATCGAGGAACGCCCTGGGCAGGCCTACCTCTACAATTCCTCGTGCTGGTTTCGCGCGCGCTTCAAGGTTGGCGAGGACACCATGATCGACGCCTGCAACAAGGCGGTCGAACAATCGGGCATGGCCTCGGCCGCGCTCGACAGCCGCGCGCTTGCCTGGCTCCAGCTGGGCGATCCGGGGAAGGCCAAGGCCGATGCCGACGCCGCGCTGGCGCTGGCGCCCGACCAGACCTCGACCCGCTACTTCCGCGCGATCGCGCTGCGCCGCATGGGCGATGGCAGCGGTGACAGCTACATCGCCTACCTCGCCAAGATCCAGCCGGGGCAGGTGCGTGACTTCGAAAGCTATGGTCTGAAGCCTTAGAGCGGTCGATTCGCCTGTCTCCTGTCAGTCGCAGTCGACCATCGCCCCGGCACGGCTGCGGGCCACGAGGCGGGCGATGAAATCGAGCTTGGCGACGACCGCCTCCGTCAGGTGGAAAGGGTAGGCATCGCCCAGGCCCATCGAGCGGTTGAGCGTGTTGAGCGCGAAGGCGATCGGTTCCATGTGTGCGGTGAGCGTGGCGCCATCGGCGCGATAGGGATCGAAGGAGACGGCTACGTCGCCTTGCACCGTCCCGTCGCCGGGCAGGTGGAGGCTGAGGTCGAAACCCTGCGCGCTGGCCTGGAGGTCGACCATGTGCAGGTAGTGCGCCCAGGTCTCGGCAAAGTCCTCCCACGGGTGCGCGGTGGCATAGGCGCTGACGTAAGCCTGGGTCCACACGGTGTCCGAGGCGCCGCTGTAATGATCGGCGATGGCCTGCTGGTAATCGATCCGTTCATCCCCGAAGAGGCGGCGGAATTCCTCCAGCGCCTGCGCGTTGGGTTCAACCAGCCGCGCCCAGTAGTGATGGCCCACTTCGTGCCGGAAATGGCCGAGCAGGGTGCGGTAGGGTTCGCCCATCGACTGGCGGATGCGTTCGCGCTGCGCATCGTCGGCCTCGATCAGGTTGAGCGTGATGAGCCCCGCCTCGTGCCCGGTCATGACCTGGGGCGTGCCCGCGTTCTCGGCCGATGGGTCGTAGAGGAAATCGAAGGCGAGGCCCTGGTGGCGGGGCGTCTCCTGGGCCTTGGTCTCGAGCGGGAGGCCGAGCTTGAGGACGGTGTGCACCATGCGCCGCTTGGCGGCCTCGATCCGGGCCCAGCGCGGCGGGACCGAAGGCTCGGCCAGATCGGGGATGGTGCGGTTGTGGCGGCAGGCGCGGCACAGCGGCGTGGCTTCGTCCTCGCCCACCATCCAGTTGCAGATCGCGTAGTCGTTGTTGTTGGCGCAGACCACGACGGCGCGCCGCGCACCGCTGGCATCGCGCCAGGTCGTGGCGGCATCGGTGAGGTGGCAGAAGGCGTCGATCTGCGGGTCGTAGCCGAGCGTCGCGGCGCAATGCGGACAGATGCGGGCTTCGAAGTGGATCGGCTGGTGGCAAGAAGGGCAGGCGAACGCGCGCATTGGGAAGGTTCCTGGTCGAATGGATCGTGCTCTAGATATTTGTTTTTACGCATTTTCTGAACCGTCAGGTGATTCCACCTGACTGGGAAATGCTTTAACGCACCGCGTCCGGCTTGGGTCCAGAGCCTGCCGGTGTGTTGCCAATCTGGCACTGGCAACACCATCGCAAAGGTTACCCCTTGCGGGTGCTTGGCGAAACGTGGAACCAGGTCTAGGCGTCACGCATTGCCCGTGATGAGCGCGAAAAGACCGGAGAAAGTTCATGTCCAAGCCCCCCAAGGCCCAATCGTACAGTGGCTCGGCTGGTGGCTGGGGATCGTTGCGGGGCATTTCGCGCATCGAACGTTCGCAAAAGGCCAAGCCCGCCGCGCTCGACACGCTGCGCCAGCTCAACAAGCCGGGTGGGACGATGTGTACCTCGTGCGCCTGGGTGAAGTCGGCCGAGCCCAAGCCTTTCGAGTTTTGCGAAAATGGCGCCAAGGCAACGCTATGGGACCTTACCAGCGACCGTTGCACGCCCGATTTCTTCGCCGCGCACACGGTGAGCGAGCTGGCCGGATGGTCGGACTACGAGCTGGAGATGACCGGGCGGCTGACCACGCCGATGCGCTATGATCCGGTCAGTGACCACTACGTGCCGACCAGCTGGAGCGAGGCGTTCTCGGCAATCGGGGCGAAGCTGCGCACGCTCGATCCAAAGGGCGTGACCTTCTACGCCAGCGGCAAGGCCGCGCTCGAACCCAGCTACCTCTACGCGATCTTCGCGCGCATGTACGGCAACAACCACCTGCCCGACAGTTCGAACATGTGCCACGAGACGACTTCGGTCGGGCTTCGCAAGGTTACCGGATCGTCCGTGGGCACCTGCCAGATGGAGGATTTCGAACACTGCGATGCGATTTTCTACCTCGGCCAGAATCCGGGGACGAACTCGCCGCGTATCCTCCACCCCTTGCAGAAGGCGGTGAAGCGCGGGTGCAAGATCGTGGTGTTCAACCCGCTCAAGGAAAAGGCGCTTACCGAGTTTCGCAGCCCGCAGAACCCCTTGCAGATGACCTTCGGCAAGGCGACGAAGATGAGCCACCTCTACCTCCAGGTGCGTCCGGGCGGGGACATCGCGGCGTTGATGGGCACCTGCAAGCGCGTGCTCGAACGCGACGAGAAGGCACAGGCGATGGGCGTGCGGCGCGTGCTCGACACCGCCTTCCTCGACCAGCACACGCACGGGCTCGAGGATTTCCTCGAAAAGCTGGCGGCGACCTCGTGGGAGGAACTGGAGGAAGCGAGCGGTGTGACCCGCGCCGAAATGGAAGCGGCGGGCGACATCTACGCCGACAGTTCCAAGGTCATCGGCATCTACGGCATGGGGCTGACCCAGCACGTCCACGGCAGCCAGGCGATCGGCCTGCTCGTCAACCTGCTGCTGCTGGGCGGCAACATGGGCCGCCAGGGCGCGGGCTGTTCGCCGATCCGCGGCCACTCCAACGTGCAGGGCCAGCGCACGGTGGGCATCACCGAGAAGGTCGCGCTCGCCCCGGTCGAGAAGTACCGCGAGGTGCTTGGCCTCGAAACCCCGGCCGAGGACGGGCACACGACGGTCGAATTCCTCGAGGCGCTGATCGCGGGGACCAACACCGGCTACATCGGGCTTGGCGGCAACCTCGCGCGGGCGGTGCCCGATCACGACCGGGTCTATCCCGCCTGGCGCACGATGGAGCTGACCGTCCATATCGCCACCAAGCTCAACAAGACGCACTGCATGCCGGGCAAGGCTTCGTGGCTGCTGCCTTGCCTCGTGCGCGCCGAGGAGGACATCCAGGCAACGGGCAACCAGTGGGTTTCGATCGAGGACAGCTTCAGCCACGTCTCGGCCTCGAAGGGCAAGCGCAAGCCCGCGAGCGAGGACCTGATGAGCGAGACGGCGATCATCTGCGAACTGGCCAAGGCCACGCTCGATCCCAATCCGCGCTGGAAGTGGGACGCCTGGCGCGGGGATTACGCGCGCATCCGCGATCTCATTGCGCAGACCTATCCCGAGCAGTTCTACGACATGGAACGGCGCATGCACGAGCCCAGCGGGTTCTACCGGGGCAATCCGGCGCACGAGCGCATCTGGAAGACCCAGAGCGGCAAGGCCGAGTTCACTACCCCCACGGTCCTCAACGCCTGCGGCATCCGCGACCATCCCGGCGGGATGCACCTGGTCACGCTGCGTTCGAACGATCAGTTCAACACCACCATCTACGGCTTTTCGGACCGTCTGCGCGGGCTCGAGGGTAACCGCATGATCGTGCTCATCAGTCCTGAGGAAATCGTCCGGCTGGGCCTGCACGAATATCAGGAAGTCTCGCTCGTTACCGAAGTGGGCGATGGAATCGAGCGGCGCGTGTCGGGGCTTTCGGTGCGCGCCTACGATCTGCCCAAGGGCGCCGTGGTGGGCTATTTTCCCGAGCTCAACCCGCTCGTCCCGCTCGAATACCACGAGGAACTGGCCAAGACCCCGGCGAGCAAGGGCGTGCCGGTCCGGATCGAGGTCTGACGCTGGGGATACGTCGAGGGGCATGATCCTGAGGTTTTTCGTGTTTTGGAACGATTCACGGCCCTCGTGACTTTCCTTTGCGTATAGCCGATACCTGTCCGGCCATCGGGTGCGCTCGGGCGGCGCCTCGTGCGCGGTGTCGCGGTGATCGCCGCACCTGCGCGCGGTGTCGTGCCGCGTGGCCAAGCCCGGCCGATCCCCGAAATCCCGAGGAACCCCGTTCGTCATGACCAAACCCGCAACTCCCGAAACCGATCCTTTTGCGCTGTCGCGCCGCGGTGTCCTGGCCAGCACCGCCGCAGGGGTCGCTTCCGGAGCCTTGGGTGTGGGGCTGGCGGCGCCAGCCCAGGCCGTCGCGCGCCGCGTCGAGACCGCGCGGGTGGCTTTCACCCTGAACGGCGAGCCGTGCGACCTGACGCTCGATACCCGCACCACGTTGCTCGACGCGCTGCGCGAGCATCTCCACCTCACCGGGACCAAGAAGGGGTGCGATCAGGGCCAGTGCGGGGCGTGCACGGTCATCGTCAACGGGGCGCGGATCAACGCCTGCCTCTCGCTCGCGATCATGCACGAGGGCGATACGGTGACGACGATCGAGGGGCTGGGGACGCCCGAGGACCTGCACCCGATGCAGGCGGCTTTCGTGAAGCACGACGGCTACCAGTGCGGCTATTGCACGCCGGGGCAGATCTGTTCGGCGGTGTCGGTGCTCCAGGAAATTGCGGCTGGCGTGCCGAGCCACGTGACCGGCGATCTGACCGCGGCGATGGAGCCGAGCAACCTTGAAATGCGCGAGCGCATGAGCGGCAACATCTGTCGCTGCGGCGCCTATTCGAACATTGCGCAAGCCATGGCCGAAGCCGCCGCGGGAGAGCGCGCATGAGGCCGTTCACCTACGAACGCGTCGGGACGGCGCTCGAGGCCGCTGAGGCCGCCGCGCGCCGTCCGGGCGCGACGTTCATCGCGGGTGGCACCAACCTGCTCGACCTCATGAAGCTCGAGATCGAAGCCCCGCTCCACCTGATCGACGTGACGCGCACCGGGCTTGGCGTGATCGCGGAAACCGATGAAGGCGGCCTTCGCATCGGGGCGATGGTCAGCAACACCGCGCTCGCCAGCGATCCGCGGATCAAGCGCGATTACGCGCTGCTCGCCCGCGCGATCGTCGCCGGGGCCTCGGGCCAGCTGCGCAACAAGGCGACGACGGCGGGCAACCTGCTCCAGCGCACGCGCTGTTCCTATTTCTACGACACCGATCAGCCCTGCAACAAGCGCCGCCCCGGCAGTGGATGCCCGGCGGTCGGCGGGGTGAGCCGCCAGCTCGGCATCCTGGGGGTGAGCGAGCACTGCATCGCAACCTATCCCGGCGACATGGCGGTGGCGCTGCGGGTGCTCGACGCCGTGGTCGAGACGGTGCGCGCCGACGGCACCTTGCGCACGATCCCGATTGCCGATTTCCACCGCCTGTGGGGCGATACCCCGCACATCGAGACCGCGCTCGAACCGGGCGAGGTGATTACGGCGGTGGTTCTGCCCGCACCGCTTGGCGGCGCGCATCTCTATCACAAGGTGCGCGACCGGCGCTCCTATGCCTTTGCGCTCGTCTCGGTCGCCGCCGTGCTCGATGGCGAAGGGTGCGGGCGCTTTGCGGTCGGCGGCGTGGCGCCGCGCCCCTGGCGTGTGGCCGAGGCGGACGCGGCCTTGCCCGATGCGGCCGAGGCGGCCCGTCTGTTGACGCAAGGCGCGCGCACCACCGCGCAGAATGCGTTCAAGGTGGAACTCGTCGCGCGCACGCTGGCCGGCGTTGTGGCTGAGGCGAAGGGAGAGGTCGCATGAAGTTCACCCAGCCCGCAGGCGATACGCTGATCGATCGCCAGCGCGTGGTAGGCCAGCCTACCCCGCGCATCGATGGTCCGCTCAAGGTCACGGGACAGGCGCCCTACGCCTATGAACGGCACGACATCATCGCCGATCCGCTGGTCGGCTACGTGGTCGGCGCGAGCATTGCCAAGGGGCGCATCGTGTCTTTCGATCTGGCTGAGGCCGAGGCGCAGCCCGGCGTCGTCACGATCCTGACCAGCACCGAGCGCGAGCCGCTGGCGCTGGGCATCGGCAACGCTACGGTCTTGTTCGGCGGGGACGAGGTTCACCACTACCACCAGGCGGTTGCGCTGGTGGTGGCCGAGAGCTTCGAACAGGCGCGCGCGGCGGCCGCCTTCGTGCAGGTCGCCTACGAACGGATGGAGGGCCATTACGATCTTGGCGCCGTGGCCGATACCGCCCCGTTCGAGACCACCGGCCAAGGCGCGCCGGACGTCAGCGCGCGCGGCGATTTCGATGCGGCCTTCGCGCGTGCGCCGGTCACGCTCGACGTGACCTACTCCACGCCCGATGAAAGCCACGCGATGATGGAGCCCCACGCGACGATGGCCGCGTGGCAGGGCGAGAAGCTGACCTTGTGGACATCGAACCAGATGATCGCCTGGACCAAGCAGTCGATCGCCGAGGTGCTGGGGATCGAGGAGGCCAACGTGCGGGTCGACTGCCCCTATCTGGGGGGTGGTTTCGGCGGCAAGCTGTTCCTGCGCGCCGATGCGGTGCTGGCCGCGCTCGGTGCGCGCACGGTGCGCCGCCCGGTCAAGATCATGCTGACCCGCGCGCTGATCTTCAACAACACCACCCACCGCCACGCGACGATCCAGCGCCTGCGGCTGGGAGCCGAGCGCGACGGGCGGCTGACCGCGTTCTCGCACGTCAGCACTTCGGGCAACCTGCCGGGCGGCGAGGGCGAGGGCGCGGTGGCGCAGAGCCGGCTGCTCTACGCCGCGCCCAACCGCTACACCGCGCACCGTCTCGCCACGCTCGACCTGCCCGAAGGCGCCTCGATGCGGGCTCCTGGCGAAGCGCCGGGACTGATGGCGCTCGAAGGGGCGATGGATGAATTGGCGGAAAAGCTGGGCATCGACCCGATCGCGCTGCGCATCGCCAACGACACCGGGGTGGACCCGGAAAACCCCGAGCGGCGCTATTCGAGCCGCAAGCTCGTCGAATGCCTCGAAACCGGGGCGCAGGCGTTCGGGTGGGAGGGGCGCAACCGCGTGCCCGGTGCCCGGCGCGAGGGGCGCTGGCTGGTCGGGCAGGGCATGGCCGTGGGCTTTCGCAATTCGATCCCGCGCACCTCTTCGGCGCGCGTGCGGCTCTCGGGCGAAGGGCGCCTGACGGTCGAGACCGACATGACCGACATCGGCACGGGGACCTACACCATCCTCGCGCAGACGGCNGCGAAGGGCGCCTGACGGTCGAGACCGACATGACCGACATCGGCACGGGGACCTACACCATCCTCGCGCAGACGGCGGCCGAGGTGATGGGGCTGCCACTCTCGGCGGTTTCGGTCACGCTGGGCGATTCCGATCATCCCGCAGGGCCCGGCTCGGGCGGCCAATGGGGCGCGGCCAATTCCACCTCGAGCGTCTACGCCGCCTGCGTCAAGCTGCGCGCGGCGGTGGCGCACAAGCTCGGGCTCGATCCCGAAAGGTCTGATTTCCTTGATGGCGAAGTGCGCGCGGGCAACCGCAGCTACCCGCTCGGCGCGGCGGCAGGCGGGGGGGAACTGGTCGTGGAGGACACGCTCGAATACGGCGATCTCGACCAGACCTACCAGCAATCGACTTTCGCGGCGCACTTTGTGGAGATCGCGGTCGATGCCTATACCGGGGAAACCGCGGTGCGCCGGATGCTGGCGGTGTGCGAGGCGGGGCGCATCCTCAACCCGATCTCGGCGCGCAGCCAGGTGATCGGGGCGATGACGATGGGGCTGGGCGCGGCGCTGACCGAGGAACTGGCGGTCGACACCCGGCTCGGCTTTTTCGTCAACCACGATCTTGCCGGATACGAAGTGCCGGTCCACGCCGACGTGCCGCACCAGGAGGTGATCTTCCTCGACACGCTCGACCCGATCGCTTCGCCGATGAAGGCCAAGGGGGTGGGCGAACTGGGCCTGTGCGGGGTGGGTGCGGCGATCGCCAACGCGTTCTACAACGCAACCGGGGTGCGCGTGCGCAACTACCCGATCACGCTCGACAAGTACCTCGACAAGCTGCCGCCGGTCTAGGGGCAGAGAAATTAGGGCGGGTTCCGAGGGCGACTGCCCTCGGGCTCTCCGAACTCTCGACAGTCTTACGGGGCCGGAGCGGCGATCTCGGCTTCGGCGTCCTTGTCCTTTTCAGCGTAGAGACGGTCGATCTCGGCGCGGCTCATCTTCTTGGCCGAAGTCTTGAGCTGGCCGCAGGCGGCATCGATGTCGCGCCCACGCGGGGTGCGTACGGGGGCCGAAATGCCCGCTTCGAAGACGATGTTCGAGAACGAGCGGATGCGATCGGGTGTCGAGCATTCGTAGGCGGCGCCCGGCCAGGGGTTGAACGGGATGAGGTTCACCTTGGCGGGCAGCTTGTACTTCTTGAGCAGGCGGACAAGCTCGCGCGCGTCCTCGTCGCTGTCGTTCTTGTCCTTGAGCATCACGTATTCGAAGGTGATGCGCCGTGCGTTGCTCGCGCCGGGATAGTCAGCGAGGGCCTGGAGCAGCTCCTCGATGCCGTACTTCTTGTTGATAGGCACGATCTCGTCGCGCACTTGCTTGGTCACTGCGTGGAGCGAGACCGCAAGGTTGACGCTGATTTCCTTGCCGCACCGCTCGATCTGCGGGATCACGCCCGAGGTCGAGAGCGTGATGCGCCGGCGCGACAGCGCGAGGCCATCGCCGTCCATGACCAGCTTCAGGGCATCGCGCACGTTGTCGAAATTGTAGAGCGGCTCACCCATGCCCATCATCACGATGTTGGTGAGCAGGCGCCCGTCGGCCGAGTAGGAGCCTTCTTCTTCGTCCTCGTCGAGACCGGCCATGGTGGCAAGCCGCGTGTCGGATGCGCTCTTGGGCCATTCGCCCAGCGCGTCGCGCGCGAGCATGACCTGGCCGACGATCTCGCCCACGGTAAGGTTGCGCACCAGCCGCATCGTGCCGGTGTGGCAGAACCGGCAGTTGAGCGTGCAACCCACCTGCGAGGACACGCACAGCGTGCCGCGGTCGGCATCGGGGATGAACACCATTTCGAAATCGTGGTTGTCCGCCGTGCGCAGCAGCCACTTGCGGGTGCCGTCGCTCGAATGCTGGGCCTCGACGATTTCGGGGCGGCCGATCACGAAGCGTTCGGCGAGCCAGGGACGCATGGTCTTGGCGATGTCGGTCATCGCTTCGAATTCGGTCATGCCGCGGTGGTAGAGCCAGTGGTAGACCTGCTTGGCGCGCAGCTTGGCCGCCTTGGCGTCGAGCCCGGCGTCTTCGAACAGCTCGGCGATGCGTTTCTTGGGCAGGCCGATGAGGTCGGTGCGGCCATCGGCGCGCGGCGTCACCCCGTCGACCAGCGTCGGGCGGGGAACCGGCAGGGGCTCGTCGTGGCCGGGGATCGTCATGATCCCGGCGGCAGGCAGTGAATTCGTGTCTGTCATGATTGCACCGCCCTATAATCGATTTCGCGCGTCAACGGAAGATACCCGCGCACGCAGCGCTCGCGCGAATGCCGCAAGGGGCGGTTTCGTTCCGGGAATCCACCGCGCCCGTGAGCCACTCCATCTCATTTGTGTGACATAAAAACATCAATGATTTCGTTGTCTTACATTCATGAAACTCCCCGATCTCTTCGCGAATTGAGGGGGTCCATGCGGGTCGCAACCTGCACCCAAGAACAAGTCTGGAGTTTGATTATGAAGACCATCCTGTTCACTCTTGCGGCCGGTTCGGCGGCTCTCGCCACTCCGGCGCTAGCGCAGGACGTCGGCCCCGTCGGTCCCTTCGAGGGGTTCCACGTCGAAGCGCTGGGCGGCTACGACATCACCGAGGCGGGCAGCAGCGTCGACGATGATTCCTCGGTTCCCAACGACCAGTCGATCGACGGCTTCACCTACGGCGTGGGTGCGGGCTACGACTTCAAGGTCGGTGACCGCTTCGTCGTCGGTCCCGAGGCCGAAGTGTCCTGGTCGACCGCCAAGACCACCTTCAACGATGGCGACTTCGAAGGCTTCGGCATCGGCAACGTGAAGACCAACCGCGACCTCTACATCGGCGCGCGGGCGGGCTACATCGTCAGCCCCAAGACGATGCTCTACGTCAAGGGCGGCTACACCAACGCCAAGTTCGACGTGAACAACCAGTACGATGGCACCATGTACGGGCGTGACATCGATGCCGACGGCTGGCGCATCGGCGCGGGCGTCGAGCAGGCGATCACCCACAACACGTTCGCCAAGCTCGAATACCGCTATTCGAACTACTCGCGCGGCGAGGTGGACTACACCGGTGACATTCCCGACAGCTCGCGCTTCGATCTCGACCTCGATCGCCACCAGATCATGGCGGGCGTGGGCGTGCGCTTCTGATCGCGGCGCGCTTGCGACATTGAACGCGGAGAAGAAAAGGGGGCGGGGGCCATGCGGCTCCCGCCCTTTTCGCGTGCGGATGTGGGCCCTCAGCGCTGGCTGGCGCAGCCCAGCAGCGCAGCGTCCCCTCAGCGCTGGCTGGCGCAGCCCAGCAGCGCAGCGTCCATCGCGGAAGCCGCGCCCGCCAGTTGCCAGGTGTTCGAGAAGCGCCCGCCGCGCGCGCCCGTGGCGTAAAGCGTCATCTCGCTGGCCGAGCGCATCGCGGCGGTGATCGCGGCGTTGTCGGTATCGCTGGCGGGCCAGGCATCGCCGCCGCCGCCGATGAGCGTGAAGCGCTGCGGACCGATGCGCAGGGTGATCGTGGTGTCCGGCGCCATCTTGCGCGAGACGCGAAAATGCAGCTGGTTGCGCCGGTCGCGCCGGGGCCAGGTGCCGATGGCGGCAAAGGGCTGGTAATCGCGCCAGAGCGCGCTTGGTGCCGGTTCGGCGATGGCGTAGCAGCGCGGCACGATTGGATCGCGAAAGGCGCCCCACTGTTCATAGAGGCCAAGGCTTTCGCGCGCCGAGGCGGCCCCTGCGCTCAGCGTGCAGAGCGCGGCGAGGCAAACGGGGGAGAGAGTGCGGAAAACGGATGCGATCGCGACCATGGCAGCGGTGCTCCTGGCATGATTTGGCGTGCGGGGGAAGCGGGCAGGGCGCGCGTCAATCCGCCGGAAGGTGGGCAATCCGCGCGCCGATCCCCGCCTCGAGCCCGGCAGCGTAGTCTTCCCGGCGGAACGCTCCGAGCATGTCCTGCTGGATGATTCGCGCGCACAGCGCATCGGGCAGCGCCTTTTCGAGACCATAGCCGACCTCGATACGCACCGTGCGATCCTGCGGGGCGAGCACGATCAGGACGCCGTCGTCGATGCCCTTGCGCCCGATTTTCCAGCGCCGGGCGAGGGCGAGCGAATAGCGTGCGATCGGCTCGCCGCCGAGGCTTGGCGTGGTAGCGATGACCATCTGGTGGCCGGTGCGCTGCTCAAGCGCGGCAAGCTGGGCATCGAGCCGCGCTTCGCTTTCGGGAGCGAGCGCATTCGCCGCATCGTTTACTCGTCCGTGAAGGACCAGCGTATCGCTTGCCGATGGCGCGGACGCTGTGGTGCGGCTCGCCTCCGGCTTGCTGGCGGTTCGCCCGCAGGCGGGAAGTGCGCCCAGCGTGGCCAGCAGCAGCCCTGTCGCAAGAGCGCGCGCAAGACGGCGCACGATCACCGCGCTTCGGGATAGCGCACGGTCATCACTTCCCATTCCTTCTCCCCCGAAGGCAGGCGCACGACGCGCAAATCGCCGATGGCCGCGCCGCGCAGCGCCTTGCTGAGTGGCGCGCTCCAGCCGATCTTGCCCGCACTCGCGTCCTGTTCGTCGTCGCCCACGATGGTCACGACCATGCGTTCGTCGTCCTCGTCGGCAAGTTCGACGGTGGCGCCGAAGAAGACCTTGCCGCGCTCGACCTGCTGCGCGGGGTCGATCACGCGGACTTTCTTTATCCGGCGGGCCAGGTAGCCCAGTTCGCGGTCGATTTCGCGCATGCGCTTGCGGCCATAGAGATAGTCGCCGTTCTCCGAACGGTCGCCGTTGCCCGCCGCCCAGGAGACGATCTCGACGATTTCGGGACGCTCCTTGCCCAGAAGATGGTCATAGCGCGCGCGAAGGGCCGCCATTCCGGCGGGGGTGATGGGAGGGCCAGCAGGTGTCATCGGCCCTTCATAGGCAGCGCACGGGGTCCGGCCAAGCCGCCTTCGCCGCGATCGGCACGCAGCGGTGGGTTGTGCGGGGGTTATTAGTCGGACAAAAGGGAATGGAGCACGTTGGATAAGCGGGATGGAGGATGCGAGCCATGGATGGGAAGACGAACGCGCTGTCGCGCCGGCGGGCGATGCAGGCGGCGGCCGGGCTGGCGGCGCTGCCGCTGATCGCAGGGGCCGAGGGGGCGCGTGCCGAGCAGACCAGGGCGGCAGGCGCACCGAACGCAACGCTCGCCCCGCGCCCGCCGATGGGGTGGAACAGCTGGAACAGCTTTGCCGGGACCATTACCGAGGCGCAGACGCTCGAAACCGCAGCGATCATGGCCGAAAAGCTGCTGCCCTTCGGTTACGACGTGCTGACCGTCGACATCCAGTGGTACGAGCCTGACGCTTCGAGCTACACCTACAACCCGCACCCGGTCCCCGCGCTCGACGCGCACGCCCGGCTGGTGCCCGCGCCCAACCGCTTTCCCTCGGCGCAAGGCGGGCGCGGCTTCGCGCCGCTGGCGGCGAAAGTCCACGCGCTCGGGCTCAAGTTCGGCATCCATGTCATGCGCGGGATCGCGCGCCACGCGGTCGAGCGCGACCTGCCGATCGAGGGCACGCCCTATACCGCGCGGGACATCGCCGATACCGCGAGCATCTGTTCGTGGAATCCGGACATGGTCGGCGTCGACATGACCCGGCCCGGCGCGCAGGACTACTACGACGGGCTGTTCCGGCTCTACGCCGCGTGGGGCGTCGATTTCGTCAAGATGGACGACATGAGCCGCCCCTACGATGCCCACGCGCCCGAGATCGAGGCGGCGGCGCGGGCGATCGCGCGCTGCGGACGGCCGATCGTGCTCAGCCTCTCGCCGGGCGAAACCCCGGTACCGCGGGCCGAACATGTCCGCCGCCACGCGCAGATGTGGCGCATCTCGGACGATTTCTGGGACGATTGGAAAATGCTCGCCGCGCAGTTCACGCGGCTGGAAAACTGGAACGCCTGGATGGGGCCGGGCTCCTGGCCCGATGCCGACATGTTGCCGCTGGGCCGGCTCGCGCTCGGCGATCGCGACACGCATTTTACGCCCGACGAACAGCGCACCTTGATGACGCTGTGGGCGATCGCGCGCTCGCCGCTGATCATGGGCGGGGATCTGCGCCATCTCGACGCGGCGACGCTGGCGCTGCTGACCAATCCCGAAGTGCTCGCCGTGAACCAGGCAAGCACGGGCAATTGCCCCCACTTCCTCGCCGACGAGACGCGGGTGTGGAGCGCGCGAGGGGCGGACGGCAAGGCGCGTCACCTCGCGCTGTTCAACACCGTCGATACCGCGCGCACGGTGCGTGTACCGCTCGCCGCGATCGGGGCGAACGGGGCCTGGTCGCTACGCGATGCCTGGGCGCGGCGCGATCTGGGCCTAGCCGGGCAAGCGGTTTCTGTCGAACTGCCGGCGCATGGCGCGGCGCTCTACACACTCACCCCGCGGGCCTGAAACGGGGCGGGTACCGGCGCGGGGCCGGGTGATCGCCGGTCCCTCCCGGCTTCAGCCCGGCGTGCGCTTGCCCATCAGCTTGCTGAGCAGGTTGGGGCTGCGCAATTCGGCTTTCTCGGGGTACATGGCGTCGTAGACGGTGGCGTTTTCCAGCACGCGCATGACGTAGTTCTTGGTCTCGTAGAACGGGATACGCTCAATCCAGTCGACCCACTCGACGCTGCCCGTACGCGGGTCGCCGTTGGCGCGCAGCCACTTGTTCACGTTGCCCGCGCCCGCGTTATAGGCCGCGATGGCGAGCGGGCGCGAGCCGTCGAAGTAGGCGAGCATGCGTTCGAAATAGCCGGTGCCCAGGCGAATGTTGTAGGCCGGATCGTCGATCAGCGCCGAGGTCGAGTAGCCAACGCCGAGCTTGGTGGCCATTTCCTGCGCGGTCGCAGGCATGAGCTGCATCAGCCCGCGCGCGCCCGCATGGCTGATCGCGTTCTGCGCGAACTGGCTTTCCTGGCGGGTGAGGGCGTGCGCCATGGTCCAGTCCGAACCCTCGGGCACGGGCATCGTGGGGAAGGCGATCCTGCCGAAATCGCCGTAGCCATCGGCGTGCGCGCTCTGGCCCAGGATGACCGCCAGGTCGCGCCGTCCGATTTCGCGCGCAAGGTCGGCGACGAGGACGTGATCGGTCTCGGTCTGGGCCTGGTCGGCGATTTCGCGGAAGAACTGGATGCCGGTACGCCAGTCGGCGCTGACCGCCACGTCGCGCACCGCGCGGGTGAGCGGGCGGGCGTTGAACGCCGCGCGCTGCGCCGGGGTGGGCACCGCCGAGGGGCGGGTGTCGAGATCGGGCAGCGGGCGGCCGAGCCGCTCGAGCGCGAGCTGGCCATAGAAGTAGTGCGGGTACTGCGCGGCCATTTCGAAATAGCGCCGTGCGCCTGCGCTGTCCCCGCCGATGGCGAGCGCGCGCCCGGCCCAGTAGAAGCCCTTGGAGCGTGTCCCCGGCGTCTGCGCGGCGGCGCCGTAGCGGTAGAACAGCGGCGCGGCCCGCTGCGGCGCGTCGAGCGTCCACAGCGCGGTGGTCCCGCCCAGCCAGACGAGCGAGGTGTAATCGTCGCGCAGGCGATAGGACAACTGGCTGATGTCGGTGCCCGGCGCAAAGGCATCGTCGATCGAGGCGGCGATCTGCACCGCGTCCGATGGTCCCGCGCCGCGCGCGGCGGCCAGCAGTTCGCGCACCCAGGCTTCGGGCCTGGGGACGGGCGCGCGCAGCTTGGGACGGTTGGTCAGGAAGGCGATCGCTGCGGGCAGGTTGCCGCTGCGGCGCGCCTGGTTGGCGCGGTTGAAGGCGTAGCCGGGATCGGTCGCGACATCGCCGGGCAGTTGCAGGCCAAGCGATCCGGGCGGCGAACCCTGGAGCAGCGAGAGGCGCTCCATGAACACCGCGCGCCGGGCGGGCGAGACGAAGGAGATCTGGCGTTCGGCCTGATCGGTCTCGCCCTGCCAGAGCAGCGCGTCCATGCGCGCATCGTTGTCGTCCTGGGTGAACACCCCCTGGTCGAGCGAGAGCAGCGTGTTCTCGGCGTTTTCGGTCAGGTCGCCGCCGCGCCAGGCGGTACGCGCCTTGTCGAGCGCGTCGAACCGACGCACCGCGGCGAGCGCGGTGGCGTAGCGCCCGGCCGCTTCGTTGGTGAGCGGGGGGAAGCGGTCGAAGAAGGCGATCACGGTTTGCGGCGGGGGCGATTCGCGCAGCATCGCCTTTTCGGCGTAGCGGCGAATCTTCTCCTCTTGCGGATAGCCGGGATAGGTCAGCAGGAAGCCCGAGTAAGTGGCGAAGTCGAGTCGGTCGCTGGCCACCAGACGGCTCCAGGTGTCGATCGACTGGTGCACGCCCACGTCCATGGTCTGCGCCTGCCGGGCCCGCGCAAGGTCCCAATCATGGCTGTCTTGCGCCATTGCGGGCAGCGCGAAGGCCATGCTTGCGGCCATCGCGGCAAGAGAGGAAAAGCGCAACGTACTGGACATCTTGGATGGAGGCTCCTTATCAGGCGCAGAAAGGTAAGGCTCGGCGCCGGGGCAGGTTCCCGTACCGGACCGTATTTGCGCATCACTAGGGGTTAAAGTCCATGTTCTCGGGTTCCATTCCGGCGCTTGTCACACCGTTTCGGGACGGTGCCTTCGATGAAGCGGCGTTCCGTCGGCTGGTTGACTGGCAGATCGACAGCGGGTCCTCGGCGCTGGTGCCGTGCGGCACGACGGGGGAGAATTCCACGCTTTCCAACGCCGAGCACCACCGCGTGATCGAAGTCTGCATCGAGCAGGCGGCGGGCCGCGTGCCGGTCATCGCGGGCTGCGGCAGCAACGATACCAAGAACGCACTTCTCCACATGAATTTCTCCAAGAAGTGCGGCGCCGACGCGGCGCTGGTGGTGGTGCCCTACTACAACAAGCCGAGCCAGCAGGGGATGTTCGCGCATTTTGCCTACCTTGCTGAAAACGCCGAACTTCCGATCCTGCTCTACAACGTTCCGGGGCGCACGGTGAGCGATCTTCAGCCCGAGACCGTGTGCGAGCTGGCCAGGCGTTATCCCGACAAGATCATCGGCATCAAGGACGCCAGCGGCGACCTGAGCCGTGTGACCGACCACCGCATGGGGATCGGCCGCGAGGGCTTCTGCATGCTCTCGGGCGACGACGAGCTGGCGCTGCCGTTCAACGCGGCGGGCGGAATGGGTTGCATCTCGGTGACGGCGAACGTCGCGCCCGCGCTCTGCGCCGAGTTCCAGGCGGCCTGTGCGGCGAACGATTTCGCCCGTGCGCGCGAGCTGAACGACAAGCTCTACCCGCTGCACTACGCGATGTTCGAGGATTCCTCGCCGGGTCCGTGCAAGTACGCGCTGGCGCAAGTCCACGACTGGATCGAGAACGAGCTGCGCCTGCCGCTGGTGCCCTGCAACGACAAGGCCCGCGCCGCCGTCGACGAAGCGCTGGTCCACGCCGGGCTGCTCTGATCCTTTCGTTCTCCCGCCCCGGCGCGCTGGCGCGGGGCGGGAGAGGCGTGATCGGGCTTACTTGGCCGGGTTGTTCTTCTCGACGAAGGCGACCGCGGCCTCGAGCATCTGCTGGCGGGTTTCCGAGCGCGAGAGCCAGTGGTCCTCCTGCTTGAGCACGACCATCTCGTAAGGCTTGCCCGCGTCCTTGAGCGCATCGGCCATGACCAGGCTCTGCTTGAAGGGGACGACGGTGTCGTCCTTGCCGTGGATCAGCAGGATCGGCGCGTCGGCGCTGGCGGCGAACGCGCGCGGCGAGATCGCATCGAAGCCGCGCGGGTCGCCCAGGTCCTCGCGCAGCCAGGCGCGGGTCATGTTCGAGCCCCCGCTTTCCTGCACGTCGGTGCGGTACATCAGCCCGACGTCGGCCACGCCCGCGACCGAGACCGCGCAGCGGTAGAGCCCGTGCTGCAAGGTGACGCCCGCAAGCGCCGCGTAACCGCCGTAGCTCGCACCCACGATGCAGGCGCGCCTGGGATCGACCAGGCCGCGCGTGACCAGTTCGGCCACGCCGTCCGAAATGTCGGTCTGCATCTTGCGGCCCCATTCGCCCTTGCCCGCGTTGCGAAAGCTGTCTCCGCGCCCGGTCGAGCCGCGGAAATTGGGCTGGAACACCGCGTACCCGCGCGAGGCGAAGGCCTGTGCCCACCAGTCGAAACCGACCTCGTCGGCGGCGTGCGGCCCCCCGTGGGGGAGCACGACGAGCGGGAGCCCCTTGGCTTCGCGGCCTGGAGGCAGGGTGAGCACGCCGTCGAGCTTGAGGCCGTCCTGTGCGGCGTAGTCCACCTCGGAGATCGCGCCGACTTCGCTCGCGGGGATGGCGGCGTGTTCATCGCCCACCGGATCGGCGCGGCGGCCGGGCACATCGACGAAGAACCACGTCCCGCTGTCCTTGTTGCCATCGGTGCGCAGGACTACTTGGTTGAAGTTCCCGGTCCAGTCCATCAGCCGCACGTTGCGGTCCGGAAAGGCGCGGAAGATCATTGCGAGCTTGGCCTGGAGCACCGGGTCGTACATCACCGTCTCGGGCTTCTCGCCCATCTTGCGGTAGCCCAGCAGGAGGTTGCTGGTGCGATCGATGTAGAGACGCTCGACGTCCACCCCTTCGAGGAATTCGGACGGGGTGCCGCCAGCCAGCGGGACTTCGTACCAGTGGCTCTTGCCGTCCTCGTCGGTTAGTTCGAAGATCACGCCGGTGCCGTCGTGGTTGAAGCAGATCAGGCTCGCGCCGTTGACCTTGTCCTTGCCGCGGGTCAATGCCTGACCTCTGGCGTTCTCGATCCGCCACACGCCGTTGGTCTCGTCGACGTCGATCATCACCGCGACCGCGCCCGCCGCGTCGACCAGCCAGTCGCGCCAGTGGTCCTCGCTCGCGGCGCGGGCGACCACGCGCGGACGGTTGGTCTGGATGTCGACCGCGTAGAGATAGGGGCGGCCGTGGCGGAAGGTGGGGTTGCCGCTCATCGCCGAGGTGTCGAGCGCGATGCCGCCGTAATAGCCCACGCTACGCCCGTCGATCGTGCGCACGCCGTAGAAGCCGCGCGTGGTGTTCATGATGTCGTTGTTGCGGCTGAACACCAGCCCCTTTTCTCCGGTCCCGTCGAGCGGGATCAGGACGGTCCCGGTCAGTTCGTACTTGGCGGCGGTAAAGCCGAATCCGGCCGGTACGGTGTCCGACTTGGTGAGCGTTACCGTGTTGTTGTCCGCCCAGCCGACCGCGCGCACTTTGGCCGCGCCAAGCGAGGCCCTTACGTAGCCCGTGCCATCGGTGCCCACGACGATCAGCCACAACTCGTTCTTGACGTTGCGCACCGAGGCCAGCTTGGTGCCGTCGGGCGAGAGCGCGAAGTCGACGACGCCAGGCAGTTCGCCGTAGGCCGAAAGCGTGGGCGCCTGCGCGCTTTCGGATTTCGCCGCGGCCGCATGGCCGGGCGTGGCGGCCAGCATCAAGGCCACGGCCGGAACCAGGCGCGCGAGACCTGCGCGCGTCAGGCAAGTTCGGATCACGAATTGTCCCCCTGTAAATCGTCTTGCGAGTTCCACGGGTTAAGCCGTGTTGCCGTAATGTGTCACTCGTTTTTCAATCAGATACATATATTTAATTTGAAAGCCGTGTTCTGCGTCACGCAGCTGGGCGCCGGCTCGGGGGGGGGGCGGCACGGGGCTGCGGCAGGGGGAACGGGCGCTGGCGCCTTGGGGGCGCCAACCAGGTCTCCGGTCACCGGTTTTAAACGGATCGACGCTATAAGGCGTCTCGTCGGTTTCTCCCGTTTCCTTTTGCCTCGCGCATCACTACATGCCCCATCATCATGGCACGTCCGCAACGCACAACTTTCGAAAAGACCAAGACCGTCGCCGAAAACCGCCGGGCTCGCTTCGACTATCACATCGAGGAGAAGTTCGAGGCGGGAATCGCGCTGACCGGAACCGAAGTGAAATCGCTGCGCTTCGGTGAGGGGTCGATCGCCGAATCCTACGCCGAGATCAGCGGCGGCGAATGCTGGCTGATCAACGCCAACGTTCCCGAATTCAGCCACGGCAACCGCTTCAACCACGAGCCCAAGCGCCCGCGCAAGCTGCTGCTCCACGAGCGCGAGATTTCGCGCCTGCAAGGGGCGGTCGAACGCAAGGGCATGACGCTCGTCCCGCTGTCCGTCTACTTCAACGGACGGGGCCGGGCGAAGGTCGAATTGGCGCTTGCCAAGGGTAAGAATGCGGCCGACAAGCGCCAGACGGTCAAGGAGCGTGACTGGAAGCGCGAACAGGGCCGGCTTTTGCGAGAACACGGATGACCACGGCCTTCGGGCGCCTGGCGCGCTGGTTTCACCGGCAGATGCCAACCCATCAGCAGATCGAGGCAAATCGTTTCACCGCGCCGCTGGCCCGGCGCGGGGAGCTGTTTCGCTTTACCCGGCGCTCGGTTCCGCGCGGCGTCGCGGCGGGTCTGTTCATCGGCATCTTCGCGCTTGTTCCCGGCGTCCAGATCGTCGGCTCGGCGCTCCTGTGTGTGCCGTTTCGCGGTAATATCCCGCTCGCCGTGGCGATGACCTTCATCAGCAATCCCCTGACCACGCTGCTCGTCATCCTGCCGCTGGCGGTCTCGATCGGGAACCTGTTCGGCTTTCACGCGGATATCGCCACGGTGACCACGCTGATCGACAGCGGCGCCGGGCTGGCGCAGTGGAGCGTGTGGATCGTTTCCGACACCGCCCCGGCGATCGTGCTCGGCCTCTTCGTACAGGCGGTGGTCGCCACGGTGTTTGGCTATTTCCTGGCCGCAGGGCTGTGGCGCCTGCGTATCGCGGGCAAGGCGCGCCGCCGCCGCGACCGGCCGTTTGATGTGGACGGCGGGCAGGCGGCAACCCTGGCGACTGGCGGGGTGAGCAATAGCAACCCCGGCGACAGCCCCGGCGGCGATGATCCGGTGGACCCTGATCAGGGGGGCTGCGCGGCGCCCGGCGCGCCGTGGCATCGTCCCGGCCATGGGCGCGTGGCATGACGCTCGGCGCGCTCCTTCATCGCCTTTCCCTGGCCCTGCACAAGCGCATGCCCAGCCGTGAGGACGTGGCGCGCAACAAGTGGCTTGCGCCCGTCGCGGGGCGTGCGCTCAGTCCCGAGCTGTGGCGTTTCACGCGCCGCTCGGTGCCGCGCGGAGTGGCGCTTGGCCTGTTCGCCGCGTTCATCGTGCCGCTGGGGCAGATCTTCCTGGCGTGCCTGCTGGCTTTCCCCGCGCGCGCGAACGTTGCCGTTGCGGCCTTGCTGACCTTCGTCACCAATCCCTTCACCTTGCCTTTCTGGTTTGTCGTGGCCAATCGCGTCGGCCATTTCTTCCTGCGCCCCGACAGCGCGCAGGAGGTCGTCCAGACGGCCGGTAACGCCGACGTGTTCTGGAGCGACGTCAACTGGTTTGCCCATTCGGCCGGGCAGGCGGCGATCGGCTTCGTGGTGCTTGCGGTGGTCAGCGCGGTGCTGGGCTATTTCGTCGCGGGCTGGGTCTGGCGCTTCTGGATCGGCCACAAGCACCGCGAACGGCGTGCGCGCCCGATACGCGGCGCTTCGGCGGTTGGCGCTTCGGGAGCGGGCGCTGCGGCTGGAAACGCCGTGGAAAGGACGGGGCAGGACGGGTGAACAACGGGTCGCAGGACACAGAGCCTTTCGCCGTGCGCCGGCCGATGACCGATGGACTGGCCGTGGTGCTTGCCCTGCTGGCCAGTCTGGCGCTGGTCTGGGCGCTGACCGACGATCGCGTGCTGACGGCTATTTTCGGCGGCACGCTGATCGGGCTTGGTGCGCTGGCCTGGTTCTTCGCGCGCCGCCGTCCCGATGCCGTCGCGCCCGATTACGCTCCGCCGGACTGGTCGGTAACCGTCGCCGCGATCGAGCGCGAGGATATGGGCATTGCGATCACCGACCGGGCTGGCCGTCTGACCTGTGCCAACGCGCGTTTCGAGGCCACCTTCGGGGTGGTCGCCGCGCCGCCCTCGCTTGGCCTCGATGCCGCCTCGCAGGACCGTCTGGCAAGCGCCACGCGGCTGGCCCTGCGTGATGGCCAGGCCACGTGCGAGATCGCGGCGCCGGCCGGAACGGTGCCCCTGCGCTGGAGTGTCGGGGTGCGCCGCGCCGGGCGCGGAGACGATTTCCTGATCTGGACTTTCGCCCCGCTCGCCGCCGCCGATTCGCTCGACGAACTGGTCTCCCGGCTGACCGGGCCACTGGGGCGTGGCCTCGCCCGCGCCGGGATCCTGGCTGCGCTGGTCGAGCCCGATGGCTCGATCCGTGCGGCGAGCGAGGCGTTTTGCGAACGCGCCAGCGGTCTTGCCGAAGGCGATGTCGCGGGGAGCGATTTCGTCGAACTGCTCGCGCGCGATGAAAACGCCTGTATCGGCTGGGCGCGCGATGGCGGCGGGGGTGAGCCGCTGGTGATCTACCCGGTGCCGCTCGTCGATCCCGACCAGCCGGACGCCGGCGACCCCGAAGCCGCCCCCACGCTCATGCTGGTGATGAGCGCGGCGCAGGGGATCGGCGCCAACGCGGGAGGCAGCGCCGCCGCGCCGCACCTCGAGGCGCTGCTCGGCCAGCTTCCGCTCGGCCTCGCCATGGCCGATCGCGACGGGCGCCTGCTGTTCGCCAACCCGGCTTTCATGCGCGCCGCCGGGCGTGAAGGGCAGGAGCCGCCGACCTACCCCACCGATCTCGTCGTGCGCGAGGACAAGCGCGCCTTGTCCGAAGCGATCCGCCGCTTTGCGCAAGGCCCGGCCACGGCGGGCGACATCGCGGTGCGCCTTTCGGCGATTTCGGACGATCCCGTCTCGCTCAGCCTTGCCGGTGTACGCGGTCTGGGCGATGCGGCGGTGCTGCTGGGGCTGACCGATACGTCCGAGGAGACGCGGCTCAAGCGCCAGGTCGCGCAGGCCACCAAGATGCAGGCGGTGGGCCAGCTGGCGGGCGGTGTCGCGCACGATTTCAACAACGTGCTGACCGCGATCCTGGGCACCTGCGATCTCATGCTGATGCGCCATACGCCGGGCGATTCGGATTATGACGACATCCAGCAGATCCGCGCCAATTCGAACCGCGCCGCCTCGCTCACGCGCCAGCTGCTCGCGTTCTCGCGGCAGCAGACACTGCGCCCCGAAGTGATCCAGCTGCCCGACGTGGTGGCCGATGTCTCGCAGATGCTGCGCCGCCTGATCGGTGAGCGGATCGAGCTGGTGGTCAAGCACGACCGCGACCTTGGCCCCGTGCGCGCTGACCCGACCCAGCTCGAACAGGTCATCGTGAACCTGTGCGTCAACGCGCGCGATGCGATGCAGGGGCGCGGCGACGGTTCGGGCAAGCTGACGCTTTCCACCCGCAAGGTGCTCACCACCGACGTGCGCGCGATGCGCAGCGAGATCGTGCCTGCGGGCGATTACACCGCGCTGATCGTCGAGGATACCGGCGGCGGCATTGCGCCGGACGTGCTGGGCAAGATCTTCGAGCCGTTCTTCACCACCAAGGAGCAGGGCAAGGGCACCGGGCTTGGTCTCTCGACGGTCTATGGCATCGTCAAGCAGTCGGGCGGGTTCATTTTCGCCGAGAGCGAACTGGGCAAGGGGACGCGTTTCATCGTCTACCTGCCGGTCCACCACGCCGCGCCGGGCAGCGTGGAGGAGCGCCCCGCCGCGCCGATCGTCGAGGCGCAGCCCAGCCAGTGGGCGGGCGGCGGGCGTATCCTGCTGGTCGAGGACGAAGTCACCGTGCGGATCATCGCCGAACGCGCGCTGGTGCGGCAGGGTTACGAAGTGACTTGCGCCGAGGATGGCGAGGATGGCCTCGCGATCGTCGAGGAAAGCGTGGCGGCGGGAGGCGGCTTCGATCTGGTGGTGTCCGATGTCGTCATGCCCAGCCTCGATGGCCCCGGCATGGCGCGCGCGATCCGGCGGATTGTGCCGGGGATGCCGGTGCTGTTCATGTCCGGCTACGCCGAGGAGCAGTTGCGCAAGGAGATCGGGCTGGCCAACGCCTGGTTCATGCCCAAGCCGTTCTCGGTCCAGCAGCTCTCCGAGAAGGTGGGCGACGTGCTGGCCCAGACCGCGCAGTAGGCGGCCGCTGGCTCGAAACTGTGGAAAGCGGGCCACGGGCGACTCGGCGTGATGAGGGGGGCTTTCTGGCAATTCCGGTCTTTCCCTGAGAACGCTTGCGCCGCACGTCGTGATCGCCGGTCACAAGGGGGCTGCGGGACCTTCCGGGAGAGCGCGAAGCGTTTGAATCCGCGCGAGTTTGAGGCAAGGCATCGGCACATTCGAACGGGCTGACGGCTCTGTCCCGACGGTGGGACATGCTCGAAAAGGCGGGCAGCCCTGCGATTAAAATTTGTAAATTTGCAAATGTTCCCATCTTGTTCCTGTAGAACGAATAGGGTACACGAACTCTTGTGACGTTGACCTTTCCGGTCAGCCCGGTAGCACAGGGGAAGTTTTATGGCTGCTCAGCTCAAGCTGATCCAGGAAGGCAAGGAAAAGGACGCAATGGACCGTCAGAAGGCGCTCGACGCAGCGCTCGCCCAGATCGATCGCGCGTTCGGCAAGGGCTCGGCGATGAAGCTGGGCTCGAAGGAAACGATGCAGGTCGAGGCGATCTCGACCGGTTCGCTGGGGCTCGACATCGCGCTTGGCGTGGGTGGCCTGCCCAAGGGCCGCGTGATCGAAGTCTACGGCCCGGAAAGCTCGGGCAAGACCACGCTGGCCCTGCACGTCATCGCCGAGGCGCAGAAGAACGGTGGTACGGCCGCGTTCATCGACGCCGAACACGCGCTCGATCCGGTCTACGCCAAGAAGCTGGGCGTGGACATCGATGAACTGATCGTCTCGCAGCCCGACACCGGCGAACAGGCGCTCGAAATCACCGACACGCTGGTGCGCTCGAACGCGATCGACGTGCTGGTGGTCGACTCGGTCGCCGCGCTCGTTCCCCGCGCCGAAATCGAAGGCGAGATGGGCGATAGCCACGTCGGCCTGCAGGCCCGCCTGATGAGCCAGTCGCTGCGCAAGCTGACGGGTTCGATCAACCGCTCCAAGTGCATGGTGATCTTCATCAACCAGCTGCGCATGAAGATCGGCGTGATGTACGGCAACCCGGAAACGACCACGGGCGGTAACGCGCTCAAGTTCTACGCCTCGGTCCGCCTCGACATCCGCCGTACCGGCCAGATCAAGGATCGTGACGACATCGTGGGCAACGCGACCCGCGTGAAGGTGGTCAAGAACAAGGTCGCCCCGCCGTTCAAGCAGGTCGAGTTCGACATCATGTACGGCGAAGGCATCTCCAAGATCGGCGAAATCCTCGATCTCGGCGTCAAGGCCGGCATCGTGGAGAAGTCGGGTTCGTGGTTCAGCTACGATTCGATCCGCATCGGTCAGGGGCGTGAAAACGCGAAGAACTACCTTAAGGAAAATACCGAGGTCTGTGATCGCCTCGAAAAGGCGATCCGCGGCCAGACCGAAGGCCTCGCCGAGGAAATGATGGTCGGCCCCTCGGCCGAAGACGAATAAGCGGCGGCGGGCCTTGGCGCGGGTTTCTTGCGTCGCGGCCCGTTTTCCAGAAATCTGCCGAATTGGGTTTCGGAAGAAAAAGATGATTCAAGGGGTTATTACCCCTTGACCCCGATACTGTAGACCTCGCTTCTTTCGGCTTTCGTGGCGCAAGGGAGGCGAGGTATTCGGGAGCCCTTCACAAGGCATGCGGAACGTCTCGGGCACGCACCGAGCTGGACAGGTCACAGGGTCAAGGGATGGTAAATCCCTTGGATCCAATAGTCCTTGCGCATTTCACGAAGCCGAGCACAAAAAGCCCCGGACCGCAAAGTCCGGGGCTTTTTTGCGTTCCGATGCGGCTCGTCAGGAGAGCGCGCCGGGAGCCTTGTCGAGCAGGTCCATGAAATTGCGCGCCGCGTCGCGTTCCTGCGGGTCCTTGAAGGCCACATCAAGGTCAGGCGCTTCGCCCAGCATGTGCATGAGCGCCCAGAGCGCGAAGCGGCGGCCGGGGTCGGTTTCCATGCCTAGGTCGACTTTCATGCGTTCGATCCCGGCCTCCATCGCGCCGGGCGCCACGGCGTCGAGATCGTCGGTGCCGAAGTAGCGGCGCAACTGGTCGTTGAAGTCCATGCGGGTATCCTTTTGCTCAGTCCTGGCCAGCGAGCATCGCGGCGAAGGCGGCGGCATCGGTGTTGCCGCCCGAAAGGACGACGGCGGTGCGATCGGTCAGCTCGACCTTGCCAGCAAGCACGGCGGCGAGCGCCGCGGCGCCGCCCGGTTCGACCACCAGGTGCAGCTTTTCGAAGATCAACCGCTGCGCGCGGCGCACCTCAGCGGGGCTGACGTTGAGCCCGAAGGGGCAGCGTGCAGAAAGGATCGCGAAATTGAGCGGGTGCGTCGCAGGGGTCTGGAGCGCGTCGCAGGGGGTGGCGGGCGCGTCCTTGCCGACCGGAACGATGTGGCCCGCCGCCAGGCTCTGGCCCACGTCGTTCCAGCCTTCGGGTTCGACCGGGATGATCGCGGCCTCGGGGCAGGCGATGGCGAGCCCGGCGGTCAGCCCGCCGCCGCCGCAGGGGGTGACGATGAGGTCGGGCGCGAACCCGGCCTGGCGCTGCATCTGCGCGGCGATCTCGATGCCGACCGAACCCTGACCTTCGATTACCCAGGCATCGCCGAAGGGGTGGACCAGCGTGGCGCCGCTGGCGGCGCGCAGTTCCTCGGTCACCGCATCGCGATCGACCCCGCCGGGGCGGTCGTAGAGCACGACTTCGGCGCCCAGCGCGCGGGTGTTGGCGAGTTTGATCGCGGGGGCATCGCAGGGCATGACGATGGTGGCCGCGATGCCCAGACGCCGCGCGGCCCAGGCGACGCCCTGCGCGTGGTTGCCGCTCGACACGCCGATCACGCCGCGCGCGCGCTCGGCCTCGCTCAGTGCGCTCAGCCGGTGCCAGGCGCCGCGAATCTTGAACGCGCCGATCGGCTGGAGCCCTTCGGCCTTGCACCAGATCGTGCGGCCATCGACCTCGAGCGTGAGCAGCGGGGTTTCGGGCAGGATCGCGGCGACGCGGCGCGCGGCCTCGCAGGCGCCTTCGTAAGTCGGTGTGCGCGCGGTGGACGCCGGCGAATCGGAAGGGGCCGGAGCGAGCGAAGCGGGGGAGGGCATGGTCATGCCCGCTGCATAGCCTCAGCGGGTCAGCCGCACCAACTGGTAATAGCGCAAGGGCCCGTCGATCACTTCGACGTGAAGGCCGTGCGCGTGGGCCAGATGGCGGGCGAGGGCGGGCAGTTCGAGGCGCGGCTTAACGTGAAACCGGGCAAGCCAGCCGAGCAGAAGCCGCCGTGCCGGACCGGGCAGTCTGCCGCCATCGCCGAAATCGACGATGTGCAGCGCGCCACCGGGCGTGAGGCTGGCCGCCGCGTGGGCGATCGCGCCACGCCAGTCGGGGATCATCGAGACCGCGTAGGAGAGCACGATGCGATCGAACGCCTCGCGCCCGAACAGGGCGGCGGGATCGAAATGGGTGGCATCGCCTTGCGCAAGGCTGAAGCGGTCCCCGAGGCGCCTGCGCGCGCTCTTGAGCATTTCGTTCGAGATATCGAGCCCGTAGCCCTCCACCCCCGGCCAGGCCTGCGCGATCAGTTCAAGGTTGCGTCCCGTGCCGCAGCCCAGTTCAAGCACGGCCATGCCCGGCTGCGCGTCGAGTTCGCGGATCAGCCGATCGCGCCCGAAAAGGTAATACTTGCGCGTGAGGTCATAGATCGGGCGCTGCCAGCGATAGATCGCGTCCATCAGTCCGGCATGGTCGTGCGCTTGGCTGGCCATGCCCTCAGCCGCGCCGCACGTAGAGGTGAACACCGCCGTAGATCGAGGAGCGATCGGCCTCGGTTGCCATTTGCGATTCAGCTTCGCGGTATTCCCACTGGTCGAGCAGGGCGTCCGGCACGCGTCCTGGCAGCAGCGACGGCGCCGCGGCGGTGCGGAACAGCACGCGGCTGCCGGGCGGCGCGACACGGGTCATCTCGCTCCACAGCTCGGTGAGCTGGGCATCGCTCATCCAGTCCTGCGCGTCGAGCAGGATGAAGCGGTTGAAGGCGCCCGGCTCGCTTGCGCGCACGACGTGGGTGAAGTTGGCGTGCCGGACCGACAGGCGCGGCAGGCGTTCGCGCACCGCATCGACGTTCGCGGCCTGCAGGTAGGGCGGAAGCGGCGCGGCTTCGGCGCGTCCGTAGCCGCGCGAGAAGGCCTGCCAGGCGAAGTAGTTGTCGTTGACCGGGAAGCCGCAGGCGAGCTTTTCCAGCCGTTCGCGCAGCACGTCGGCCATGCGCTGCTGTCCGGCGAGCGAGGAATACTGCGCGGGAGGAATGCCCAGCCCAAACAGCGAGGCGGGGTGGTCGGTCAGCCAGCGCACCAGCTTGCGTTCGAACACCGGGGCGAAGCGCTCGTCGAACACGCGGCGCTGCTCCGCGATCGTGGCGGCGCCCAGGATCTCGGCCGGATCGACCTTGTAGAGGCGTGCGACGACGTGCGCGGCGCCGATGAAGCCGCCGAGCAGGCCCTGTTTGTAGATCCCGCGGGTGAAGGCCTTGATGCGGCGGCGGCCGACCAGATCGCGGCCCTCCCAGTAGCGCCGGGTGGCCTCGTCGAGCTGCGGGGCGAGGCGTTCACGGTAGAGCGCGAGATTGCCGGGATGGTCCGCCTCGGCGATGAAGCGGCGCAGCTGCGCGTAATCGGTCAGTTCGCGAAGCGCGGCGTGCTTGAGCTTGTTGAGCGCGATATGCGCGGTGTTGAGGTCGACCACGGTGATCGCCTGCGGGTTGGCGGTGAGGTAGGACAGCGCGTTGCAGCCCCCGCTGGCGATGGTGAGCACGCGGCTGTCCGCATCGAGCGCGAGCGCGTCCATGTCGGCGACGGGGTCTTCCCAGATCTGCGCATAGACCAGCCCCTTGAACGCGAGCGCAAAGGCCTTGTCGAGCAGCTTGGCGCTGCGGCTCGCCTCGTGGCGCACGACCGCGCCCTTGATGAGCCGGGCGCCGCGCCCGCCCCGTTTGCCATGGGGGTGGGGAGAGTGGGCCGAAGCGGGATCGGAAGGGGCCTTGCTGGGGATCACGGCGGTCGGGTCCTTTGCCGGTGCAGGTGCGTCGGCCTCGTCCATGGCGCGGCGCGATGACCGGGGCATGACGTCTCGATGGCAGTTTGTGACACCGGCTCGGGCGAGTGGCTCGGTCCCCCGCCGGCAACGCCGGTGTTGATCGCGTCTTTTGCAACAGTTGAGTTGTCACACAGGACCCTTATATGCGCTCCTTTCCCCGGCTCGCGGCGAAGGAGAATGACAGGTGAGCAAGGTTCTGGTGATCGGCGCTGGTGGCGTCGGCTCGGTCGCGGTCCACAAGATGGCCATGAATCCGGATATCTTCAGCGATATCCATCTCGCCAGCCGCACGGTTTCGAAGTGTGAGGCGATTGCCGAATCGGTCAAGTCACGTACCGGCGTGACCATCGGCACCTATGCCATCGATGCCGATGACGTGGAGGCGACCTCGGCGCTGATCCGCCAGATCGGCCCCGAACTCGTCGTCAATCTGGCGCTGCCCTACCAGGATCTCGCGATCATGGACGCGTGCCTGGCGACCGGCGTCAACTACATGGACACCGCGAACTACGAGCCCAAGGACGTGGCCAAGTTCGAATACCACTGGCAGTGGGCCTATCAGGAGCGCTTCAAGGAAGCGGGCCTGACCGCGCTGCTCGGCTCAGGCTTCGATCCGGGCGTGACGAGCGTGTTCGCGATGTGGCTCAAGAAGCACCGATTGAAGACCATCCGCCTGCTCGACATTCTCGACTGCAACGGCGGCGATCATGGCCAGGCCTTCGCGACCAACTTCAACCCGGAAATCAACATCCGCGAAGTGACAGCGCCGGCGCGCCACTGGGAGAACGGCCAGTTCGTCGAGACCCCGGCGATGGCGCATAAGCAGGCCTTCGATTTCGAGGCCGTCGGCCCCAAGAACATGTACATGATGTACCACGAGGAACTGGAAAGCCTCGCCAAGTTCCTGCCCGAAATGGAACGTGGCCGTTTCTGGATGACCTTTGGCGATGAGTACATCAAGCACCTCACCGTGCTGCAAAACGTGGGCATGACGCGGATCGATCCGGTGCTTTACAACGGTGTCGAGATCATTCCGCTGCAGTTCCTGAAAGCCGTGCTGCCCGAGCCCAGCTCGCTTGGCGCGACGACCAAGGGCAAGACCAACATCGGTGACATCGCGACCGGCGAAGCGCTCGATGGTTCGGGGGAGAAGACGTTTTACATCAAGAACATCTGCGACCATGAAGAGGCTTTCGAGGAAACCGGCAACCAGGCCGTGTCCTACACCACCGGGGTTCCCGCGATGGTCGGTGCGGCGATGCTGCTGACCGGCAAGTGGGCCGGCGAAGGCGTGTTCAACATGGAGCAGTTCGATCCCGATCCGTTCCTTGCAATGCTGGGCGAGCAGGGCCTGCCCTGGAGCGTCGAGGAACTGGCCGAGCCGCTTCCGTTCTGAGGCGCACGGATTGAACTGGGCGTTCGTGGCGCCGGTCGTCATGCTGGCCGGCTCCAACCTGCTGATGAACACGGCGTGGTACTGGCATCTCAAGGTGCCGGGAAAGGCCTTGTGGCTAGCCGTGTTGCTCAGTTGGGGAATTGCCTTTTTCGAATACTGGCTCGCGGTGCCGGCCAACCGGATCGGCGCGCGGGTCTATTCGCTCGACCAGCTCAAGGTCCTTCAGGAAGCCATGTCGCTTGGCGCCTTCGTGGTGGTGGCGTGGTTCCTGTTCGGCCAGAAGCCGGGTCTCAACGAGCTGGTCGGCTTCGCGCTCGTGGGCGCGGGGGCGTGGTTCATTTTTAAGGGGCCGCTGCGCTAAGGCGCGGGCGGCCCGTCTCTTTTCGAAGCGAGGATGCGTGCTATGGAAACCAAGGCCGGTGATCCGGGCGCCTTTGCCCATTTCGATCTGTCGCGGGTCGACAGCCCGGCCTTCGTGGTCGATGCCGCCAGGCTGAGGGCCAACCTGCAGATTTTGCAGGACGTTGGCGAACGCTCGGGCGCCAAGGTGCTGGCCGCGCTCAAGGCGTTCTCGATGTGGTCGACCGCGCCGATCGTGGGCGAGTACCTCGATGGGGTGTGCACTTCGGGATTGTGGGAAGCGCGCCTGGCTTCCGAGTTCTACGATGGCGAAATCGCGACCTACTGCGCAGCCTACAAGCCCGATGAGCTCGACGAGATCCTGCGCCTGTCGGACCACGTCATCTTCAACTCGCCCCAGCAGATCGTGCGCTGCTCGGCGATCATCGAGGCGGCGCGCGCGCGCGGTGAGAATTTCGACATCGGCCTGCGCATCAATCCGATGCACCCCGAGGGCGAAGTGCCCAAGTACGATCCGTCCGCGCCGCACTCGCGTCTGGGCTTTCCGATCGATCAGCTGACCGAAGAGCATGTCGAACTGGTCGATGGTATCCACTTCCACAACTTGTGCGAGCAGGACCTGGGCCCGCTCGAGCGGACCTGGGACAAGGTGTTCGACTATCTCGAACCCTTCTTCGGCCAGCTCAAGTGGATCAACGTGGGCGGCGGGCACCACGTCACCCGCGCCGATTACGACCGCGACGCGCTGGTCGAATTCCTGTCCGACATGGCCGACGACACGGGCGCGCAGATATATATCGAGCCGGGTGAGGCGGTCGCGCTCGATGCGGGCATCCTGGTGGGCACCGTGCTCGACATGGGCTGGAACGGGATGCCGGTCGCGGTGGTCGACATATCGGCGACCTGCCACATGCCCGACGTGATCGAGGCCCCCTATCGCCCGGCGATGCTGGGCGAGGTCCCTGCGGCCGACCACGGCATGATCGACGAAGGGCAGGGCGGCGCGGTGCGTCTGGGCGGGCCGTCGTGCCTCGCGGGGGATGTCATCGGCGACTATCGCTTTCCCGGCGATCCGCAGCCGGGCACGCGCTTCGCGTTTCTCGATCAGGCGCACTACTCGATGGTCAAGACGACGACCTTCAACGGCGTGCCGCTGCCCTCGATCTGGCTGTGGGACAGCGAGACCGATTCGCTCGAATGCATCCGTACGTTCGGCTACGAGGACTTCCGCGCGCGCCTGAGCTGAGCGGTGGGCTTCCTGCAGCGATGCTCGGCTGGCCGTGTGCGAGGCTCGGCCGGGCACGCCAGGGGCGATTCGCGGGGATCGCGGCGATAAGCTTGGCGTTGTGTTCGACACGCTGCGACGCGGCGTTGGACGGGCGCTATCGGGGTTTGCCGGAACGGTCCCTTTTGCCCCGCGTATCGCGCTGGAATGGAAGGAAGAAACCCGGGATTTCCGGGCCTGTGCAAAGGATTTTTTCCGCCTTTGCGACAGTTTTGTGAAGCGTGTGGTTTTTCGCTTGCGATTTGCCCCATCGATCCTATATCCCGCCCCTCGCTGCCCCATGGGGACTTCCAAACCGCAAGGCAGCTTTGTCGCTAACAATTTCGCTGGGGGTCCCTTGAATTGCTCCAACATCTCGACGCACCGGCCGTAGCGCGCGAACTCGCGCCCGACGAACCCGTCATCCTGAACCGCCCGCACGCCGCGGCGCGCGCTGCCCAGTTCTTCGCGACGAAGTTTCCGGGCAAGTCGCTCTATGCGGTCAAGGCCAATCCCTCGCCTGATCTGATCCAGATCCTGTGGGATAACGGGATCACGCACTACGACGTTGCCTCGATCGCCGAGGTGCGCATGGTCCGCGCCACGCTGCCCCAGGCGACCTTGTGCTTCATGCACCCGGTCAAGACGGCGAGCGCGATCCGCGAGGCCTATTTCCAGCACGGCGTGCGTACTTTCAGCCTCGACACGATCGAGGAAGTCGAGAAGATCGTCGCGGCGACGACCGATGCGAATGGCGAACGCGCGCGCGATCTGCGCCTGTGCGTGCGCCTGCGCGTCTCGTCGGAATATTCCGAGCTCAGCCTCGCGTCGAAGTTCGGTGTCGATCTGGTCGATGCCGGCAAGCTGCTCCAGTCGACCCGCCAGGTTGCGGACTGGCTGGGCGTGTGCTTCCACGTCGGCAGCCAGGCGATGACCCCGTTCGCCTATGTCCAGGCGCTCGAACGCGCGCGCGCGGCGATTGCCGATGCGGGCGTGGTCATCGACATGATCGACGTCGGCGGGGGCTTCCCGTCGAGCTATCCGGGCATGGAGCCGCCGCCGCTCGAAGATTACTTCGCGATCATTCACCGCCACTTCGAGGCGATGCCGATCGCCTACAACGCGGAGCTGTGGTGCGAACCGGGCCGTGCGCTGTCGGCCGAGTACAACTCGCTGATCGTCAAGGTCGAAAAGCGCCGCGGCGACGAGCTGTTCATCAACGACGGGGCCTATGGCGCGCTCTATGACGCGGCGCACGTGGCCTGGCGTTTCCCGGTCCGCCACATCGCGCGCGACATGGACAACGACAACGCGGCGATCGATGCGGCGGATCTCGAGGCGTTCTCGTTCTACGGTCCGACCTGCGATGATGCGGACTTCATGGAAGGCCCGTTCATGCTGCCGCCGGGTATCAAGGCGGGGGACTGGATCGAGGTCGGCATGCTCGGCGCTTATGGCGCGGCGATGAAGACCGCGTTCAACGGTTTTGGCGGCGCCGAAGTCGTAGTGGTCAGTGATGAGCCGATGGCCAGCCTCTACACCGGCGAGCGCAAGGACCCGCGCGTTTCGGACAACGTGGTGTCGCTGCGCTGATCGCAGGGCCGATGGCCGTGTTTCGAAAGCCCCCCGCAAGCCCATGCTTGCGGGGGGCTTTTCGTTGCGCTCAGCGCACCAGCACGATGCGGTCGCTGCCGGGGCGTTGCCAGGCCTGGTGGACCTCTTCCATCGCCAGGGTGTCGAGCGGGATGGTCCAGCCTTCCTGTGCGGCGGCTTTGAACAGCGCGCCGATCGTGTGGAGCAGGCGCGGGAGCGAGACACTGCCAAAGCCGCTGCCCATGAGCGAAATGGAATTCGAACGCAGCACCGCGCCGGGCAGCGCGATCTCGGCTGCGGCCATCGTCCCGATCTGGACGAAGCGCATCTCGCGCCCGTGCGGGGCCAGCCGTGCGGCAGTGGAGAGCAGCGCCAGCGCGCTCGGCCCCCACAGATAGTCGAGCACCACGTCGACGCCTTCGGACAGGCAGGAGGCAAAGCGCAGGGCCAGATCCTCCGCGGAGGCGTTGAGCCCGATCGTGGCATCGGCGCCAAGGCTGTCGAGCACGGCCTGGTTGCGCCCGGTGGCGATCACCCGCGCCGCGCCCATGTGGCGCGCCACCTTGACCGCCAGCTGGCCCGAGGTGCCGGTGGCGCCGTTGACGAGCACGGTTTCACCCGGCTTAACGCGCGCGCGTTCGGCAAGCGCGGCCCAGGACGACATGCCGGGGTTGGCCAGCCCGGCGGCCAGCACCGGGTCGAGCCCTTCGGGCAGGGCGACGGTGTGGTCGATCCGCACCGGCGCGCGTTCGGCCATTGTGCCGTAGGGCGCGCGCGCAAGCACGAAGTAGGCGGGGCGGCCATCGGGCAGGGTGCCCACGCCGTCGACCCCGGCGATCTGGGGCAGCGGCAGCGAGCGCACGCTGTAATGCTGGCCCGAGGCGCGGGCGCGCACCAGCTGGCTGAGCGCGGCGGCGCGCACGTCGATCAGCACTTCGTCCTCTTGCGGCTGGGGTTCGGGGTAGTCCTGCCACGTGGGCGGGGTCGTGAAGTGGTCGATCAGGGCGGCTTTCACGGGCGGGTCCTTTCCTGCCGGAGACTTATATGCAAGATGCACCTAATAGACCGCCGGGGGTTTTGGCAAGAAATTATATGCAAAGTACACATAAATCGGCGCAGCTGCGTGAATTCCACCTTGCCCTGCTTCAGATCGTGGGGATGATGAACGGCGCCGAGCGCGACGAGATCCTCATTCGCGAAGCCGGGATCCGGCTTGACCGGGCGTTGTTCCCGCTCCTCGTGACGGTGGGCAAGTTCGGCCCGATCGGGGTGGTCGACATCGCCGACCGGGTCGGGCGCGACTACACCACCGTCAGCCGCCAGATGGGCCGGCTCGATGAGCTGGGGCTCGTCGAACGCCGACCGGGCGCGACCGACCGCCGCGTGCGTGAGGCGCACATCACGCCTGCTGGCGAGGCGATGAACCGCGCCATCGACGCCGCGCGCGAGCGGCTGCTGAACGAAGGCTTTGCCGCGTGGAGCGAGGGCGAGTTCGACGATCTGGTGCGCCTCATGGTTAAACTCGCCGGAACGATGAGGACCATCGGCGCGAGGCGTGAGGGGGCTCAGCGCGCCGCGAACAGGTCCCTGTAGCGGCGCGGCTGGCAGCGCAAGTACTGCGGCGAGGCGTGGACCTGCGCACCGAGTGCGGCGGCGGCGTGCCAGGGCCAGCGCGGGTCGTAGAGCACGGTGCGCGCGATGGCGACCATATCGGCATCCCCGGTTGCGACGATCGCCTCGGCCTGTTCGGGCTCGGTGATGAGGCCGACCGCGATGACCGGGACCGAGATCGCCTGTTTGACCGCGCGGGCGAGCGGCACCTGATAGCTCGGTCCGACCGGGATCGCCTGGTCCGGGTGGAGCCCGCCGCTCGAGACGTGGATCGCGGACACGCCGCGCTTTTCCAGTTCGCGGGCGAAGACCAGCGTCTGCTCGATATCCCAGCCGCCCGCGACCCAGTCGGTGCCCGACAGCCGCATCGTTACCGGTTTTTGCGCCGGGAACGCGGCGCGCACCGCGTCGAACACGTCGAGGGGGAAGCGCATGCGGTTTTCAAGGCTGCCTCCGTACCGGTCGGTGCGCTGGTTGGCGAGCGGCGAGAGGAACTGGTGCAGCAGGTAGCCGTGCGCGCCGTGAAGCTGGATCGCGTCGATGCCAAGGCGCGCGGCGCGCCGGGCCGCGTCGGCAAACGCGTCGCGAATGCGGGTGAGGCCCGCTTCGTCGAGCGCGACAGGGGCGTTGTGCGCGGGCGCGAAGGGCACGTTGGAGGCTGATAGCGTCTGCCAGCCGTTGGGCGCATCGGGGGCGATCTGGCCGCCGCCGTCCCACGGCTTGGCCGAGCTTGCCTTGCGCCCTGCGTGGGCGAGCTGGATGACGATGGGCATGTCCGACCAGCGGCGCACCGAGGCAAGCACGCGCGCCATCGCCGCCTCGCTCGCATCGTCCCACAGCCCGACGTCGCCATAGCTGATGCGCCCTTCGGGGGTGACGGCGGTGGCCTCGATGGTGAAGGCGCCCGCGCCCGACTGCGCGAGCTGGCCGATGTGCTGGGCGTGCCAGTCGGTCATGCAGCCATCCTCGGCCGAATACTGGCACATCGGGGCAATGACGATGCGGTTGGAAAGCGTGAGATCGCCCAGCGTGATCGGCTCGAAGAGTTTGGCCATGTCGCGTGCTCCGAAGGTGTCACAGGCCGCGGAAGAGGGGGAAGCGCGGCCCGGACCTTCTAGATAGGGCGCGGCCGGGCCGGAAAAAGGGCCGTCTTGCAGGGGATTGCTTGGCCTGCCCCAAGAAGCGCTTGGGGCAGGGACGGGAACCTTCGGCGCTGCCGAGGGGGACGCCGCACGCGAAACGGGCCCGCCGATGGCAGGCCCGTTCGTGTTTTCGAAATGTGCGCGCGAAGGGGCCTCAGGCCGCCTTGCGCATCTCGAGGCGTTCCCAGATTTCCACCAGTGCGGCGGTGAGATCGTCCATCATCGCCTCGGTGTGCGCCGGACCCGGTGTGAAGCGCAGGCGCTCCTTGCCGCGCGGCACGGTCGGGAAGTTGATCGGCTGGACGTAGGCGCCGTATTCGGCGAGCAGGATGTCGCTGATCTTCTTGGCCTTGACCGGATCGCCGACCATCAGCGGCACGATGTGGGTGGTCGAGTTCATGACCGGCAGGCCCGCCTCGCGGAACTTGGCCTTCATCATCGCCGCCGACTTCTGCTGGGCCTCACGCTCGACGTTCGAGCTCTTGAGGTGCTTGACCGAGGCGAGCACGCCCGCGACCAGCACCGGCGAGAGCGAGGTCGTGAAGATAAAGCCCGGCGCGTAGGAGCGGATGCAGTCGATGATCTTCTGGTCGGCTGCGATGTAGCCGCCCATGACGCCGAACGCCTTGCCCAGCGTACCCTCGATGATGTCGATGCGGTGCGCGGCTTCGTCACGGTCGGTGATGCCGCCGCCGCGCGGGCCGTACATGCCCACCGCGTGGACTTCGTCGATGTAGGTGAGCGCGTTGTACTTTTCAGCAAGGTCGCAGATTTCGTGGATCGGGGCGATGTCCGCGTCCATCGAATAGACCGATTCGAAGGCGATCAGCTTGGGCAGCGACGGGTCGGTCTCGGCCAGCAGTTCCTCAAGATGCTCAAGATCGTTGTGGCGGAAGATCTTTTTCGGGCAGCCCGAATTGCGGATGCCCGCGATCATGCTGGCGTGGTTCAGCTCGTCCGAGAAGATCACGCAGCCGGGCAGCAGCTTGGCCAGGGTCGAGAGCGTGGCGTCGTTCGAGACATAGCCCGAGGTGAACAGCAGCGCGCCTTCCTTGCCGTGCAGATCGGCGAGTTCGCGTTCCAGCTCGATGTGGTAGTGGGTGTTGCCGCCGATGTTGCGCGTGCCGCCCGAGCCCGCGCCCACGTCGTGCAGCGCTTCTTCCATGGCCTCGATCACCTTGGGGTGCTGGCCCATGGCGAGATAGTCGTTCGAACACCACACCGTGATCGGCTTGGGACCGTTGTGGCCGGCAAAGCAGCGGGCGTTGGGATAGGCCCCCTTGTTGCGCAGGATGTCGATGAAGACGCGATAGCGACCTTCGGAGTGAAGGCGATCGATCGCCTGGTCGAAAATCTGATCGTAATTCACGTAAGCCTTGTCCTGCTCTACGCCGCTATGCCATTTTATCTGCGCCGGCTTAACCTTTGCCTGTGTCCACATGGCTGTCCGTTCGCTGCCGGAACGTCCCACCTGGATGCGTAACCTACCCCGTATTGCGGGCCAATACATTATCCCTTGGTCCATGACCAGACGAATGTCCCTTATACAGCGATCGGAAATTCGCATAGTGGACGCCTTGTCCTACCCCGCGAGACCCTAGCTGAGGGGCGCTGCGCAAGCCGTCTCGAAGGACTTGCGCAGTTTCCCGGATGGCCGCTCTCATCGCGTGGATTGCGCAAGAGGGCATTGATCGCGGTCAACAAGCGGCGGGCCTGGCCACGCTTCAGAAGCGTTCGATCACGCTGAGCCCGCGCCCATCGAGCGCGGCGCGGTAGGCCTCGGCGAAAGCCGGGTCGCCGGTGAACAGCGCGCGGTCGGGGCCGCTGCGCGCGAACGGCTGCCCTTCGAGCAGGTGCGAGATCCGGCGCGCGATGCCTTGCGCGCCGTGGACGAAGCGCACATCGGGTCCGAAGGCGGGGGCGAGTTCCTCTTCGAGCAGCGGAAAATGCGTGCAGGCAAGGACCACGGTGTCGATCTGCGCGCCGCCGGGCATCGTGCGCAGGGCTTCGACCGCGTGCGCAATCGCGGCCGGATCGACGGGTTCTCCGCGCAGCTTGGCTTCGGCCGCGTCGACCAGTTCGGGCGCGCCGTGCCGCAGCAGGCGCTTGTCGGCGGCGAATTCGCGTTCGAGCCGATCGACATAGCCCTGGCGGATCGTCGCCTGCGTGCCGAGCAGGCCGATCACCCCGCTGCGGGTCATCGCGGAGGCGGGCTTGATCGCAGGGACGGTGCCCACGATCGGGGTTTCCAGCACTTCGCGCACCATGCCCAGCGCAATGGTCGAGGCGGTGTTGCAGGCAATGCAGATGAGGCGGGGGCGAAAGCGCTCGGCCATGCGGCCCAGCAGCCCGGCGACGCGCGCGGCGATCTGCGCCTCGCTCTTGGTGCCATAGGGCAGGCCGGCGGTGTCCGCGGCGTAGAGAATGGGCGCATCGGGCAGGCTGCGGCGCACTTCTTCGAGCACGGTGAGCCCGCCCACGCCCGAATCGAACAGCAGCACGGGCGCGGCCGCATCGATGATGGACGCGCGCGGCGCGGTGCCGGATTGCCCCGTGCGGGGCTCTTCGAGAGTTTCTGTCGCCATTGCCTTGCCCTGAATCGAACCCCAGTCTGGCCCGTTTCACACACGGGAACAAGGCGCGATGGCGCAATTGGACGCGCAGGCAAAGCAACACGTCTTCGCCTTGACGCGCATTCGGGCTATGGGCGCGCGATGGATTGGATTCTTGCACCGCTCGCGGGCTATGCCCTCGGTTCGATACCCTTTGGCCTGTTGCTCACCCGCATGGCGGGGACGCAGGACCTGCGCTCGATCGGTTCGGGCAACATCGGGGCGACCAACGTCCTGCGGACCGGCAACAAGAAGCTGGCCGCGGCCACGCTGCTGCTCGATCTGGCCAAGGGACTGGCCGCCGTACTGATCGCCGCGGCGCTGTGGCCGGCCTATACCTGGGCCGCGGCGCTGGGCGCCTTCGCCGGGCACTGCTTCCCGCTGTGGCTGCGCTTCAAGGGTGGCAAGGGCGTGGCGACGACGGCGGGGATCGCCTTTGGCTACGCCTGGCCGATCGGGCTGGCCTATGCTGTCGCGTGGATCGGCCTGCTCGCGCTGGTGCGTATTTCCTCGGTCGCGGGGATGTGTGCGGCGGTGATCGCGCCGCTCGTTGCGCTCGCGCTCGGCCAGAATGAAGCCGCAATGGTTCTAGGGGTTATTGCGTTGGTCGTGCTGTTTCAGCATCGTGCCAACATCGCCCGCCTGATCGCGGGCACCGAGCCCCGCGTGGGCAGCAAGAAGTAGGCATTTCGAGCGGGGGCGAATGGACGGAGCGAACGGGGCCGAAGTCGAAGCGCGCGATCTTACGCAGGAAGAGGCGTTTGCGCGCATTCGCCTGCTGCGTTCGCCCCATGTCGGGCCGGTCAGCTATCGCCAGCTGCTGAGCCGCTTCGCGACCGCCACCGCCGCGCTTGAGGCGCTGCCCGATCTCGCCGGGAAGGCGGGCAAGCGCTATGCCATTGCCCCGGTCGGCCAGATCCACGCTGAGGCCGCCGCGATGCGCAAGGCGGGCGCGCGCTATCTCTTTCACGATTCGCCCGAATATCCCCCGCTGCTGGCCGCCGCGCCCGGCGCGCCGCCGATTCTGACCTGCCGGGGGAACGTCGCTCTGCTGCACCGTCCCTGCGTCGCGATGGTCGGCGCGCGCAACGCTTCGGCGGCGGCGGTGCGGCTGGCGCGCGACTTCGCGCATGGACTGGCGCAGGCAGGCTACACCGTGGTCTCGGGGCTGGCGCGCGGGATCGACGGGGCGGCGCACGAAGGCGCGCTGGCCGCCGGCGGCGCGACGGTGGGGGTGATCGCCAGCGGGATCGACATCGCCTACCCGCCCCAGCACGCCGAACTGCACGAACGCATTGCCGAAAAGGGCCTGCTGCTCGCCGAACAGCCTCCCGGAGCCGAACCGCTCGCGCGCCATTTCCCCGCGCGCAACCGGATCATCGCCGGGCTGAGCGCGGGCACGCTGGTGGTCGAGGCGGCGCCCAAGTCGGGCTCGCTCATCACCGCACGGCTGGCGGGCGAGATGGGGCGCGAGGTCATGGCGATCCCCGGCTCCCCGCTCGATCCGCGCGCGCACGGCTGCAACGGCCTCATCCGCGATGGCGCGGTGCTGGTCCAGTCGGTCGAGGACGTGCGCGAACTGCTCACCGCCTTCGACGGCCTCTCGCCCCGTTCGACCTTTCGCGAGGAAAACGAGGCCTGGGACCTGGCCGGGGAGGGCGGCGAGCCTGCAAGCGATGACAATCCGGCCGAGGTTGCCGCGCTGCTCACCACCGCGCCTGTCGGCGTGGACGAACTGATCCGCCAGAGCGGGGCCAGCGCGGCCTCGGTCCAGCTCGCGCTGCTCGAACTCGAACTCGCCGGACGGCTGGTGCGCCACGCGGGTGGGCGGGTCAGTTTGTCTTGATCGTAAGGTAGCTGGGAAGTGCGTATTCTACCGCTTCCCATTGCCATCCATCTGCGGCTGCCCGAAGAAGAATTGCAACTCGAAGAGGGCTTTGGATGATCGCACGAATCCTAACAGGGGTTGGGCGGGGCTTAAGGATTCTATTCGCCCTGTCTGTCTTTTTCGCGGCGGGTGATGCGTTCGATCGTGCGGGGCTGGTACACGAAGGCGTGGCTGTGCCCTGCGTTATTTTGGCGGTGCAGTGGCTGGTGACGCTGGTTCACGAATTGGGGCATGCAGGCGGCGCGTGGGCAAGTGGGAGCCGCGTGATACGCATTGCCGTTCTGCCTTTCGCTTTCGATTTGACGACGCGCCCAATGAGTTCCGCCCGGCGCCCGAGAGGAAGCGATATTGCGGGTTATGTCGTTGTCCGCTGGCATCCTCAGGCGCAGGTTCGCGACGCGGCTGTCATGTTTGCGAGTGGGCCGCTGGCTGAATTGCTCCTGGCTGGGGTTCTCTTCGCCTATGCGCACCTCGTGGCGGCGACGCCCCATGCCCACGGATGGCGTGAATGGAGCGTTGCTCTTGCCGCTGCCGGCACGACGGTCGCTTCAGGCGGGGCAGTGATAAACCTTCTGCCGATTGGTGGAAGCGATGGTGTGCGGCTGTTCGCGATATTGCGAAGGGTCATTGCCCGGCAATCGGCGTGATGCGATTGAAACGTCCCTGTCATGCTTTGGTGCTTGACGAACCGCTCCTGCGATTCCCACCCTATGCGTACACACATACACGTGTATGTGCACACGCACGCACGTGAGGGGCATAAAAGAAAGTCTGAAATGCAGCTTGTTATCGTTGAGTCGCCTGCCAAGGCCAAGACCATCGAAAAATACCTCGGCAAGGACTACAAGGTACTCGCCAGCTACGGCCATGTCCGCGACCTGCCGCCCAAGGACGGCTCGGTGCGCCCGGACGAGGGCTTCGAGATGGACTGGGAGCTGTACGGCGACAAGCAGAAGCAGGTCCGCGCGATCACCGATGCGGCCAAGGAAGCCGACCGTCTGATCCTCGCGACTGACCCTGATCGCGAAGGGGAAGCCATCTCCTGGCACGTGCTCGAGCTGCTCAAGAAGCGCCGCGCGCTGCCCAAGGAGGTCGAGCGCGTCACGTTCAACGCGATCACCAAGGCGACCGTCACCAAGGCCATGCAGGAGCCGCGCGAGCTCGATCAGGACCTGATCGATGCCTATCTCGCGCGCCGCGCGCTCGACTACCTGTTCGGCTTCACGCTTTCGCCGGTGCTCTGGCGCAAGCTGCCCGGCGCCAAGTCGGCGGGCCGCGTGCAGTCGGTCGCTCTGCGCATCATCGTGGATCGTGAACGCGAGATCGAGGCGTTCAAGCCGCAGGAATACTGGTCGGTCGGCGCGCTCATGGCGCACGACGGGACCGATTTCGCCGCCAAGCTGGTGACCTTCGAGGGCAACAAGCTCGATCGTCTCAGCCTTGGCGAGGAAGGCGTGGCGCTGCGCGCCAAGGCCGCGGTCGAAAACGGCGCGTTCCGGGTCGAGACGGTCGAGACCAAGCCGCATCGGCGCAATCCGCAGCCCCCGTTCACCACCTCGACGCTCCAGCAGGAGGCCGCGCGCAAGCTCGGCTTCGCGGCCAGCCAGACCATGCGCGTGGCGCAAGGCCTCTATGAGGCGGGCGCGATCACCTACATGCGTACCGACGGCGTGCAGATGGACCCGAGCGCGATCCAGGATTGCCGCAAGGCCGTGGCCGAGCGCTACGACGCGCACTTCCTGCCCGACAAGCCGCGCCACTACGAGACCAAGGCCAAGAACGCGCAGGAAGCCCACGAGGCGATCCGCCCGACCGATTTCACCCGCGATACCTATGGTTCGGGCGATGCGGCGCGGCTTTACGATCTCATCTTCAAGCGCGCGATGGCCAGCCAGATGGCCTCCGCCCAGCTCGAGCGCACCACCGTCACCCTGCGCGACGGGACCGGCCAGAACGAGCTGCGCGCCTCGGGTCAGGTGGTCAAGTTCCCCGGCTTCCTCGCGGTTTACGAGGAAGGGCAGGACAACAAGGGTGACGACGACGACGGCGGCCTGCTGCCGTTCATGAAGTCGGGCGACATGCCCGCCAAGAAGAGCGTTTCGGCCGAGCAGCACTTCACCCAGCCGCCGCCGCGTTTTTCGGAAGCCAGCCTCGTCAAGCGGCTGGAGGAACTGGGCATCGGGCGCCCGTCGACGTATGCCGCGACGATCCAGGTGCTCAAGGACCGCGCCTACGTGCGGACCGAGAAAAACCGCTTCTTCGCTGAGGAATCGGGCCGACTTCTCACCTCGTTCCTCGAACGCTTCTTCGAGCGCTATGTCGCCTATGACTTCACCGCCGGGATGGAGGACGAACTCGACGACGTGTCGGGTGGCCGACAGGAATGGAAGGAGCTGCTCGAGGCCTTCTGGCGCGACTTCAAGCCCAAGTCCGACGAGGTCATGGAGAAGAAGCCCTCCGAAGTGACCGAGGCGCTCGACGAGTTTCTCTCCGACTACCTCTTCCCCCCCAAGGACGATGGTTCGGACCCGCGCGTGTGCCCCAAGTGCGGGGAAGGGCGCCTGTCGCTGCGCGGTGGCCGCTACGGCGCCTTCATCGCCTGTTCGAACTATCCCGAGTGCAAGTTCACCCGCAAGTTCGCGCAGCCCGGTGGCAGCGGCGAGCAGGCGGACGATGAGGCGCTGGGCAAGGACCCCGAGACCGGCGAGGAAATCGTGCGCAAGGTCGGTCGCTTCGGCCCCTACATCCAGCTGGGCGAGGGCAAGGAGGCCAAGCGCGCCTCGATCCCCAAGGACATCGACGAGCTGACGCTCGACTGGGCGCTCAAGCTGCTGAGCCTGCCGCGCACGGTCGGTACGCACCCCGAAACCGGGCAGGAAATCGTCGCCAACATCGGGCGTTACGGGCCGTACCTGCTGCACGATGGCAAGTACGGCAAGCTGCGTACGACGGCCGACGTGTTCGAGACCGGGATGAACGCGGCCGTCTCCATCCTCGCCGAAGCGGCGCAGGGCGGCGGGCGGGGCGCGCGCGCCAAGGCCGAGCCGATCAAGGTGCTCGGCAAGCATCCCACGACCGAGGGCGAGATGAAGGTCATGTCGGGCCGCTATGGCCCCTACGTGACCGATGGCACCTACAACGCCACGCTCCCGCGCGACGCCAAGCCCGAGGACCTGACCGACGCCGAGGCGATCGCGCTGATCGACGCCAAGGCCGCCAAGGGCCCGCCCAAGGGCAGGAAGAAGGCCGCCCCCAAGAAGAAGGCGGCGCCCAAGAAGGCCGCGGCCAAGGACGGCGAGGCCAAGCCGGCCGCCAAGAAGGCTCCGGCCAGGAAGGCGGCCGCGAAGAAGGCCCCTGCCAAGAAGGCTGACGTCGTCGAGGATCAGGGTGACGACGTGCCCTGGGACACCGAGGGGTGAGAGCTTCGGCTCCGCTCCGGTTTTTCGGCATTGGCCGCAGAGCGAACTGCGGCTTCCTGCGGTTTGCTGGCGGGCACCACGCCCGCCACGACCCCATCAGCGCAAGAGATCACACGATGAGCCAGAAGATCGCCAAGCACAAGCAGCCCTGGAAGCCGGAAGAACTGCAAAAGCTCCAGACCCTGGCGGGCAAGGGCAAGGGGCTCAAGGAAATCGCCAAGGCGCTCAACCGCACCGAGGAATCGACCAAGGACGCGGCGAAAACCCACGGCTTTTCGATCGCCAAGGCGCGCTGAGCGCAGCGCTCAGCGGCTGGGAGCGCGAGCCTTGCGCAAGCGCCACAGCCGCAGCTTGACGTGGCCCAGCCTGACGTCGGCAAAGGCTTCGTAGTCGCGCGCCAGCGTGCGGCCCATCAGCGGCCAGACCGCCCAGTTGGACCGGCTCTGGAGCGGCTTCTGCCCGGTCACGATCACGCCGGGGCGGCGCGCCAGCGCGCGGGCCAGCGCGGCGCGCGAATCCTCGCCCAGCGCCACCGCATCGGTCGCGCCCGAGAGGTGCTGGGGGAAGGCGTACTTGCTCACCATGCAGGCGCTGGTCGCCGAATAGAGCGCGGCGTTGCCTTCGAAAACGTAGAGGCAGCGCCCGTCGAGGTTCGCCTCGATCGCGCGTGCCGCGACGGCAAGATCGCGCGCGCCGCCAAAGCCGATGCGGTTGCTTACCAGGATCGCGCTGCCCGCGACCAGAAGGAAGGCGAAGACGAGCGCGGTCACCACCCGCCGCGGCGCGTCGGTGCCCAGCGCCGGGGCGATGAGCACGCTGAGCGAGGGGAGCAGGGCCGCGGTGTAGTGGTCGTAATAGGTCCCCATGACGAGGAACCCGGCCAGCGCGGCGAGCGCCCAGCCGCGCAGCCAGTGGTGCGTATCGTACCAGCGTGCGGCGGCGGGGGTGAGCCCTGCGGCCTGGCCGAGCGAACGGGC
>NZ_JALHLF010000139.1 GCF_022832435.1 Novosphingobium organovorum | reverse complement strand
AGTGTACATTAGTTGGGAGGTCGGGTGGGGGCGCGGGCTGGTGCCGGACTTTATACTTCAGGCCGTGCATTTGATGCGGCCGCGCAATTGATTACGATGGCGCAGCGGTGTCATATATGCCGCACTAACGTCATGCAGGCGTGCAAAGGGCGGCCGAAGCGGCGGCCGGTGTGCCACGCGCCGAACGACGATACGATCAAGGAACGACAGCGACCCATGCCCGAAGCGAGCGCCCTGAGCCCCACGACGCCGATGCCGACTTCAACCGCCACGGGCCCTGCCCCCGCTGACGGCGAGGACGCGCGGACCGGCGGCGCGCCGGGGCCGGACGCCGTCGCGCTGGCCAGCAGCCCCACGCGCTTCTTCAACCGCGAGCTGAGCTGGCTGGCCTTCAACGAGCGCGTGCTGGCCGAAGCCTCGAACGCCAACTACCCGCTGCTCGAACGCCTGCGCTTCCTCTCGATCTCGGGCAGCAACCTCGATGAGTTCCTGATGGTGCGCGTGGCGGGCTTTGCCGGGCAGGTGCGCCGCAAGATCGAGGAAGCCTCGATCGACGGGCTGACGCCCAGCCAGGCGCTTGCCGCGACGCACGAGAAAGTCCTCGAACTCGAGACGATCCAGCAGGACAGCTGGAGCGTGCTCAAGACCGAACTGGCTGAGGCGGGCATCCGCGTGGTCGGCGACGAGACGCTCGATCCGGTGCGCGAACAGTGGCTCAGGGACTATTTCGCGACCGACATCATGCCGGTCATCACCCCGCAGGCGATCGACCCCGCGCACCCCTTCCCCTTCGTTGCCAACCAGGGCATCGGGGTGCTGTTCTCGCTCAGCCGCATCGCCGACAACGCGCCGGTGATGGAGATGGTGCTGATCCCCGCCCCGCTGCCGCGCTTCGTGCGCATTCCGGGCGAGGAAGCGGCGTGGATCTCGATCGAGGACATCATCTGCCGCAACGCCGCCACGCTGTTTCCCGGCTTTCGCGTGGGCGGGCACGGCGTATTCCGCATCCTGCGCGACAGCGACATCGAGATCGAGGAAGACGCCGAGGACCTCGTGCGCTACTTCCGCAGCGCGATCCAGCGCCGCCGCCGCGGGCTCGTCATCGTGCTCCAGCTCCAGGGCAAGTTCGATCCCGCCGCCGAGGACATGCTGCGCGGGCAACTCGGGCTCGACCAGGCGCTGATCATGAAGACCGAGGGGCTGATCGGCTTTTCCGGCGTCTCGGTGATCTGCGAGGAGGACCGCCCCGAGCTCAAGTTCGAGCCCTATTCGCCGCGCTACCCCGAACGCGTGCTCGAACACGATGGCGACATCTTCGCCGCCATCCGCGAGAAGGACATCGTCGTCCACCACCCTTACGAAAGCTTCGAGGTGGTGATCGATTTCCTCAAACAGGCCGCGCGCGATCCCGACGTGATCGCGATCAAGCAGACGCTCTACCGCGCGGGCAAGCAGTCGGCGATCATCTCGGCGCTGATCCAGGCCGCCGAGGCGGGCAAGTCGGTCACCGCGGTGGTCGAGATCAAGGCCCGCTTCGATGAAGAGCAGAACCTGCTGTGGGCCGGCCAGCTCGAACGCGCCGGGGTCCAGGTGATCTACGGCTTCATCGACTGGAAGACCCACGCCAAGACCTCGATCGTGGTGCGGCGCGAGAGCGATCTGGCCAACGGCGCGGGCTACCGCACCTACTGCCACTTCGGCACCGGCAACTACCACCCGGTGACCGCGCGCATCTACACCGACCTCAGCTACTTCACCTGCGACCCGGCGGCCGGGCGCGACGCGGGCAAGCTGTTCAACTTCGTCACCGGCTACGTCGAACCCGAGGCGATGGAACTGCTCGCGATCTCGCCGATGACGCTGCGCGCGCGGCTTTACGAGCTGATCGACGCCGAAACCGCCAACGCGCGCGCGGGCAAACCCGCCGCGATCTGGGCCAAGATGAACTCGCTGACCGATCCCGACCTGATCGACCGGCTCTACCAGGCCGGGCAGGCCGGGGTCGACATCACGCTGGTGGTGCGCGGGATCTGTTGCCTCAGGCCCGGTATCGAGGGGTTCTCGGAGACCATCTCGGTCAAGTCGGTGATCGGCCGCTTCCTCGAACACAGCCGCATCTGGGCCTTCGCCAACGGCGCGCCGCTGCCCAGCCGCCAGGCCGAAGTGATGATTACCTCGGCCGACGGCATGAGCCGCAATCTCGACCGCCGGGTCGAGATCATGATTCCCATGCGCAACAAGACCGTCCACGACCAGGTGCTCGATCAGGTCCTGCTCGCCAACCTGATCGATACCGAGCAATCCTGGCTGCTCCACCCCGATGGTACGTCGCAGCGCGTGGGTGACAGCGAGGAACCGTTCAACCTTCACCGCTATTTCATGACCAACCCATCGCTTTCGGGGCGCGGTGCCTCGCTTGCCAGTGGACGAAAGGTGCCCAAGCTCTCGCTTCGGCGGGGCAACATCTGACATAGGGGCGCGCAACAGGACCTGCAGCGGGATCGTCTCATACGCATGATCGGCATCAGCCACTCGAACGCAAAGCGCGCGATTATCGACATCGGATCGAACACGGTGCGTCTCGTCATCTATGGCGGGCCGCCGCGCGCGCCGGTGGTCATCCTCAACGAAAAGGTCAACGCCCGGCTCGGCCGCGATCTCGACCGTGACGGCACGCTTTCGGAAAAGGCGCTGAAGACCGCGCTCACCGCGCTCGAACGCTTCGCCCGCCTCGTGGCGCTGCACCGGGTCGAGACGGTCGACTGCGTGGCCACCGCCGCCGCGCGCGACGCCTCGAACGGCCCCGCCTTCCTCGAGGCGGTGCGCGGCTTCGGGCTCGCTCCGCGGCTGCTTTCGGGCGACGAGGAAGCGCGCGCCAGCGCGATGGGCGTGCTCGCCGCCTTTCCCGGCGCGCACGGCACCGTGGCCGACCTTGGCGGCGGCAGCCTCGAACTGATCGGGGTCGAGGACGGCGCGATCCACGACGACGGGGTGACCATGCCCTTCGGCACGCTGCGCCTGCCCGAACTGCGCAAGAGCGGTACGGCGGCGTTCTCCGCCCATGTCCAGGCGGGCATCCGCGCCACCGGCTGGCCGCTTGGCGAGACCGCCGGTCAGGGCGGCGCTACGGCCAGAGGCGAACCGGTGTACATCGTGGGTGGTTCGTGGCGCGCCTTCGCGCTCCAGGCCATGCGCGAGCTGAACTGGCCGGTCGACGACCCGCACGGCTTCGCGCTGCCTGCAGGCGAGGTGCTGCGGCTCGGCCGCCAGTTCGCCAAGGGCAAGCTGGAGAACCCGGACCCGCGCATTTCCAGCGCGCGCCAGGCCAGCCTGCCCGACGCCGCGGCGCTGCTGGTCGAGGTCATCACCGCGCTCGAACCAAGCGAGATCGTATTTTCCTCCTGGGGTCTTCGCGAAGGGCTGCTGCACGCCCAGCTTCCCCCCGAAATCCAGGCCGAACCGCCCATGCTCGCGAGTGTCTCGGGCTTTGCGCAAGGCGCGCGGGTCTCGACCGAAGGCGCGGTGCGCGTGGCCGAATGGTGCGCCCCGGTGTGCGACGATGCCGACCACGACGGCGACTTGCGCCAGGCGGCAACGCTGCTCGCGCTCGTCGCGATGCGCACCGAACCCAACTTGCGCACCGAGGAGGCGACCACCTGGGCGCTGCGCAAACGCTGGATCGGGCTCGACATGCGCGGGCGCGCGATGATGGCCATGACGGTCTTCGCCAACGCCGGGCTCGCTGGAATTCCCGATCCCTTCCCGCGCCTTGCGGCGCGCGAGGATCTCAACCACGCGATCGGCTGGGGACTTGCGGTGCGGCTGTGCCGGCGCCTCCACGGCGGCTCGGCACGCGCGATCGACCTGACCCGGCTCGAAGCGAGCCCCACGCGCATCACCCTGACGCTAAGCGAAGAAGCGCGCGCGCTCTACACCGCCTCGAGCGCCAAGGACATGAAGGCGCTCGCCGAATGGCTGGGCCGCGAATGGGCAGTGCTCGGCCCCGACGGCGCGCCGGTCAGCGCCTGACGGGCGTGGACGCTTTCAAGGCTGCGTGAAGCGTCTGAATTGGGTGGGAAGCGGACTTTGTAAGTGTCGCTGACCAATCGCAGCTAAGGANCCTGACGGGCGTGGACGCTTTCAAGGCTGCGTGAAGCGTCTGAATTGGGTGGGAAGCGGACTTTGTAAGTGTCGCTGACCAATCGCAGCTAAGGACCGATTGCGGACATTTGGCTTTGCGCGTCACAAGATCAAAGCTACTCCAATCCAATGAATGCGAAGGACTATAAGCGCTGGGCTTTGGACGGTTTGCGAGAGCGGGCACAGGTCCGAGGCATTTCCGCCACTGGTCGAAAGGATGAACCCCGCCTGATCCTCCGGCAACGCGATGACCTGTCGATTTTCTACCAAGAGAAGTGGTGGCGATCAGCCTTCAAGCGAAGCGGCTATGGCGGATCACTATGGTTTGAGAGCGATGGAGCCGATCACGATATCAATCCGGCCATCGTTCCGCTCATTAATCTAGGCGACCTTTTCATTCCTATCCGTTCACCCGAAAATACTGAGCAAATCGACCATTTTCTAGACAGACTTCTTCAACTTGCTGATTGGTGCGCAAGCGCGAAATTGGCAGAGTTCCAAGAGTTGGCGAGAGAGACTGGGACTGCGCTATCTAAAGTCACGATAGCGGCAAAGCACCTTCGGGAGTTTCCATTCAGGGCTTGAACCAGCGAATATAGAACTGCCCGCTTCCCACCCTAATGCGTCACTGAACCGCATCAGCACCAACGTCCGCAACGGGGCGAAACCAGACCTACGAATTGACCCTCGCCGCCTGGCCCTAACCCGCGTTGATCGCGTCGATCCAGCCCACCAGTTCGCGCAGGGCGCCCAGTTCACGATAGCGCGGGCCGGTGGGGCGCGTGCCTTCCTGTTCGTGACCCCAGGCGCCGTCCTGCGGGACATAGGCGGCGTAGGCCCCGGCTTCGAGCGCGGGCAGCACGTCCGAGCGCAGGCTGTCCCCCGCCATCACCGCCTCGTGCGGGGCGACGCCGAACTCGGCGAAGACATCTTCAAAGGTCTGCGTGGTCTTGTCGCTCACGATCTTCACCGCGCCGAACAGCTGGCCCACCCCCGAGGCGGCGAGCTTGACTTCCTGGTGAAGCAGATCGCCCTTGGTGACGAGGACCAGCGTGCCGCGCTGCTTCAACTGGCCCAGCGTCGCGTCGATCCCGTCGAGCAGTTCGACCGGATGGGTCAAGAGGCGCCGCCCGACCTGGAGGATCTCCTCGACCAGCGCGCGAGAGAAATTCTCGCCGGCGAGCTGCGCGGCGGCCTCGATCATCGAGAGCGTGAAGCCCTTCGCGCCATAGCCGTAGAGCGAAATGTTGCGCACCTGCACTTCGTCGAGCGCGTCCTGCGAGACCTGCGCCTCGGCAAACGGGGCGACCAGATCGCGCACCGCCTCGAACGCCGCGTTGAAGTGGCGCATGTTGTGCCACAGCGTGTCGTCGGCATCGAGGCAGATCAGCTTGATGGTCATCGCGGGGAAAGCCTTTTTCGGTTGCACACCCAAGGCGCGCCGCTTTCCCACGCCTTGGCCGCAAACGCAACCCGGCCCCCTCAGGCGACCAGCGTGTGGCTCTCCGCGATCTGGCTGATCCCGCGCCGCCCGTCCTGGCGGTCGAGCTGGACCACCACGTCGATCACGCTCGCCGCGTATTCGAGCGTTTCGGCGCGGGTCAGCCCGATGTTCGACTGCATCGCCATCAGCGCGATCTGTTCGAGCGCGCCGCGCGGGGTGTTGGCGTGCACGGTCGAGAACGAGCCGGGGTGGCCGGTGTTGATCGCGCGCAGGAACGAGACCGTCTCGGTCCCGCGCAGCTCGCCCAGCACGATGCGGTCCGGGCGCAGGCGCAGCGCGGCCTGCAGCAGGTCGTTGGCCGAAACCCTGGCCTCGCCCAGCTCGCCCTTGACCGCGATCAGCCCCACCCCGTTGGCGCCGGGCAGCTTGAGTTCGGCGGTATCCTCCACCAGCACCACGCGCTCATCACCGGGGATTTCGGCGAGCATGGCGTTGAGGAAGGTGGTCTTGCCGGTCGAGGTGCCCCCCGCGATGAGGATCGTGCGGCGGCGCCGGATCGCCTCGCGCAAGTACGCGATCGGTTCGGCCATGGCATCGGGCATCGGCGTTTCGCGCGAAGGGATGATCGGGCCGCGATCGTAGGCGTCGAGCGGGAGGTTGAGCAGGCGGTGGCGGCGGATCGCCATGGCCCAGTTGGCGCGCGTGGCGGGCGGGCCGACGAGCTGGATACGCGCGCCCGACTGTCCGGCGTAAGCGGGCAGCGTGGCGGACAGCAGCGGGTGTTCGCGGTTGATGCCCTGGTGGCTGATGCGCGCGACCTGTTCGGCCAGCCGCTGGAGCAGCCGGTTGTCCATTTCGGGCAGGCTGAGGCGCTGCATTCCCGGCGCGCCACCGCGCGGGGCGGCATCCTCGACCCAGATCTCGCCGGGGCGGTTGACGAGGATTTCGGTCACGCTCTCGCGGTCGAGCCAGGGGCGCAAGGGCGCGAGATAGGCGTCGAGATAGACGCTGCGCGCGACCGGGGCCTCCGCGCCGAATTCGGACACAGGATCAGCCACGGCGGCGCTGCGTCCCACGGACGGCATCCCGGTTGCCGGCATCCCGGTCGAAAGTGTCAGAACCTCGGCCATGGGTGTGCCCCTTCCCCTGTCTCACTGCACCGAACCGAAATCGAGATCCTTGGCGGTGAACACGCGGATCGGCTGGCCCTGGCGCACGCGGATCGTCGGCCCCACGTTCGCCGTGCTCTGCACCGCCGAAGACGCCGCCGAGGAGCCCGAGCCGATCACCACCGAACTGCCGCCCGAAGCCAGCGTGGTCAGCCCATCGACCACCGAGAGCAGGATCGCCGAGCCGAAGCGGGTGAAGAAGTGGTTGTTGACCTTGCCCGCAAGGCCGGTCTCGCCGCCAAAGGCAATCGCGGGCGAGCCGATGTCGACCGAGACCCCGTCGGGCCGGATCAGCCTGGTCCAGATCACGTAGGCGCGCTTCTGCCCGGCGGTCAGCCCGCTCTTGTACTGGCCGATCAGCCGCGAGGAGCGCGGGATCAGCACCTTCTTGCCATCGAAGCTGCGCACGTCGGTCGACACGATGGCGCGCACGTAGCCGGGCACTTCGGTGTCGATCGCGGTTTCGAGCACGGCGGGGATCAGCGTGCCCTGGGTCACCGTGGTCGCCGGATCGAAGGTGCGCGCGGCGGACGCGGTGGAATTGGTGCCCCCGATACGCGCGGCGAAATCGTCGTTCGCGCCCGGTGCGCCCTTGGCCGCGCCCGGCGCCCCCGGCGCTCCGGCGGGACC
>NZ_JALHLF010000138.1 GCF_022832435.1 Novosphingobium organovorum | reverse complement strand
GGCCTCGCCGGTCTCGGGCGCGGCGGCGCGCTGCAGCGCGACGTCGCGCGCGTGGCGCAGCCGGGCATAGCCTTCGACATCGGCGTCGAGGTCCATCGCCTTGATCGCACGGGCATAGGCCGAACGGATCGCCTTGCGCTCCCGCGTCGGGGCGATGCCCAGGATCGACCAGGGGAAGGGCTGGGTCATGGCCGCTCGGCGCGCGCGCGCGATCCGCGCGCGATCCGTGCGGAGGGGAGGGCGGTCATAGCGGACCGGCGCTTTCCAGCTCGGCGAGCCGCTCGCTCAGCGTCGCGCGCGCCGCGAGGATGACGCGCGGGTCCTGCGTGTCGAGCGCCCCGTTGAAGTGGGTGATCCAATGGCCGATCATGCGGCGCAGGTCGCCGATGTGATCCTCGTAGCAGCGCTCCGCCCGCGCCAGCAGCGCGACGTTCTCGGCCTCCTCGCGCGGGTGGAACTTGAGGCTGGCGAGGCGCGCGCGGCGCTCGGCCAGGTCGTCCTCGCGGCCACGGTCTTCCTCGTCGACGATGACCAGATTGTGGCGGCTGTCGTCGGCGGGGACGTGGATGTCGACTTCGAGCAGGCCCGAACTGTCGTAGGAGAAGCGCACGCTGACGTCGATTTCGCCGGCCGGACGCGGCGGGACCGGCACGCGGATGTCGCCGAGCCGCACGTTGCGCGCGACTTCGCGCGCTTCGCCCTGGTAGATGCCGAATTCGATGTGCTTCTGCCCGTCGGCAAGGGTCGAGTAGGATTCGACCCGGCTCACCGGGACCGGTGTGTTGCGCTCGATGATCGGGGAAAACAGGCCCTTCTGAAGGCCCCCGTGGGCATCGGCTTCGGCCACTTCGACGCCCAGGGTATAGGGGCATACGTCGGTGATGCGCACTTCCTCGAGCGCGGCGTCGCGCCCGGCGAGCCCGGCCTGGATCGCCGCGCCCAGCGCCACGGCGTGGTCGGGGTGGACGGTGGTGTTGGGAAAGCGGCCGAACAGCCGGGTGATTGCCTTGCGCACCACGGGCATGCGCGTGGCCCCGCCGACCAGCACGATGTCGGACAGCTCGCTGGCCTCGATCGCGCTGTCGCGCAGCGCGCGCACGACGGGCGCGCGCAAGCGGTCGACGAGCGGTGCGCAGGCGCTCTCGAAGGCGTCCTGGGTGATCGGGGCCGAAAGCTGCGTCTCGTCGTCGAGGGTCACGGTGAAGGGTGCCTCGCTCGCGGTGCTCAGCGCCTTGCGGCAGCGTTCGGCAGCGCGTTCCAGCAGGCTTCTGGCCCGCGCCGGATCGAGCGCGTCGAGCCGCCTGGCGGGATCGATCAGCGGACGGGCGAGGGCGGCCAGCGCGGTGTCGAAGTCATCCCCGCCCAGCCGGTTGTCCCCCGCCGAGGCGCGCACTTCGACGATGCCGTCGAACATCTCGACGATCGAGACGTCGAAGGTGCCACCGCCCAGGTCGAAGACCAGGAACGGTTCGCGCTCCCCCTTGTCCTGGAGCCCGAAGGCGAGCGCCGCGGCGGTCGGCTCGTTGATCAGCCGACGCACGGTCAGCCCGGCCAGTTCGCCCGCCTTGCGCGTGGCCTTGCGCTGGCGATCGTTGAAGTAGGCGGGAACGGTGATCACCGCTTCGCTGGGCATCGTGCCGGTGAGCGCGGCCACATCGCGCATGAGCGCGCCGAGCACGAGCGCGGAGAGATCCTCGGCGCGGTAGGTCCGGCCCGCCAGCACGATGTCTGCGGATGTGCCCATAAGGCGCTTGAAACTGGTGGCGGTGTCCTGCGGGTGGGCGGCCCGGCGGTCGAGCGCGGGCGGGCCGATCCAGGTCTGCGCGTCGGGGGCGATGCTCACCGCCGAGGGGGTGAGCAGGGCACCTTGCGCGTTGGGCACGAGCTGCGCTGCGCCATCCTTCCAGATCGCGACCGCGCTGTTGGTCGTTCCCAGATCAATCCCGATCAGCATTGTACGATTCTTGCACACCCTTGCCCGCGGACAAACGCAGAAGCCGTATGGACTTGCATCCACATCGATTCCCGGAAAAACCGGCCTAGCGGCTGGGGCTGCGGATCGAAAGGCGGTTTCGACGTCCAAGGTGCGATTGCTTCGCATCTGTGGCGTTCGGGACAGTGCCACGCGCGCTCGCGGCGAAGAGGGGGCAGTGCCCTCGCGTTGCGCGCAGCGCTGGCGCCAGTGGCCCAAGGAGGAGAGTCGCGGTGAGAACAGGGGCGAGAACGGGCGGGCGGGGGCATCGGCCCGGCCCCGAGCGCTGGAGCGCGCGTGACCCGAGCGGCCTGCCTCGCCCGTTCAAGCGCGCCAGCTAAGATATATTACTTAACGAACTAACGGGTCGAGGCGCGCAGCACGAGGCTGGGCGGCATCACCGCGCTCTCCGTCGACTGACCGGCGATGCGGGCCTTGAGCTTCTCCACCATGATCCGCGCGCCGTCCTGGATTTCCTGGCGCACGGTCGAGAGCGGGGGGAAGGTCTGGGCCGCGATCGGCAGGTCGTCGAACCCGATGACCTGAACTTCCTCGGGGATGCGCTGGCCGTTTTCGTAGAGCACGCGCAGCGCCGACATCGCAATGAGGTCCGAGCCCGCGACGATGCCGTCGAAATCGGTGCCGCTGCCATTGCCGAGCGCGGCGGCGACTTCGTGGCCCACCTGCTCGTCGGCCATGTGAACCGGCAGATGGGTGACGGTGAGGCCAGCGGTCTTGGCGGCGGCGACGGTGCCTTCAAAACGCTTGGCGATCTCGATCCCGCCGGTCGCGCCGAGGAAGGCGAGGCGGCGGGCGCCGGTCCGGATCAGCCGTTCGGTCGCGAGCTTGCCGCCCAGGAAGTTGTCGGTGCCCACCACGCAGTGGGTCTGGCCGGGGCGGTGGTGGCCCCAAACCACCATCGGACGGTACTGGGCGGCGACTTTCTCGATCACCTCGAACTGGTCGGACTGGCCGATGACGATGACCCCGTCGGTCATGCCCGATCCGGTCATGCGTTCGAGCCAGTCGCTTGTTTCATCCGGAATGGCGCGACTAAGCATGAGGTCGTAGCCGCTCTCGGTCAGATGATCGGCCAGCGCACCAAGTAACGTCAGGAAAAACGGGTCCGAGATGTGCTGGCGACGGTCGTGCCCCAGTGGAATTACGACTCCGATCACGCCTGTCCTGCGTGAGCGCAGCTTGCTCGCCATCTGGTTTGGACGAAATCCGTGTTTTCGAGCAAGCGCTTGAATTCGCTCGCGGGTTTCGACGTTAACCAGAGATTTTCCGGCTAGGGCACGCGACACGGTGCCCGCTGACACGCCCGCAAGACGGGCGAGATCGGCGAGAGTGCGTACCTCGATCTCATCCGTGAAGAGCGGGGCTGATGTCTCAACCCCTTCTTCAACCTTCAGTTTTTCCACCATCGCGGCGATTCCTAGCACTCTGTTGGGCACGCGGATAGGTACTTTGTACCAATGATTGCGATTGCATCGCAGTACGACTTTTCAGGAAACGGGTTTTACATGCAAAATGGAGACGCTTCCCGCGCCCATCAGCAGCGCGGCCAGAAACAACACGCGGGCCGGATCGCCGTTAAGCATAGTTTGGAAGATCAGGGGCAGGGTGAGCGTTTCGAACAACATCGGGATAACGATGAAGAGATTGAAAATTCCCATGTACGTGCCGATCCGTCCGGGCGGCAGGCTGGCGCCGAGCAAGGCGTGGTTGTTGCCCATCATGCCTGCCCAGCCAATGCCGATGCCCAGCATCAGCGTGTAAAGAAGGGGCTGCGAATGCCCGGCAAAGGGGATCGCCGCCATGGCGAGGCCGCTGAGCGCAAGGCAGGCGGCGTGCAGCCTTGCGATCGGCACACGCCGTAGCAGCGGGATCATGGCGAGCGCGGCGAGGAAGGCGATGGCGTTGTAGATCGCGCCCAGTTGCTGCGCGGTAAGCGTCGCCTCGCGGTAGGCGTCCGAGGTGGGATCGGAGGTCGCGAAGCGCGTGCGCGCGACAACCTCGGTAAAATACTGCCAGAAGGCGAACATCGCGTACCACTGGCACAGCATGGGCAACGCGAGCTGGCGCATGGGCCGGGGCATGTCGCGCAGCGCCACCACGAGGTCCTGGGCGATGGCCCAGGCGAAAAGGCCGGTTCGCGCCGCCGCCGTCTGTGCAGATGCGGGTGCCGGTGTCGCAGGCCGGGCGATGGGGAGCGCGGTTTCGGGCACCCGCACGAGCGAGTAGACAATGGTCGAGGCGGTCACGATCGCGCCGATGACGAAAGTCGCCCGCACCGTCAGCGCGATCCCGTTGGCATCGGTGAGGTGGCGGTGGACGAACAGCGCCAGCAGCGAAGGCAGCAGGTGCGCCAGGGTCTGCGAGAGGCCGGTGAACGCGCTTTGCAGGAGGAAGCCCGCCGGGCGCTGTCCGGGCGGCAGGCGGTCGACGACATAGGCCCGGTAGGGTTCGAGGATCAGGTTGTTGGCCGTGTCGAGCAGCCAGACCAGCGCCACCGCGACCCACAGTACGGGCGAGAACGGCATCAGCCACAGGCCGAGCGCGGCGATGGCGGCTCCGGTCAGAAGATAGGGCGTTCGCCGCCCGAAGCGCGTGACCGTGCGGTCGCTCAGCGCGCCGACGAGCGGCTGCACCACCATGCCGGTAACCGGGCCCGCCAGCCAGAGCAGCGGCAGCAGGGCTTCGCTCGCCCCCAGTGTACGGAAGATCGGGCTGGAATTGGCGACCAGCAGCCCAAAGCTCAGTTGCAGGCCGAAGAAGCCCAGGTTCATTTCAACCAGGCGCAATCGCGTCAGACGGGGTTTCCCGCCGTTGCCCATGTCGTCTCCCAATCCCCCCTTTCCGATGGCGTCATCCGGGGGCTTTGCCTGTGAGCCGGTCTGCACCCGGAGACGCGGCGCGCAAAGAGAGGATTAGCGCCGTTGTACCAAGGGATGATGGGCAGGCACCCTAGGGAAGTTGCGCAAGGGCCGGCTTGCACGCTGCACTTGGAAAAGGGATGGGGACCAGGGCGACCAGCGGTGTTGGCGCTGAATCAAAAAAAACTCACCGTCCTGGGCCGAGGCGGGCCGGAACGGTGAGTTTTCTTGCTTGGAAGGCGTCCTCGAAGGCCGGAGCCTGCGGGGGCAATTGGTGTTGGCCTGCGCGAAGGTTACGCGCTCAGAGCGAGCCGATGGCGAGGAAGCGGTCTTCGCGCTGGCGCAGCAGGGCGTCGGGCTTGACCTTGGCGAGCGCCTTGAGTTCGCGTTCGATCGCCGCGCCGAGCGCCGCGGCCGTGCGGGCCGCATCGCGGTGCGCGCCGCCCAGCGGTTCGGCGACGATGCCGTCGATGACCTTGAGTTCGAGCAGATCCTGCGCGGTGACCTTCATCGCGGTGGCCGCATCGGCCGCCTTTTCGGGCGTGCGCCACAGGATCGAGGAGGCGCCTTCGGGCGAGATCACCGAATAGATCGAATGTTCGAGCATCAGCACCTTGTTCGCCGCCGCGATCGCAACCGCGCCGCCCGATCCGCCTTCGCCCACGATCACCGCGACCATCGGCACCTTGAGCCCGAGGCAGGCCTCGGTCGAACGGGCGATGGCTTCGGCCTGGCCGCGTTCCTCGGCCTCGACACCGGGGAAGGCGCCCGCGGTATCGACCAGCGTGACCACCGGAACGCCGAACTTGCTGGCCATCTCCATCAGGCGGATCGCCTTGCGGTAGCCTTCGGGCTTGGCCATGCCGAAGTTGTGCTTGATGCGGCTGGCCGTATCGTTGCCCTTTTCGTGCCCGATGAGCATGACGCGCTGGCCGTTGAGGCGGGCAAAGCCGCCCAGGATCGCGGCGTCCTCGCCATAGACGCGGTCCCCGCCCAGCGGCACGAAGTCGGTGAACACGAGGTTCACGTAGTCGGTGAAGTGCGGGCGCAGCGGATGGCGGGCGACCTGGGTCTTCTGCCAGGGGGTGAGCCTGGCGTAAGTCGCGGCCAGCATCGCCTCGCTCTTGGCCGCGAGCTTGGCGATCTCGGACTCGATGTCGAGATCGCCGCTGTCCTCGGCCGTGGCGCGCAGCTCGGCCACGCGCGTGTCGAGCTCGGCGATCGGCTTTTCGAAGTCCAGGTAGGATTTCATCGGTTTGCTCATCGTCACTCTCAGCCCTTGGCGGCCCGCTTGGCCAGCCATTCCTCGAGCCACTTGATGGTGTAGGCGCCCTGGTTGAACTCGGGGTCCTCGACCAGCGCCTGGTGCAGCGGGATCGAGGTCTTGGGGCCTTCGATCACCATTTCACCCAGCGCGCGCTTGAGGCGCATGATCGCGCCCTCGCGGGTGCGGCCCGAGACGATCAGCTTGCCGATCATCGAATCGTAGTAGGGTGGGATCGAGTAGCCCGCNGGCGCATGATCGCGCCCTCGCGGGTGCGGCCCGAGACGATCAGCTTGCCGATCATCGAATCGTAGTAGGGTGGGATCGAGTAGCCCGCGTAGAGGCCCGAATCGACCCGCACGTTCATGCCGCCCGCCGCGTGGTAGTTGGTCACCTTGCCCGGCGAGGGCGTGAAGTTCCACGGATCTTCCGCGTTGATGCGGCATTCGATCGCGTGGCCCTTGAACTCGATGTCCTCCTGCGCGACCGACAGCGGCTTGCCATCGGCAATGCGGATCTGCTCGCGCACGAGATCGAGGCCGGTGATCGCTTCGGTCACCGGGTGTTCGACCTGAAGACGGGTGTTCATCTCGATGAAGTAGAACTCGCCGTTTTCCCAGAGGAACTCGATTGTGCCCGCGCCGCGGTAGGCCATGTCGGCCATCGCCTTGGCGACGATGCCGCCCATGCGGTCGCGCTCTTGGGGCGTGATGACGGGCGAGGGCGCTTCCTCGAGCACCTTCTGGTGGCGGCGCTGGAGCGAGCAGTCGCGTTCGCCCAGGTGGATCGCCTGGCCTTCCCCGTCGCCGAACACCTGGAATTCGATGTGACGCGGGTTGCCGAGGTACTTTTCCATGTAGACCGTGGCGTCGCCGAAAGCGGCGGCCGCTTCGGAACGGGCCTGGCCCATCTGGCTTTCCAGTTCCTCGGGGGAATTGACCACCTTCATGCCCCGGCCACCGCCGCCCGAAGCGGCCTTGATGATGACCGGATAGCCGATTTCCTCGGCCAGCGCGCGCGCGACGTCGAAGTCCTCGATCGCGCCGTCCGAACCGGGAACCAGCGGCAGGCCGAGGGCCCCTGCGGTGCGCTTGGCCTCGACCTTGTCGCCCATCGTGCGGATGTGTTCGGGCTTGGGGCCGACCCACTTGATGCCGTGGCTTTCGACGATCTCGGCGAAGCGGGCGTTCTCGGACAGGAAGCCGTAGCCCGGATGGATCGCGTCGGCGTCGGTGATCTCGGCGGCCGAGATGATCGCGGCGACGTTGAGATAGCTGTCCTTGGCGGCCGGCGGGCCGATGCACACCGCATGGTCGGCCAGGCGAACGTGCATCGCGTCGGCGTCGGCGGTGGAGTGCACCGCGACCGTTTCGATGCCCATTTCCTGGGCGGCGCGGTGGATGCGCAGCGCAATCTCGCCGCGGTTGGCAATCAGGAGGCGTTTAATGGCCATAAATGCGCTACCCTCAGCCGATCACCACGAGCGGCTGGTCGAATTCGACCGGCTGCTGGTTGTCGACGAGGATCGCCTTGATCGTGCCCGACTTGGGCGCGACGATCTGGTTCATGACCTTCATCGCCTCGACGATGAGCAGCACGTCGCCTTCGTTCACGCTCTTGCCGACCGCGATGAACGGCGCCGCACCCGGCTCGGCCGAGAGGTAGGCGGTGCCGACCATCGGCGACTTGACCGCATCGACCGGCGCTTCGCTGGCGGCGGGGGCGGCCTCGGCGACGGGCGCGGCGGCGGGAGCCGCG
>NZ_JALHLF010000137.1 GCF_022832435.1 Novosphingobium organovorum | reverse complement strand
GGTTCGCTCGGGCGCAGCCGGCGCGAGGGGCTGTGGGACGTGCGCCGCACGCCGGCGGGGCAGTTGCCGCTGTTTGCCGCCGCCGATGCGCCCGAACTGGCCGAGGAGGGGGAGGCGCCGCTCCCCGCGATGCGCGCGAGCGAGGAAGTCGTCGCCGATTACCAGACCACGCGGCTCTCGCTCAAGGGACACCCGGTGGCTTTCCTGCGCGCGGCTCTGGAGGCCGAAGGGATGGCCCCGTGCGCGGTGGCCAACGCGCTGCCCGACGGGCGCAAGGCAAGTGTGGCAGGGGTCGTGCTGATCCGCCAGCGTCCGGGCAAGGGCAACGCGGTGTTCCTCACGATCGAGGACGAGAGTGGGATCGTCAACGCGCTTTTGTGGTCGCGCGACATGGAGCGCCAGCGCCGCGCGGTGATGGGCGCGCGGTTGATGCGGGTCGACGGGGTGATCCAGCGCAGCACCGAAGGCGTGGTCCACCTCATGGTTCACACGGTGCACGACCTTTCGGCGCGGCTCGACGCGCTGGCGCGGGGGGAGGACGAAGCGGGCGCAGCGGGGCGAGACGATTCGGTTCAGGCACCCGGAGGGCTTCGGGGGCATCCGCGGGCGGTGCGAGTCCTGCCCCGTTCACGCGATTTCCACTAGGCATGAACGCCTAGAAGGCGGGCGAAAGCCGATGCGGCGCATCCGTTCACCGCACGGTTGGCCGCACGGTGCGCTCGGATTACCCGGCCCGGACGGGGTCTGGGCGGGCGCGTTCATCTACCGGAAAGGCGCCGCCGAACAGGCATGGAACCACGGCGTTCGCCGACGCTTTTCTTTTTTCGTCGTGTGAATGCCCAAAGATGAAGGGGCTTAAAAGCCGGGCGCGCCATTGCGGGGGGCGGGCCTTCGATGAAGGCTGCGAGTACGAGAGCACCGGCATTTGACTATTGGAGACGTATTGCAATGACCATCAATTCAAAAAGGACCGGCGTTTACGCCCTGGCGGCTCTGATGGCTCTTCCGGCCGTTGGTAGTGTTTCGGCCCAGCCTCAGGATCCGGCAGATGCCGATGTCTCCGCAACTGTCTATGGTTCGGCGCCGATGGACCCTTCGCAGATGAGCGCCGGGCCTGAGGTCGACGGCATTATTTCGGCGCGCAGCGGGGACAAGATGCAGATCACCAGCAAGGACGGCACGCGCACCGTCGTGGCGATCACCGACAACACCCAGATCAAGGGCAAGGGCGGCTTCCTGGGGCTGGCCAGCAAGCAGCGCGAGGCCGCCTCGCTCGTCAACGGGCTGCCGGTCGAGGTCGAGACGCTCGATTCGGGTAGTGGCCTGCTCGCCTCGCGGATCAAGTTCGCCAACAAGGACTTCAGGACCGCCGCGATGATCCGGAATGGCACCGACCAGCGCTTTGCCGAGCAGACCGCCGCGACGCAGGAACTGCGCGGGCGCATGGGCGACATCGACAAGTACAACATCAAGGGCACCACCAACGTCCACTTCGCGACCGGCAAGGCCGACCTTTCCTCGCAGGACAAGGCCGCGCTGTGCGCCACCGCGCAGCAGGCCGAAGGCATGGACAACGCGCTCATGCTGGTGGCGGGTTACACCGATTCGACTGGTGATCAGGACTTCAACCAGGCGCTCAGCGAAAAGCGCGCCGCGCGCGTCGTCAATTACCTGCAGCAGGCCTGCGGCTGGAAGCCCTACCGCATGTTGACCCCGACCGGCATGGCCGAAGCCGATCCGGTGGGCAGCAACGACACCACGCAGGGCAAGGCCGAGAACCGCCGCGTGGCGGTCAACATCCTTGTCAGCAAGGGGCTCGACGGAATCTGATGGTACGCGCCGCGCGCCGGGCTGGGCCGGCCGCGCGGCGCGCATCCCCCGGTCCGGTCTTGCGCCGGGCGACGGGGGCGCAGCGCTTGCGACCGGCGCTGCGTGGCAAGGATCGACCAGGATTCTTGCCGGATACGCGGGGCACGGGGCTTGCCAGCCTCGTGCCCCGTTTTCGTTGGTGCAAGCGCCCGCCCGCCCGCGAACTGCGCGGTGTGAACTCTGGGCACCGGTCCCCGCCACGGTCCTGTCCCGGCCAGGGCTGCAGCGTGATCGCGGGGCTCGTCACGCTTGCCCATTGACAGTGAGTGAAATGTAAGGAACTAGTTCGTTCCACATATGGGAGGGAAACCGCAGCAAGGCCGGAAGACGCGGCCCGATTTAGGCGCTATTCGACGCCGGTACCACTGTGCCCAAAGACCCGTCCGATCAGGAGACGGCAGGCCGTACCGGAGGATTGCTTGAAAACGTCTGCAACAGCTGCCAACCCCGCCCCCACGACCGGCCCGCGCCGCACTCACGCCCAGGCCCGCGAGGAAGCGATCGACCAGATTCTCGACATCGCGACGCGCGAATTCGTCGAGAAGGGGCTGGCCGGCGCGCGCATCGATGAAATCGCGGGGCACGCCAGCAAGCGCAAGATCTACTACTATTTCGGCAGCAAGGACGAGCTCTACCGCGCCGTGCTCGAGCGTGCCTATCATCGCATGCGCGACAGCGAGAGCACGCTCGATCCGGCCGAGGGCACCGCGCCCGAAGCGCTGCGCCGCATGATCGAACACGACGTCGCCTACCACTCGCAGCATCCCGAGCTGGTCCGGCTGGTGATGAACGAGAACATTCATCGCGCCGAGCACCTCACGCAGATCGACAGCATTCGGGAAAAGAACGAAGGCGTGATCGGCGTGCTGCGCAGCATCCTCGATCGCGGCGTGGCCGAAGGGTACTTTCGCGCCGGGGTCGATCCGGTCGAGCTGCACATGACGATCTCGGCGCTCGCCTTCTACAATGTTTCCAACCAACACACCTTCAGCCACAATTTCGGGTTCGACATGAGCAGCCCGCAAGCGGTGGCGCGCCGCGCGACACAAGTCGCCGACATCATTCTGGCGTGGGTGGCGCTTACGGCTCCGGTTACCCAGGGCGCTTGACGCCGCTTCGGGTCCTTTCGCCGCGCGCCCCTTCCGCCGCAACGGGAGAGGACTTTGAAGACTGCAGGACACGCCGGCTCGGCTGAGGCGGCCACGCGCTGGACGCCGGCTGGCCTTGCCACCGTCACGCTGTGTTTCATCATCAACATGGCCGACGGCGTCGACGTGACGATCCTTTCGTACATTGCCCCAAGGCTCCAGTCGGAGTGGACGCTCGACAGCGAGACGCTGGGGCTGCTGTTCAGCGCCGGGTTGCTGGGCATGGCGATCGGCGGGATGCTGGTCGCGCCGCAGGCCGACCGCTTCGGGCGGCGGCCGGTGATTCTGGTGGCGCTGGCGTGCATGTCGGTGGGGTCGCTGGCCTGCACTTATGCGCAGCATTGGACGCAACTGCTGGTGCTGCGCGTGCTGGTGGGAACCGGAATCGGCACGGTGCTGGCCGCGATGGCCGCGCTCGCCGCCGAAAGCGCACCGGCGCGCCATCGCGACCTGGCGGTCGGGATCGTCCAGGCGGGCTACCCCTTCGCCGCGATCTTCTCGGGCCTGTTCGCTGCGCATCTGCTCCCTGTCTACGGCTGGCGGGTGATGATGTTCGGGGCCGGGCTGCTTACGCTGGTGCTGATGCCGGCGGCCTGGGCGATCATTCCGGGGCGCCGCGCCGGTGGCTTCGGGGCGGCGGGCAAGGTCCGGCTGGGCGAACTGTTCGCGCCCGAATACCGCGCGCGCACGTTCGCGCTGTGGGGCGCGGTGTTCTTCGGGCTGATGGTGCTCTATTTCATCGTGAGCTGGATTCCCAAGCTCGCCATCGAGGCCGGACTGTCGGAGGCCAACGGCATCTATGTCGGCGCGATCTACAACGTCGGGGCCTTCGCGGGCACCTCGCTGATGAGCGTGCTGACCACCTGGGTGCGCCCGCGCGTGCTGGTTCCGGTGATGCTGACCGGCGCGGGGGCGGCGCTGCTGGTGTTCGGCGGGATCGCCATGCCGATTGCGCTCATGCTGGTCGTGGCCACGCTCATCGGTATCCTGCTGCAAGGTGGCTACAACGGCGTCTGGCCGATTGCTGCGGCCGCCTATCCGGCGCCGATCCGCGCTACGGCGGTGGGCTGGGCGATCGGCGTTGGGCGCGCCGGTGCGATCGCCGGTCCGTTCATGGGCGGCGTGTTGCTGGCCGCGCATGTCTCTCTTTTCATGCTGTTTCTGGCCTTCTGCCTGCCTCTGGCGGCTTGCGCGTTGTGCGCAGCATTGGTGCAGCGTGACGCCAGCGAGGAACGCATCAATTAAATTGACAGGAACAAGTTCGTACCATAAATGAATCGCGAGGCTGGAGAGAAGCCAGCCCGCGATTTTCAGGAGGGGGGCGCATGGGTTCCATCACCAAGACCGCCAATCGGCGCGATGCCGCGCCCCAAAGGTCCGCCGCCGGGACGAGCGCGACGCGCACCCGCACCGCAGGATTGGTGGGGCGCGCGATCCTGGCCTCGCAATCGCCGGTGATCCACGAAACCGAAGCGGCCGAACATGGCGCTGCGCTGGCCTACATGCTGGTCGATTTCGACGCGCTGGGGCTGGACGATGCGGCGCTTGGCCCCACGCTCGACCTGCTGCGCGGCATCGGCCTTTCGGGCGTCAACATCACCCATCCCTTCAAGCAGCAGGTGATCGACCTGCTCGATGAGGTCGAGCCCACTGCCCGCGCGCTGGGTGCGGTCAACTGCGTGCGCTTCGAGGATGGGCGCATGATCGGTTTCAACAGCGACTGGGTGGGTTTCGGCTGGCTGCTCGACAGCGCGTTGCCCGGCCGCGCGCTGGCCTGTGTGGCGCAGATGGGCGCGGGCGGTGCGGGCTCGGCCACGGCCTGGGCGCTGCTCGCCAAGGGCACGCGCGAACTGCGTCTCCACGATGTTTCGGCCGAGCGTTGCGAAGCGCTGGCGCAGCGCTTGCGCACGCATTTTCCCGAGGCCGACGTGCGCGTGGTGTCCAGCGCGGCCGAAGCGATTGCGGGCGCCGATGGCGTGGTCCAGTCGACCCCGGTGGGCATGGCCGATCACCCCGGCGTGCCCTTTGATCCCGATCTTCTCGAGGCGCGCCAGTGGCTGGCCGACGTCATCTATTTTCCGCGCGAAAGCGAACTGGTGCGCCGCGCGCGCGCGGCCGGGCTGGTCGCGGTGGGCGGCGAGGCCATGGTCGTGGGTCAGGCGGCCGATCCGTTCCGCCGCTTCACCGGGCTCGAACCCGACCGCGCACGGATGATGGAGGCGCTGCGGCTGCGCCTTGAGGCAAACGAAACCACCTGACCCAATTCCGGCCGGTGGCGAGGTTTGTTGTTTCATTTAAATAATTAAAATAAAATGAAAATATAGTTTCCGGGAGCGCGCTGCCCGGTTCCGGGTGTGGCGATCAATATTACTATTGATGATAGGTAAAAATTTGCTATCAGTCATAGTCAAGAAGGGCCAAAGAGCCAAAAGGGAGCAAGGGTGATCGAACGGGGCAATTCCATTTCCAGATAAGACGGGCACCGGTGCGCTTGCTCTGGTGCGGGCCGATCGAATGCCCTGCGATCATTTCCCGGTGCCGTCCCGAAGCGACGCGGCCGTGAGCGATTTAGACAACGATAATACGTGTGTTTCAATGGAGAGGATGGACATGAAGAATACCCTTCGGGCAATTGGTGCATCCAGTCTGGCGCTGGCTCTGGGGCAGGCTTTCCCGCAGATCGCGGCCGCGCAGGAGGTGAGCGACACCGGCTCGGCCAACGAGATCATCGTCACCGGGCAAAAGCGCGCGGAAACGCTGCAGGACGTGCCCTCGGCGGTCAGCGTGCTGGCCGGTGACGGGCTTGCCTCGGCCGGGGTCGAGGAAATCGGCGACTTGCAGAACACCGTGCCCGGCCTTTCGGTCAGCGCGGCGGGTCTGACCCAGGCGGTCAACATTCGCGGCATCGGCCTTGCCAGCACGTCGCCCAACGCGGCGAACGGCGTGGCGACCTACTTCGATGGCCTGTTCCAGCCGCCGATCGTTTCCACCAACAGCTTCTACGACATCGGCTCGGTCGAAGTCTTCCGCGGCCCGCAGGGCACGTTCGTCGGCTCGAACTCGACCGGCGGGGCGATCTTCATCACCAGCAAGAATCCCGAACTGGGCGTCTATGGCGGCGATTTCACGCTCGAGACCGGCAACTACCATCGGGTCGGCGTGAACGGCGCGCTCAACGTGCCGGTGACCGACACGCTGGCGATCCGCGCGGCGGGCATCTACCGCAACCGCGACAGCTACTACAAAATGGAGGACCCGAGCCTGGGCCAGCCGGGCAAGCTCAACGAATACGGCGCGCGCGTGGGCGTGCTGTGGGAGCCTTCGAGCCACTTCACCGCGCTGCTCAAGGCCGAACTCGCGCGCAAGGACACCGGCGGCTACGCCTACCGTCCGATCCTGGGCACGCGCTACGAAGCCGCGCGCAGCGAGGACATGTACACGCTCAACTACAACACCCCGACCGCCAACCGCGAAAAGGCCGAGCAGTACAGCGCGCGGCTCGACTACACCACCGATGGCGGAGTCAACCTGCGCTCGATCAGCGGCTACCAGAACAAGCGCATCCACAACCGCTACGACGTGGATGGCACCGACGCCGCCTCGCTGACGCAGACCCAGTACGTGCGCGAACGCGTCTACTCGCAGGAACTCAACATCATCTCGCCCGAAGTGGGCGCGCTGCGCTGGATCGCGGGGGGCTATTACCAGCAGAACCGCATCGTGGTGGACATCTCCAACAACCCCGAGGCGGCCGCGCACGTCGATGTCGACATCGCCAACCGCAAGGTGACGACCGGCACTTTCGCCCAGGTGAGCTACTACCCCGCGTCCAACTTCTGGTTCGACGTGGGCGCGCGCTACAGCACCTACAAGGTCACCGGTTCGGGCGCGGTGACGCTGGTGACGCCGGGCGGTTCGACGTTCCTTTCCGATCCGGGCGGGCACGAGAAGGACAACCAGCTGACCGGCAAGATCGCCGCGAACTGGCAGCCCAATGGCGACCACCTGCTCTACGCCTTCGTCGCCAAGGGCTACAAGTCGGGCGGCTATTCCTCGACCACCAGCACGTTCAAGCCCGAGACGGTGATCGACTACGAACTGGGCTGGAAGGGCACGCTGCTGGGCGGCGCGCTGACCACGCAGCTGGGCGGGTTCTACTATGACTACAAGGATTTCCAGCTCGACGCGCTCGACGCGACGACCGGCCGCTCGACGCTGATCAACCTCACCAACGCGACCGTGAAGGGGCTCGAGGCGCAGGCGCAGCTGCACCTGGGGGGCCTGCGCCTCTCGGGGACCGCCTCGTTTACCGATTCGAGCCTTGCGGGGACCGATTTCATCGATTCGCGCGCGGTCGCCTACGCCTATCCCGGCGCCTCGAACGTGCCGGGCTGCACCGATGGCGCCACCCCGTCCTCGACCACGCCCTACACCTGCATCAACTATTCGGACTTCACCAGTTCCACCGCGGGCGGGCCCAACCTGTTTTCGCCCAAGTGGACCTGGAACCTCTCGGCCGAATACGCCATCGACGCGGGCGAGCATCTGGTCATCACGCCGCGGGTCAACTATTCCTACGTCGGGTCGCGCTACACCTACATCGCCTACGATCCGGTGCGCGATCGCCTGTCCGCGTACAATCTGCTGGGGGCTTCGGTGGCGTTTGAACTGGATCGCATGACGTTCGAGCTGTGGGGCACCAACCTCACCAAGGAGCGCTACAGCACCGGGCAGGTCAACAACACCAGCGAGTTCTACGGTGCGCCGCGTGAGTACGGCGTGCGCATGAAGGTAGCGCTGTGATGCGCACCCGTGCGCACACTCTGGCCCTGGTGAGCGCACTGGCGCTCGCCAGCGGGTGCGCGGCGGCGCCCGG
>NZ_JALHLF010000136.1 GCF_022832435.1 Novosphingobium organovorum | reverse complement strand
GGCCACGCCTGCGGGCGCCGCGCCGGCGAGCAGCAGGCCCGCCAGTCGGCCGATCCGCGCAGCCCTGCGCGGTCGGCACATCATGCCGTTCATATCTCATTGTCTCCACGCGAATGTTCGATCAGCGCAGGGATGCGCTGGCGAAGCGTTCAGCCGCGTGGAGGACGAAGAAGCGTGGACGGGCCGATCCCGGCGATCACCGCCGCATAGGACATCGGCCAGAGCAGTCGCGCCAGGGGGCGCGGGGCACGGTCCAGAAAAGGGAGGGGCACGGCAATCCAGATCGATGCGGCATGGGCGGCCACGTGCACGGGAGCGTCGGGATCGAATTGTCCGGCGCCATGGTCATGTTCGAACTGGAAACCCTGCGCCGGGTGATCGTCGTGCGGGGTGGCGCCGTGCCAGCACGAAATCCCGCTGGCCAGGGTCACCGCCAGCAAGGCCAGCAGCGCGCACAGGAAAGAGGATCGGATCTGGCACAGGGTCACTACCGAAACGTAAGGTAATCGCGCCATCTGGTACAAGCCGGAATTTGCCCCGCTCGTACTCTGTTTTCGCTGAATTTAGCGGTCTGCGAAGCAGGATATGCGGTTTCGGGGCGATTCGCGCGCCGGTTTGAAATCCCGCTTCGCCGCCCCGGCTTGCAGAGCGCGGGGACTGGCGGCAAGAGGCGGTGCATGACTGAACCTGATGCCCTGGCCGCGGAGCGAACCCGGCTGCGCCTGACCTGCCGTCACCTTGCCGGGCACGGCCCGGTGCACCCGGCCGAACCGTTCGAGGCGATCGCCGCGTGGCTGCGCCGAAACGGTCCGCAGGGGGGCGGCCTGCAGGGCGGGGACGCGGACTGGCAGCCGGGCGTAGAGCCCGACTATTACGGCACCGGGCCGCTGGTCGAGGATTTCGAGGCCGAGGTCGCCGCGCTCTTCGCGCTGCCCGCCGCGCGCTTCATGCCCTCGGGCTGCATGGCCCAGCCGATCGCGCTGCGCATCTGGAGCGAGCGGGCGGGCAATCGGGGCATCGCGCTGCACCCGACCTCGCATCTCGAACTGCACGAACAGCACGCCTACCGCGAACTGCACGGGCTGCACGCGCATCTTCTGGGCGAGGCGCACCGTCCGACCACCTGTGCCGATCTTGCCGCGCTGATCGGACCCGATGGCGCGGCGGCGGGCACGGGGCTGGCGAGCCTGCTGGTCGAGCTTCCCGCGCGCGAGATCGGGGGCGAGCTTCCCGCCTGGGACGATCTGGTCGCACTGAGCGTGCTGTGCCGGACGAACGGCATCCGCCTCCACCTCGATGGTGCGCGGGTGTGGCAGGCGGCGCCCGCTTATGGGCGCAGTCTGGCGCAGATCGCGGCGCTGTTCGATTCGGTCTATGTCTCCTTCTACAAGGATGTGGGCGCGCTGGCGGGGGCCATGTTGCTCGGTCCGCGCGATTTCATCGACGCCGCCGCAGTCTGGCAAAGGCGCCAGGGCGGCACGCTGCATTCGGCGATGGGCAATATCGTCTCGGCGCGGCTCAATCTGGCGGCCAGCCTTGAGCGCATGGCGCCGCTGGCCGAACGCGCGCGCACGATAGCGGCGCTTTTCGCGCGGCACGCGGGCGTGTGCGTGACGCCCGACCCGCCGCACACCTCGATGTTCCACCTCACGCTCGATGGCGAGGAGGCGGCGCTGCTCGCCGCCCGCGACCGCGCCGCGCGCGAGACCGGCATCTGGCTGTTCAGCGCCTTGCGCCCGGTGGCCGATGGGGCGGCCTGGACGGTCGAGATCGCGCTCGGGCAATCCAGTCTTGCGCTGGGCGACGAGGAACTGGCACGGGCGATCGGCATGCTGTTCTGAAGCGCCGGTTTCGGGCCGCACCGTGCGCGCAGTAAGGCAGTAAGGCTGCGTTCAAGGTGATACAGTATATCCTGCGCGCACCTCGCCCCACTCGGGGCAGGGGGACCGCGCCGAAACGCGCCTGGCGGGCATTGCCGCGTGCCGGGCCGCTCTCCTTGCGGTTCCCGTTCGGACCTACAGGAGATGACATGCCGCCACGCCTTGCCGCACCGCGCCTCGGTTCCCTTTTCGCGTTCGCCAGGACCAGTGCGATCGCGTTGATCCTGGCGGCGGGTGGGGGGATCGGCGCCGCCGCAGGGCACGCCGCGCCCATGGCCGCGCCCACGGCTGCGCCCAATGCCGTTAGGCCGCAGGGCGAGGTCACCCGCGCCACGCTTGGCAACGGGCTGCGCGTGGTCATCGTGCGCAACCCGCTCGCGCCGGTGGTGACCACCGAGATGAACTATCTGGCCGGATCGAACGAGGTTCCCGCCGGTTTTCCCGGCACCGCGCACGCGGTCGAGCACATGATGTTCCGTGGCAGTCCCGGCCTTGGCAAGGACCAGATCGCGGCGCTCGCGGCGAACATGGGCGGGCAGTTCAACGCCGACACCACCGAGGACGTGACGCAATACTTCTTCACCGTGCCGGTGCAGGATCTCGATGTCGCGCTGCACATCCACGCGCTGCGCATGCGCGGGGTCGACATGAAGGAGGCGGAGTGGGACAAGGAGCGCGGCGCGATCGAGCAGGAAGTCGCGGGCGACCTGTCGAACCCCACTTTCACCTTCTACACCCGCCTTCGCGACACGCTCTTCGCGGGCACGCCCTACGCGCACACCCCGCTCGGCACGCGGCCCTCGTTCGACAAGACCAGTGCCGCCGATCTCAAGCGCTTCCACGATGCCTGGTACGCGCCCAACAACGCGATCCTGGTGATCGCCGGCGACGTCGATCCGCAAGCGACGCTGGCTGAAGTGCGCCGCCTGTTCGGCCCGATCGCGCCGCGCCGCCTGCCGCAGCGCCCCGCCTTCGCGCTGCGGCCGGTCACGGCGCAGACGATCCATCTGCCGACCGACGATCCCTACGGCCAGGTCCTGATTTCCTACCGTATGCCCAGCCTGCGCGCGAAGGACTACGCCACCGCGCTGGTGCTCTCGCAGGCGCTCGATTCCAAGCGCGGCGCGCTCTACGCGATGGGGCTCGACGGCGCGGCGCTCTACGGCGGCTTCTCCGCCGACTTCCTGCCCGAAGGCGGGCTGGCCTATGCGCAAGGGGTCTTCGCGCGCGGCGCCAAGCCCGATGCGGTTCTTGCCCGGATGCGCGCGATCCTTGCCAGGACCGCGCGCGAGGGGGTGTCGCCCGATCTGGTCGCCGCAGCCCGGAACCGCGCGATCGCCGATCTGGGCTACCAGAAGAACTCGGTCACCGGGCTCGCCAACGCCTGGTCGCAGGCGCTGGCCTTTGCCGGGGCCAGCTCGCCCGATGCCGTGCGCGCGCAGATCGCGGCGGTGACCCCGGCCGAGGTCAACGCGCTCGCCCGCCGGGTGTTTGACCCTGCGCAGGCGGTAACCGCGATCCTCAGCCCTGAGGATTCGGACAAGCCGGTCAGCGCCAAGGGGTTTGGCGGGGCGGAAAACTTCGCCGCGACGCCGAGCGGCCCGGTCACGCTGCCCGATTGGGCGAAGACCGCCTTCGCCGCGCTGCCCGCGCCGCAGTCCGCGCTCCACCCCAGCGATTTCACGCTGGCCAATGGCCTGCGCGTCATCGTCCAGCCCGAGACCGTGAGCGACACGGTGGAGGTGTTCGGCGCGATCGACACCAACCAGGACATGCAGGCCGCCAAGGGCAAGGAGGGCGTTGCCGACGTGCTCGATGATATGTTCGCCTTCGGCACCGGCCAGCACGATCGCATCGCCTTCCAGAGCGCGCTCGACGCGATCAGCGCGCACGAAAGCGCGGGCGCGCGCTTCTCGCTGGCGGTTCCCGCGGCCCATTTCGCGACCGGGATGCAGCTGCTGGCCGAGAACGAGCTCGATCCCGCGCTCGACCAGAAGGCCTTTTCGGTGATGCGCGATCAGGAGGCTGCGGCGGTGGCGGGCGAAGTCGCCTCGCCCGATTTCCGCGATCGTATCGGACTGGAACGGGCGCTGCTGCCCGCTGGCGATCCGGCGCTGCGCTACGCGACGCCGGGCTCGCTCGGCGGGCTGACGCTGGCCGACATCAAGGCGTACTACGAACGTGCCTACCGGCCCGACATGACGACGATCGTCATCGTCGGCAAGGTGAGCGCGCAAGAAGCGCGCGCGGTGGCCGAAAAGACCTTCGGCGCCTGGCGGGCGAGTGGGCCGAGGCCCGTGGTCGATTACCCGGCTGTTGCGGTCAACCGCGCGGGCGGCGATTTCGTCACCCCGGCGGCGAGCGCGGTTCAGGATTCGGTGACGATGGCGCAGCAGGTCGATCTCACCACCACCAGCCCCGATCGCTACGCACTCAACGCGGGCAATCTGGTGCTGAGCGGCGGGTTCTACTCGGCGCGGCTGGTGCGCGACCTGCGCGAGACGCGCGGGCTGGTCTACACGGTGGACAGCGGGCTCGACCTTGACACCAACCGCGGGCGGTTCTCGGTCTCGTTCGGCAGCGATCCCGACAAGGTCGGTGCGGCGCGGGCCATCGTGGTGCGCGATCTCACGGCGATGCAGCAGGCTCCGGTCAGCGCGCAGGAACTGCACCGCGCCAAGGGCATGCTGCTGCGCGAGCTGACGCTGGGCGAGGCGAGCTTCGGGGCGATCGGCCAGCAGCTGCTCCAGTTCGCCCAGGACGGCAAGCCGCTCGACAGCGATCTGGTCGCGGCGCGCCGCTACGCCGCGCTGACCGCGCCCGAGATCCAGGCGGCCTTTGCCCGCTACATCCGTCCCGACGCCTTCGTGACCGCGGTCAAGGGGCCCGCGCCGACCTCGTGAGCGGGGCAGGCGTGGACAGGCGGTGGCGATCAGGCGGGGGCGGGTTTGTCCAGCACCGCGAGGCTTTGCCAGAAGGCGGGGTGATCGGCGGTGTCGCTGCCGCTGGTGAACCGCGGCGGGGCGAAGCCGATCTGGCGCGCCCACAGCGTGATCCAGTCGCGATGGAGGAAGCTGTCGAGCACGCTTGACCAGCCGTTGACGGCGAAATTGGCGGTGCGGGTCTGGAACACCGTGTGGTGGGCCGGGTCCTCGAACTCGAGGAACGAGAAGATCAGCCGCCCGCCCGGTTTGAGCGCGCGGTGGATGTCCTGAAGGTAGAGAAAGCATTCCTCGGGATAGAGGTGGGTGAACACCGACCAGTGGAACACCATGTCGAGCGTGGCATCGGGCGCGGCGATCGCCAGCTTGCGCTGGACGATGGCGGTGAAGCCCGGACACTGCGCGCGCAGGTGATCGACCAGTTCGGGCAGGATGTCGGCCCCGGTGTAGCGTCCGCGCCAGCCGTCGCGCAGCAGCGCCTGGGCGGTGCGCCCGATGCCGCAGCCCAGATCGTAGACCGCCATGCCGTCGCTGAGGCCATGGTGGCGCAGCACGGCGACCTGGGCATCGCCCTGTGCGGCAAAATCCGCGCGGCTGGCCGCGCCGATCGCGCCCATCAGCGCGCGCTCGCGGTCCTGGGGATGCTTTCGTTTTTCGCGCGCGATGATCGTGCGGTAGGAATGGACGAAATGCCACCTGTTGGCGCGCATCAGCGCCTTTTCAATCCATCCCATCCGTGTCGCCTGTCCCTCTTGCCCGGTTCCGGCGCCGCTGCCGGAACAGGTAATCATAGGCAGAGGCGGGGCGTGATGGCCACAGGTTCGTTGGCGACAGGCTGGTGGTTCGATGCTGACATTCGAGCGCGCCGTGTCCGACAGGGGGGCGGCAGGGCTACTCGGGCATCAGCGCTTTGCCTTCGAACCGCGCGACGGCGTGGCGCACGACCTTGTCGAGCGCCTCTTGGGAAAAGAACCCGCCCGGTATCAGGCAGCGCTCGATCAGCACGCGGCGAAACGCGGCAAAGGTCTCGGGATCGGGGGGCACCGGATCGGACCAGAAGGCGTCGAGCCCGCCCTGATAGGTGATGTCCGCAATGTCGTAGACCGCATGGCCGAGGGCGACGACCGGGATGCCCTTGGCCAGCGCGAGCGTGCCGCTGGTGCTGTTGATCGTCACCGTGCCGCGCGCGCGTTCGGCGATCAGCGCGATGTCGCCCCAGGCCATGTAGTCGATCCGATCGGCAACGCCGAACAGCTGCGCCATGCTTCGGGTTTCCTCACGCCAGTCGCGCACGCCGTTGTCGAGCGGGTGCTCCTTGACCACCAGCCGGGTGTCGGCCGGGGCGTGCGCGGCGAAGGATTCGATCACCAGCCGCAGCGCGTCGGCCACCCCGGCAAAGGGGGAGTGCAGGCGGATCTGGGCGTCGGAATCGAGTTGCAGCGGGAACAGGAAGAACGCTTCCTCGCTGCCCTGCAACCGCTCGATCAGGGCGATCGCTTCCTTGCGGCGCGGTTTGGCGCGCAGCAGCTTGCGCAGCCAGCCGATCCCCTCGACCAGCGGATGCCAGGGGCGGTGGTTGGTCCAGTGCGGGTAGAACCGGCGCGAGAACACGTCGGCGATGTTGTAGGCCAGCCCCTCGCTGGCGCGGCGCGGAAAGGAGAAAGGCACCTGGCGGTGTTCGGGGACGGGCGGCAGGCGGGCGGCGGTCTCGCGGTACCAGCGCGGGTCGCGCGGGAGGCTCGAATGGCCGTTGACCCCGCCCAGTTCGAGCGTCACCCAGTCGGGCCGGATATAGCCTTCCTCGAACACGTGGACCGGGATGCCCATGTCGCGGCACACCGCGGTGGCGGCGAGGTGGTGCGCGCGGCAATCGCCGAACAGCGCGACGTCGGTGATGCCCTTTTCGCGCAGGATCGTGCGCAACGTCTCGGGCCAGTCCTCGAGCGAACCGGTATATTCGATGCCGCCCGGCAGGCGCCAGAACAGCCGGTCGCCGCCGTTGAAATTGACCTTGTAGACCTTGTGGCCCTGCCGGATCAGCTCCTGTCCAAGGCGCCGGAAGAGCGGGCCCATGAGGCTCTGGAGCAGCAGGACACAGCGCTTTTCGGATACGGCGGTCAGGCGCGGGCGGACGGGCGCGCCGTGCATCGGGGCGTTCATGCGCGCGCGTACCGCACGGCGTGCGGGCGTCGTGGAGCGGGGTGGTCGGTCAAGCGGTGTATCAGGTTCATGTGTCCCCTGCGTAGTTTCGGGCCGGCGCGCTGCCAAGCCTCTCCCGAACGTGCGGCCGTTTTTTCCGCCCGTGACAAAAGCGGGTGCAGGACCGGGTGAATCGGGGCGCGGTTGCCTACAGGTCTGGCGCAAGGCGATGGTGTCCATGCGGTGCGCACCATGCTAGCCCGCGATATTGCNTTTTCCGCCCGTGACAAAAGCGGGTGCAGGACCGGGTGAATCGGGGCGCGGTTGCCTACAGGTCTGGCGCAAGGCGATGGTGTCCATGCGGTGCGCACCATGCTAGCCCGCGATATTGCAGCCGGATTTCCGGTGTGAAATTCGGCAACTATTCTGAGCACAGTATACATTCGACAATGATCATTCTTTCTCTTCTGGTCGGGGTGCTGGGCGCTGCGGCGCTGGTTGACGGGCTCGTGCGGCCGCGCGGAGTGCGCAAGGGCTGGGGGCTCTGGCTCGGCGCGCTGGTCTGGCTGAGCGCCTTCGGGGCGTTTCTGGCGCTCAGCGGCAATCCGCAGGTGGCCGCGGCGCTCGCGCTCGCCATGCAGGCCGTACTGGCGCTGGCGTCCAACGCCAAGCGCGCGGTGCTGGGCGAGCCGCTGCTGTTTTCCGACCTCGCGCTGATCGGGGCGCTGTTTCGCCATCCCCAATTCTACTTCTCGGCGCTCAAGGCCTGGCAGAAGCGCGCGGCGGGGATCGTTGCGCTGGCCTTGCTGGCGGGGCTGGTGCTGCTCTTCGTGCCCGCGCCCGCGCCGCATCTGGCCGGACTGGGGCTGGCGCTGGGCGGCGTGCTGGTGCTGGCGGGCAGCCTGCGCCTCGCGTTGGCACGCGGTCTGGCCGCACGGCCCGACGCCGAGGCCGACCTTGCCCGACTG
>NZ_JALHLF010000135.1 GCF_022832435.1 Novosphingobium organovorum | reverse complement strand
GGCGGGGGCGGCGGGGGCGGCGGCGGAGCTGCCGGTTCGCCGAAGTTGTAGGTCAGCGTGCCCATCAGCGAGTGCGAGCGCCACTTGGTGCTCAGCGAGTCGCCAGCGGTGGTGACCATGTCGATGTTGTCGGCGTTGAAGAAGCGATACTTCAGGCCAACGTCGATGTGCTTGGTGAGCGGAGCACGGATGCCCGCGATGACCTGCCACGCGAAGCCGGTGTCGCTGTCATCGACCAGGTCGTAGCTGGTGCGTGCCACACCGGCACCACCGCCGACGAAGCCCTGAAGGCCGTCATCGGGACCGAAGTCGAGCAGGCCGTTGACCATGAACGACAGCACGTTGCCGTCGCCACGGTAGGCAGCCGAACCGGCCGAGTCGGTGTACTTGTTGACCTTAGCCTGACGATAGCTGGCTTCGGTTTCGAGACGGAAAGGACCGAAATCGTAACCGATCACAGCACCGCCGTCGAAGCCGGTCTTGAAATCGAACTGGCCTTCGTCGCTCACGCCGTTGATCGTGGCGCTAGCGTCTTCGGTGATCATCGCACCGAAGTCCATTTCGATATACCATGCGTCGTCGCGCGCGAACGCGGGAGTGGCAATGGCTGTCGAAGCCAGCGCCATTCCAATGACGAGTTTCCTCATACGTTTCCCCTACTAATAGAGATTTGGAGCCACCGAGTGCGAAAGGTCTCTAACCTTTCAACATTCTGCGTGCAAGCGCACATTGCGGGCCACTGTTGCAAGAATGTCGCGCTTGGGCGGACTTGCGAGTGCTGTTCGTCTTCACTGCGTGAAACCACCATCGCCCCAAGCCCTGACCCTTGGTTACCCATCAAGCTCCTGGCAGGATACCAAGAACCTGCAAGACCGAGACCAATTGCGTGACTGCGGCCCTTGCCTCACTGTCAACCACGCTCCCTCCGTTTGGTTCCTGAACTGCATCGGCTTTTTTCCAGCTTTCGTCGAAAAAACGCTCCTGTGCGCTTGAAACGTCGAAAACGCGCACCCCCGCGCGCGGGGTTATGAAGACCCATTGGTCCTGTTGACGGCAGGCCAGCGCGCCATCGTATCCGGCCCAGTCACCGCTGGCATCTTCGCCCACGATCCAGTTCTCGCCATTTTCCGGTGCCAGGGGTGGCGCACTCGCCTCACCCTCGACGCTGCAGTGCAGCAGGGCGTCGAGCCGTGTGAGGGTCTCGTTGACGAAGGCCTCCTTTTGCGACTGGCCCTGGTAGAGCAGGGGGAGGGCGAAGCGCGGGCAGATGGAATCGAAGGAGACGGGGTCGGACATGGCGGGCGTTCCTGGTCGGTTGAAGGGGAGGGGCGGGCCGGAAGGAAGGGGTCAGGGCAGGGGGCCCAGGACGAGCGGGTCGGACAGGGCGTAGGTCCCTTGCTGGCGGACGCGCAGGACCTCGGAGGCCGACAGCGCGGCGAGGGTGGCGTGCGTGGCAGGGCTGATGTCGAGGACGGCCTGGGACAGCGTCCAGCTCGCAAGCGGGCTATCGGGATCGCCGTAGGTGACCAGATAGCGCTCGGCCTCTTCGACGAGCGGCACGTCGACACCGTCGCTCCATTGCCACGCCCCGCGCGCACGGCGGGTCCATTCCAGCCGCAAGGTGCCGTCGGACAGCGCGGTGCGCCGCGCGTGCACCGGGCTCAGGGGACGCCGGGTCAGGCCGTTGAGGCGTATCGAGGAACGGACCGCGTCGGCATCGCCTCGTCCGATCGCGGCGATCGCGCGCCCGGAGGCGGTGCCCAGCGTTGCCGCATCGATCGCGCGCGGGCGTGTATCGAGCAGGACGAAGGGATCACCAGGAGCGTGTCCGGCCAGGCCGGTCTCGCTCCCGCTCCGGCCGCGCAGGAGCCCGCGCAGCAGCCAGACACCGTCACCTTGCGGTTCGGCCGAGGCGAACTGGAGGATTTCCTCGCCCACGAGCGCGAGGTTGGCGCCTTCGGCCAGCGCGTCGCCGCTCGCTGAAGAAAGCGTCATGTCGGGATCGACGAGCGTGACGGTGATCGTAGAGCTGCGATCGAAGAGGAGCGGGCTGGCGGCTGGCAGGGCCTCGGCAACGGTGCCCAGGATCGCGCGGGTGCGGCCGCTCGATCCGAGCGCGAGCAGTGCGCCGTCGCCGCGATCGGCGTAGAGCGCGGCGCCTGCCCAGGCCGCACTGGCGGCCGAGACGGCGGCGTAAGGCAGCGGTGAATCGACCAGCCCCGAAGCGCTGTCGAGCGGCATTTCGTAGGCCACCAGAACGGTCGCCGCGAAGGCGCTGTCGTCTGGCGTGGGGAAACGCCCGGCATCGCCGGTGGTCGCCGGGGTCTGCTGGGTGCTGAGCGGCATGACCCGTTCGAGCGCGAGTTCGACCCCGCTTTCGCTCCATTCCCATTCGCGCACGCGCCAGCGCCCCGCGATGTCCGGCAGGCTGACCAGCGCACCGGGGCCCAGGTTGGGCGCGAGTTCGCTGGTGCGCCAGGACACCGTTTCGCGCGACCAGTCGGCGCGGTAGCGCGCGTTGCGGATCAGCTCGCTGGCGGTGGCCGCGTCGAGCGCGGCGGGAAGGTCCACCCCATAGGGCTCGCCAGCCACCGGCTGGCCCAGCGCGCGCTGCACGCCGGGCAGGTAATCGCGATCGCGATCGTAATAGCGCAGCAGCGCGAGCGGGTTCTGGGCAAGCGGGCCGCGGCGCCGTTCGAAGCCGGTACGCGCGCCGAACCCATCGCTTTCGCCCGCAACCGCGGGTTCGGGCAGGGCGATGAGCGTTTCCTGCAGCCGTTCGCGGCCGATCACCAGCGTTTCACCCGCAGCGTCCGCGTCGAGCGGGATCACCGGATCGAGCTGGGCGAGGCTTTCGGCGAGCGCGCCTTCACTCGTGAAACCCAGGATGCCGCCAAGGTCGACTCCGGCGTCGACATCCTCGAGCGTGTCGTCGACCATGGTCTGCAGATCGAAACTCTCGTCGGCGAAGACCTCGAACGTCAGCGCGGGGATGTGGTTGTAGTAGTCGGCAAGGTCGAGGTTCTCGAACACCGCATAGGCCAGCCCGCGGTACGCCGGGCACAGGTCGGCGCCATCGTTTGAGATCAGCAGCGAATCGGCCTCCTGGTCGCCTTCGCCGGTGTGGAGGCGCAAGGTGCCGCCGACCTTGAGATCGCCGTCCGCGCCGCGCAGCAGCTTCCCGTCGGCCCAGATCCGGCCGATGCCAAGGATCGGGCGGCTGGCAAGCGCGACCGCGAAATTGGCGGTGTAGCTGTAGGTGGTGATCGACGAGGAGCCCTTGCCGGTCCCTTGCGTCTCGCCATGCTCGACCAGTTCGGTCGCCCAGATGATCGATCCGGCCACGCGCATGGTGCCGTAGTGGCGCGGCAGGGTCTGGCCGTAGGTCGAGCTGGTCGCGTCGAGTTCCTTGAGGCGCGATCCCTGGCTGGTGGTGCCGAAGATCGCCGAATCGACCTGGCGGCCGACGAGCGAGCCGACGGCTCCGCCGATCGGTCCGCCCAGCGACGTGCCAGCGGCACTGAATGCGAGTGTGGCCATGATGGGGTGCGCTTTCCGGTTGTGAAGGTCAGGACAAGAGAGGCTCGGAGCCCGCGAGGGGCTGGCAGGGCAGGCACCAGCGGTGCAGCCGCGGCCAGTCGGGGGTGATCGGGCCTTCGACCACGCGGCCCAGCCCGGCATGGGCGTGAACCGCGATCGGGCCGGGGCGGGTCACGATCGCGACGTGGTACTGGCACGCGGCGGTGCGCAGCAGCAGGATCGTGCCCGGTGCGTGTTCGTCCGCGCCGGCGACCAATCCCAGCCTTGCGGCGATCCTTGCAAAGTCGGGTGGGCGGGTGGTGCGCAGCGGATAGCCGCCGGGAAGGCCGGCGCTGGCAAGCCCGCACCGTTCGAGCGCCGCGCCCAGCACGCCCACGCAGTCCAGCGCGCGCGCGGGATCGCGTCCGTGCAGGCGAAAGCGCACGCCGACCAGCGTGCGCGCCGCCCGCGCGAGATCGGCGCCGTCAATGCGGACGTGCGCGCTCACGAGGACGCCGAGGGGTAGCGCACCAGCAGGTCGTTGCCCGGCAGATAGGGCTCGCCGCGAAAGTTGAGCGCGTTGGCGAAGCGCTCGGCGCAGGTCTGGATGGTATGGTCGCACCCTTCGCGCACCAGCGCGCGCGTGCCCAGCGGCGTCGCGGCGTCGAGCGGGGTGTCGAGGACCAGCCCGCCCGCGCCATCGTCGGCCAGAACGCTCATCGCGATGCCCGCCTGCGGCCCGTCGAGCCAGCGCACGAAACCGCCGATCAGCAGATCGCCGTCGGGCGCGCCGGTGAAAGTGGCCGCGTTGCTGTCCTCGTCGAGCGCGGCGAGGATGACCTCGCTTTCGAAGCGGCGCGGGTTGAGGTTGCAGCCGGGACCGGCAAACGAGGCACGGCAGGTCGGGCTGGTGCGCGGCACGGTGTCGAGCGCGAGTTCGGCCTTGCGCGAGACGAGTTCGGCGTGAAAGCCACCGTCGTCTTGCGCGATTGTACCGATGGTGCCGGTGTAGAGCGTGCGTGTTTCAAGCGTTTCCCAGTCGACCAGGCCGATCTGCACCCCGGCGCCGTCGAACAACCCGGCGGCGAGATCCGCGCTCGAGATCGAATCGTGCGTGATCGCGCCTTCGACTTCGGCGCTGTCGGTCTCGAACCCGGCCGACTTGCGGATCGAGGAGGGCACCATGCCCGGCGAGGCGGCGTGGAGGATGCCTTCGAACCACAAGTCGCCGTCGTGCGTGGTGAAGCCCAGCGTTACCCCGTCGCGGCGCAGCACGCGCCAGAACAGGGCAACCGTTTCGAGGTCCTGCGAGAACCAGGTCCTGCTCATGACGCCTCCCGGATCTCGACGACCGGCACGCTCGGCGCCTCGCCCGCGGCGAACGCGGCGCCCGAGATTTCCAGCTGGTCCTCGGCAAAGCGCACGGGCACGTCGAACAGGAAGCCCGCGCGCACGAAGGTTCCGACCGCCGGGGCTTCGTCGAAGGTGACGATACCGGCCGCGCCCAGCGTCCAGTTGCCCACCTGTTCGACCCCGTCGAGCGCGACCCGCACCGTGCCGCCGACCGGGCGGGTGATGCGCCGGACCTGCTCGGCCTCGCTGTCGCCGTAGCGCTTGACCAGCGCGAAGTCGGCGGTGAGCCCGTCGCCGGTGCCCAGCAACTGGTCGAGCGGATCGGGTGTACCGGTCATCGCGTTCGAACTGTAGTCGCTGGGATCGCGCAGGCGAAACCCGCGCGCCGGGCCAAGGCGGGCGCGGAAGAAGGTGATGAGCGTACCCAGTTCGGGTTCGGAGCGCACGCCCGGCCCGATATCGAAGCGCAGCCGCGCGTTCGCCCAGACCGCGTTGCGCCGCTCGAAGCCCGACGCGGTGACCGAGACGCTGGTCGAGAATTCGGGGATGATCGTGGCGTCGGTGCCCAGCGCCAGCGGGTAGAGAATGTCGTCGAAGGCCTGCATCGCATCGTCTCCTGAAGCGGCGGTGGAACCGGTGGACGAAACCGGGGCGGGCAAGCGCACGAAGCCGTCGCGCACGACCTGCGGCAGAGCCCAGACGATCACTTCGTGGGGGCTGCGCCCGAGCGCCTCGTCGATCCCGGCATCGATCCGGCGCCACAGGTCGCTGTCCTCACCATCGAGCACGAAGCCGGCCAGATAGTCCTGCTCGCCCGCCGGATAACCCAGCCGCGCATCGATGGTGGCGTAGGCGGCGCGCCGGACGGCGTCGGCGCCGGTGGTCAGCCAGTCGTAATCCTCCACCTGCAGCCGGTCGAACGCGGGGAAGGCCCAGCCAGTCGGCAGGTTCGCGCGCACGAGTTCGGGCATTGCGGGGTTGAGGATGGTGGGGGTGAAGACGAGCGCGAGCGCCTCCACGGCGGCGGGCGAGACGGCGCTGCGCGCTGCCTCGACCAGCGCCGCGGTCGATTGGGCGAGCAGCGCGCCCGCGGCGTCGAGCAGCTCGGTCTCGGCGCTGGTCAGGGCCGCGCCCATGTCGGTGATGAGCGGGGGCGCCCCGCCGAGCGCGGCCACGCTGGCATCGTCGTAAAGGCAGATGCGCCCGTCGGCGAAAGTCCACCACCAGGGTTCGCCGACCTGGAAACGCACCGCAAGCCCCGCCGCGTCCATCAGCTGGACGAACGCGGCGGCGGCGGATTGAAGCCAGCCCATTGCCGCGCTGTGGGCGGGCGAGAGCAGGGTGGAGGGCGGGTCCCAGCCGGTCAGCGCCGGATTGCCCGCATGGTCACGCTGCATCCAGTCTTCGGGGCCGTGCTGGGCGAGCACTTCGTAGGAGAGCGAAACGATCGGGCTGAAGCCTTGCGCGGCGCATTCGGCGAAGAACGCGGCGTGCCAGGCGCGCGCCGGAGTGGCGAGCGGATCGCTGCCCTGGCCGACCAGGAACGCGCCGTCGACAGCGGCAAGGCGCATGTAATGGCTCATGCCGACATAGTGCAGCACGCTGCCGCGGTAGCCGAGCTGGCGGATATTGCGCACCAGTCGGGCCGGGGTCTGGCCCGCCTCGTCGTCATAGCCGGTGGCGATGGCGAGGCCGTGCGGAGGGACCATGGCATCGCCGATCTCGAGCATCGCGCGCGCGCCGTCGACGGTGATCTCGCTGATCTCGGCCCAGCCTTCGGCTTCGGCGGCGAGAGCGGTCTCGCTGTCCGCGACGTAGCCGGGGGCGGCGAAGGAGATGAACAGGCGGTCGATGTCGCCGGGCCACACGGTCACGCCGTCGGCGGGCAGGGTGTAGCCCGCCTCGAGCGCGGAGAAGGGCAGCGTGACGAGAGCATCCTCGGGATTGCCCTGGGCGTAGTTCCACAGCCGCACGTACCAGGTGGCGGCGTTGCCGCTTTCGTCGCGCCCCTCGATGGTGAGCGTCGGACCGTTCACCGCGTCGAGCGCGATGAGCCCCGAGGAGCGCCAGCGGAATGAGAGCACGGTGTGCGCGTAGTCGCGGTCGGTCTTGTAGGCGAGCAGGGGATGGTCGAGCGTGTCCTCGCTCGCCCAGATCAGGCCGCCCAGATCCGCTTCGCGCAGGAACGCGGCGTCGACGCGCAGGCTGTCGGGGCCGGTCGAGACGACACTGGCCATCATCGGGCGCGGAAAGTTGACGGTCCAGAACCGCGCGTCGAAACGCTGGATCCAGTCCTTGTGCTGGCCCGTGCGGCTTTGGGCTAACCAGAATGCCATGGCGGCTCCCTTCGGGATCGGTTCGGGTGGGGGCTTGCGCGGCGGGTGATCAGGACGAGGCGATCAGGACGAGGTGATCGCGCGGCGCACCGATCGCGCGATCTGGCGCGAGGAGCGTTCGAGCGCGCGTGGCACGCTTGCCCCGCGCGGGGTGGCGACCGAGATCGCGACCTTGACGTTGCGGCTGCCCGCCGATTTCTCGCCCGTCTCGATGCGCCCGGCCGAGGTCGGCACGAAGACCTCGGGGCCGCGCTCGCCCACCAGATAGCCGCGACCGGGGGCGACGTTGCCGCCCGTCGCGCGGCCGGGCAGGCCGAGCAGGCCCGAGACGAGCCCGGTCAGCCCGGACGCTCCTGCGCTGCTGGTGGTGCCGGTGACGCCCATCGAGCCGGTCAGCGTCTGCAAACCCTGACTGGCGATCGAATCGAAGGCGGAAAAGGCCGCGTTCTTGAGATCCTCGAAGCCCAGGCTGCCGCGCTTGATGGCGCTCGTCAGGCTGCGTTCGAACCGGTTTCCGGCCTGCGCGAGGCCATCGCCGAGCCCGCTGTCGATCGTCGAGCGCAGGCTCGCGATGTCGCGGGAAAAGCCATCGGTGCTGGCGCGCACCTCGATCAGCAGGGTGTCGACGTCATCGCTCATTGTCTCGCTCCATCAGGGCCATCAGGGTGGGCCGGTCGAGGGTGGGGGCGGCGGGCGCGTCCGGCTGGAACAGCGCGCCGGTCAGTTCGGCGGGGGTGGCGCTCCAGAAGGCGCCCGGCGTCCAGCCCAGTGTGCGTGCGGCCAGACCG
>NZ_JALHLF010000134.1:4601-8056 GCF_022832435.1 Novosphingobium organovorum | reverse complement strand
CTCCGCAATCGACATCAAATCCAGCGGGTAAATGGAGGTGCCCAGATGCTGATGCGTCAGAATTACTGCAGATTTGTATAAGATGACCTTTTCTCTCGATACCATGCCGTTCGACGGCCTTCCATCTTTCGGTACTGTAATTCGAATAGTCCCGAATCATGCAAAACCTGTCGCCAGCTACTGCAGCCATAGTTCGATGGCGCTTCGGTGGGGTGTTGTGCAGCGATCAGATCGCTGCCAATTGAGACGAGTGTCCAACCATCTGCAGAAAACTCTGCCGCAGCGGCGCGAAATGCACGTACTGCTTCGGTCGCAGGCCAAGGAATTTTGCCCGTGACGAGAAAATCTTGGACCACGGCAGATTGTACAAGCTCTGCCATTGCCAGTTTGGCCTGATCCAGATCTTTGCCCCACGTGCGCAGGTCGTCCAAATGACGTTCGATCTGGTGGTTGGCCTCGATCAGGGCTTTTTCAGCAACTCGACACCCATCGTAGCTTGCGATGTCGTGCCGCTCGAGAAAATGATGGATCAAGTCGTTGCGCAAGGACACAAAGTCCTTCAGATCGCGGACAATTTGGTTGTAGTCGTCAGCCGAAACGGCGATCCCGATTTTGATATGGAATGATGGGCCATCACCGTGCTGGCCGAATGCCGCATCGGAATGTCTGGATGTCTCTTCGGCGGTCAAGAAGGATCCGAGCATTTCGTTGACTAGGGTGCCCAGCGTCTTTTTTCTGCTATTCATTGTCCGGGAATCTGTATCCACGGATAGTGTCGAACCTGAGATCTCGTGATGTGCTATGATGGATTTGATCAAAGTTTCATATGTTTGCATATTCAGAACGCATTGACCGAGTTTTTCGCTCAATTCACGCTGAATAACTTGAAGTGCATTAGGAGGTGATTGCGACATCTTCGGCCAATATGTGTTCCGGTCTGGTTGCAGCAGGATAGACGATATGCGCCCCTTCATCGATCCTGTGCCCCTTTGATATTAAGATCGAATAAAGCCTTCAGTTCGAAATCGATCCGTCGTGGGCAACTTGGTCGAAAACGCGGTCGGTCTGCACCCGGCAATGAAAATCGGCGGCTGAATGGCTGGCAAGGGGCAGGCGCAGAAGGGCCTCTATGCACCGGCGGCGGGAGTGGCCGCCAGGCGCCCGATCAGGCCGTCCGGTTCGCTTGGCGACGGCGGCGCAAAAGTAAGCTGTACAAAGCTGCGTGCGCAGGCTTCGCTTTGCTGCGGCCGCGTTCACTTGAATGTTGCTGAGGGGTGCTTCGCGTCAAGCGGATGGCTNGCTGTACAAAGCTGCGTGCGCAGGCTTCGCTTTGCTGCGGCCGCGTTCACTTGAATGTTGCTGAGGGGTGCTTCGCGTCAAGCGGATGGCTGGCGAAGATTTAACCCAAGACCGCTTGCGGGCAGACTTCGTGTCACTCCGGGCAAGGTTTGGTGTCAAGGGATACCCAGGAGGCTGACAGGCGGGGCGGATCGTTCTAGGCTGCTCGGGATGAACCCGCGAAATGCCCTTGTTGCCAGTGCCGGTGCGGCGCTGTGTCTGATCCTGTCCGCTGCCACGATGCGCTTTGGCGGACCGGCTTTCGTGGACGGTCTTGCGCGAAAGGCGACGGCCGTGCGCGACGCGGCGGGCGGGCAGTCGATCACGCTGGCGTTCAAGGACCGCTACGGCTGGCTGACCCGCCACCCGATCCTGTCGGGCGGGGCGGGGCTTTCGGCCGAGACGCGCCGCGAGGTCGCGGCACGGGTCGCGGCGGTGCCGGGGATCGGGGGGATCAGCTGGGCCAGTTCGCGCGCGCGCGCCGAGGCGCCCGAATCGCTGCATTGCCAGAGCGATGTCGAACGCATTCTGGAGACGCGCACGATCCGCTTCACCGAGGCGAGCGCGCGGCTCGATCCGGCGAGCGGACGCCTGCTCGACGAAGTCGCCCGCGCGCTGCGTCCGTGTGTCGGCAGCATCATCGCGGTCACCGGCCACACCGATGCCGGGGGCAATGCCGAAGTGAACAAGGCGCTCTCGCTCGCCCGCGCCGAAGCGGTGCGCTGGGCGCTGATCGGGCGGGGCATCCCCGCCGATGGGTTGCGCGCGGCGGGCGTGGGGGCGACGCACCCGATCGCCGGGCTCGACCCGGCCGATCCGGCCAACCGGCGCATCGAGTTTTCGGTGATCGTCTCGGCGCCGGTCAAGCCCACGCCGATCGACACGCCGGGGCCGGGATGAACCGGGCGCGACGCGGCGCTGTCATGGCGCAAGAAGGAAAAGGAGCCGCCGATGCCGATGTGGCTTGAATTGGCCGTATCCGTCCTGCTGACATATGGGCTGGGACTGGGTATCGGCTGGCTCGTCTGGAATCGAAAAGGATAATATCGTGGTGCAAATGATCGAAGCCAACTGGGTGATCTTCGTTGCCGCCCTGGTGATCGGTATCGCGGTTGCCTACTGGATCTTCGCGCATGGTTCGAAGCCGGAGCGTTCGCGCACGCACCGACCCGACGTGCTGGACGAAGGGGCCGCGCCCGCGCAGCGCAACCAGGCGCTGATCGATGCCGCCAGCCCCGCCGCGCAGTACGAACTTCCCGTGCCTGAAGCCGCCGCGCCGCGCGCCGCGCACATCGATCCCCCGGCCGTAGCCGGAGTGATGGCGGGTATCGGCGAGGTGATTGCGGTGGCCGCGCAGGGAGAGGCCGATCGCGCGCGGGACATCGCTTCGGCGGCGGCGGAGGCTGAGGAGGCTGCCGCGCAGGACGGCGCGGGGGCGGCGCCCACCGCGTCCGAACCAGCCCCCGAACCCGTCTCAGAGGCGGCCGCGCCTGCGGCTCCCGCTGTGGCGGAGCAGACGGACAACCTGCGCCAGATCAAGGGGCTCGGCCCCAAGATGGAAAAGCTGCTGGTGGCCCTTGGTATCACCCGCTTCGCCCAGATCGCGGCGTGGAGCGAGGCCGATCTCGACGATCTCGACACCAAGCTGGGCGCCTTTGCCGGACGCCCGCGCCGCGACAAGTGGGTCGAGCAGGCCCGTCTGCTGTCGAGTGGCGAGACGGGCGCCTACGAAGCCGAATTCGGCAAGCTGTAAGATAATCGGGGACCCGATGAGCGCGGCTCGTCGGGTCCTGGCCAAGTCCGTGCGGGGCTTGCGCAAATCCGCGGCTGATGCGTCAGCGCTCCCAGCGCCTTGGCCTAAGGGGTCGGCCGATCCGAAAGCGCTTTCGCACGGGGCACGGGCTCGGACCGGCGCAAGAACGGCCTGCGGACGATCCCGCAGGCCGTTCTTGCGCCGGCTGTTGCATCGGGGGCGAGCCCGAAAGCCGGGCGCGTATTACACAGAATCCACAGGAACGGCTTGGGTCCTGACAAGAACACCCGCGCGACGCGGCGCGAAAGGATGGGCTGCGCCAGGATGGAGCGACGCCGATCACGCGTGAGAACGGGGAGCCCCC
>NZ_JALHLF010000134.1:0-4453 GCF_022832435.1 Novosphingobium organovorum | reverse complement strand
CCCCCCCCCCCCCCCCCCCGCGAGGCGCTCGACCCGGTTGTCCTGCGGATCGGTCCGTACGCCGCCAGTCATGGCGCCGCCCGATGCGATCGGGGCATTGCGTCAGCATGGCGATGGCCGCAGGCCGGAGCGAGGGTTGGCCCGATCCGCCTGTCCAAAGGTTTGTCTTGATTGATTTTTTCATCTGAAGGGCAAGTCCCTCGGATGGGCGAAGCCGCCGATGGCGCAAAATCCTGGGTCCCTGGCGGGAAACCGGCGTGCGGTTTGTCGTAAAAGCCTCTGCAGGGTAGAACAGAGCGCCGATAGTCGTCGCTATTCGAACTTGAAAGATGGTTCAAATTTTCAGATCGGCCATCATTTCGTCTATTCTGATATAATTTTTATGTATTTTATGTTTTTATAGTAAGCGACCGCGAAGGTTGGCGGGGTATTTGAATTTCAAATAGCATGCTTTGGTCTTGACGTAAATCAATAGTGCTGGTGTTTGCATATTTTTACTTCTTCGGGTGGGGTAAATGAAAAGCGCCCCGATGCTGCAGGGCATCGGGGCGCTTTTCGCAAGAGGGCCATGCGGCCGACGTTAGAGCATTTTCCAGTCAGGTGGAATCACCTGACGGTTCAGAAAATGCGTCAAAACAAAAGTCTAGAGCGGTAGATCTGATGCAATCGGATCGAAAACCGCTCTAGGCGGGCGGAGCCGCTCTCAAAACTCGCCTGAAGGCGCCTGTTGAGCCGGGCTATCAAGGAGCCTTGGCGTAAGTCGCCATGATGTCGCGGCGCAGCGCCGCGCCGCTGTCCGAGCGCGAATAGAACATGTGCCCGCCGGGGTAGCGGTGCAGATGGACGCGATCGTCCTGGCCGAACGTCGGCATCTGGTCGATGATCAGCTCGGACGTGAAGTAGGGGCACGACAGGTCGTCCCAGCCGTGCACGATGTCGACCGTCATCTTGGGGTCGATCGAGATCGCCTTGCGCAAGTCGGTGACCGGGCTGTCGGTGTTGTCGCGATCCCAGGCTGCGTTCACCGCGAAGGACAGCGCGTTGTAGCGCGCGTCGATCTTCCAGCCGACCTGGCGCGTCACGAAGTCTACCATGGCCGAGGTGGTGGGGGCGATCAGCGTGGTCAGCAGCGGGTCGGAGTAGCGCTGGTCGGCGCTCGCCGGGAAGGGGTCGTAGGCGGTGTAGTTCGAATCGTAGATTGACCCGACCAGACCTTGCGAACGGTGGATTTCACGCAAGTACGTCTCGATGTCGACGCGCCCGTTCATGCGCCGAACGAGCGCGGGGTCGAGCCCGGTGAATTCGGCAACCTTGGCCGAAAGGCGGTCGGTCGCTTCCTTGTTCTTGGGACCGGCAAGGAAGTCGGCGACGAACTGGGTGCGCAGGTACTGTTCGATCGGACCCATCGTGGTCTCGTTGAGCGGCAGGCCTTCGCGCTCGAGATGGCCTGCGGCCATGGCCGGGTAGTTGATCATCCAGGGCAGCGGCGAAAGCGCGGTCTCATCCCCGATCGCGGCCGGGTCGAGATAGGGCGAGACCAGCGTCATGCCGTTGATGCCGACGCCAATCTGGGTCTGCAGGTAGTAGGCGAGGCGCGGCAGGCGGTAGCCGCCATAGCTTTCACCCGCGAGGTACTTGGGGCTCGACAGGCGGCCTTCCTTGACCAGCCAGTCGTAGATCACGCGGCTGAGGTAGTGGATGTCGGCATCGGCGCTGTAGAATTCCTTCTTGGTCGTCTCCTCGTCGGTGCGCGTGCGCGAGAAGCCGGTGCCGATCGGATCGATGAAGACCAGATCGGTGAAGTCGAGCCAGGAGTTGGGATTGTCGCGCAGCACGGCGGGGTCGCTCGGCGAATCGCCCTGGGCGCCAAAGGCCACGCGCTTGGGGCCGATCGCGCCCAGGTTCAGATAAACCGACGAGGCGCCCGGGCCACCGTTGAGCGCGAAGGTCACCGGCCGGTGTTCGGCGCTGGCGCCGGGGACGGTGTAGGCGGTGTAGACCACTTCGCCGATCAGCTTGCCCTTGGCGTCCTTGACCGGGATCGTGCCGACGGTGGCGGTGTACTTGACCAGCTTGCCGCCGATCGTGGCGGTCTGGGTGATCGACTTGTCCGCGGGCAGCGGGGCGAGCGCATCGTCGGGCGCGCTCTTGTCCTTGCCGGCATCCTGGCCGGTGTCCTTGGCCCCGGCTTTGGCCGGAGCGTCGGCCGCATGAAGGGCCGGGCCGCTGGCGCTCGCCAGCAGGAGCGCCGCGAAGGCTGCCCGAGTGATGTATCGCATGTGAAAAGTACCTCGCTTGCCGGGATGGGGGTGGCAAGCGAGGTACTCTATCGTGTCGCATCGCAGCGACAAGGCCCTGCCATGTCGAAGGTTACCAGGGCAGGGATTTTTGTTGTGGGTTAGGGCAACATTGTTCCGGTTTCGATGAAGCGCTGGTGCCAGGACAGCGCTTCGGAAGTGATCATCGGGCTGTAGCCGCCAAAGCTGGTCGCCTCGGCGCGCTCGAGATAGTCGAGCAGCATGGCCTGGAAGTCGGGATGCGCGCAGTTGGCGATGATCGTGCGGGCGCGCTGGCGCGGGGTGAGCCCGCGCAGATCGGCCAGGCCCTGCTCGGTGACCAGCACCTGCACGTCCTGCTCGATATGGTCGACGTGTGAAACGCGCGGGACGATCGAGCTGATCGCGCCGCCCTTGGCGGTCGACGGGCTCATGAACACCGAGACGTAGCCGTTGCGCGCGAAGTCGCCCGACCCGCCGATGCCGTTCTGCATGCGCGAGCCCATGATCCGGGTCGAGTTGACCGCGCCGTAGATGTCGGCCTCGATCATCCCGTTCATCGCGATGCAGCCCAGGCGGCGGACCACTTCGGGGTTGTTCGAAATGTCCTGCTGGCGCAGGATCATCTTGTCGCGGTAGCGCGCCATGTCCGCGTTGACCCGCGCCGCGCCTTCGGGGCTGAGCGAGAAAGCGGTGGCGCTGGCCATGACCAGGCGGCCCGAGTCGAGCAGGTCGACCATGCCGTCCTGGATCACCTCGGTATAGGCCATCATGTCGTGGAACGGCCCGTCGACGAGCCCGGTAAGCACCGCGTTGGCGATGTTGCCCACGCCCGACTGGATCGGCAGCAGCGATTCGGGCAGGCGGCCCATCTTCACTTCATGCGCCAGGAAATCGAGCAGGTGCCCGGCAATGGCGAGCGCGCTGTCGTCGGCCGGCGAGAACGGGGCGTTGCGGTCGGGCGCGTCGGTCTCCACTACCGCGACGACCTTGGCCGGATCGACCCGCAGGTGCGGCTGGCCGATGCGCTGGTCGGCACGCACCAGGGGGATCGGCACGCGGTAGGGGGGCAGCGCCATGCCATAGTAGACATCGTGCATGCCTTCCAGGTCCGCGCTCTGCCAGGAATTGACCTCGAGGATGACCTTGTCGGCGAGTTCGAGCCAGGCCTTGTTGTTGCCCACCGAAGAGGAGGGCACCAGGTTGCCGTTCTCGTGGATCGCGGTCACTTCGACGACCGCGACGTCCATCTTGCCCAGCACGCCTTCCCACGCGATCGGCGCAAGCTGCGAGAGGTGCATGTCGAGATAGTCGATCTTGCCCGCGTTGATCGCGTTGCGCGCAATCGGATCGGTGTTGAAGGGCATGCGCCGGGCAATGGCGTCCGCTTTGGCGAGGACCCCGTCAAGTTCCGGCCCGGTCGAGGCGCCGGTCAGCAGATCGATGCGGAATTCGCGTCCGGCGGTGTGCTCGGCCTCGGCCCTTTCGGCCAGCGCCTGGGGCACGGCCTTGGGGTATCCCGAACCGGTAAAACCGCTCATCCCCACGATGTTGCCGTGGCCGATCAGGCTCGCAGCGTCGTGGGCCGACATGATTTTCGAACGCAGGGCATTGTTACGAATGCGCATGGCCTCTCCTTGTCCACCTTCGGATCGCTCGTTTGCTCCGTGTGGGGCGAAAGAACAGTGCAAAGCGTAGTTTTTTGTGTGCATAATTTGCAATAAATGAGGGTGAATCCGCTGTCTTTCTGCGGAATTCAGCGCTGTACGGCCTCAAGGATCGCGCGCGCGATCGCCGCCAGTTCGCTCTCGCGATTGACCGCGCATTTGACGAAAATCGTGCGCAGCTGGCTGTTCACCGTCTGCGGGCTGACACTTCGCAAAATCGCGATATCGCGGCGCGAAAGGCCATGCGCGATCAGCGCGGTGACCACGCCCTCGGTCAGCGTGAGGTCGAGCGCGGTGGCGAGTTTGGCGCCCATGGCCTCCGCGCTGGCCGTGTCGATGGCCTGGGGGGACTGCCCGGCGTGGGCGAGCAGCGGGCGCAGCGTCAGGATCGCCCGCGCGCCGAGCCCGAGTTGCCAGGGTGGCAGCGGCAGCGGGCGCACGTCGATCAGCAGGTAGCCGCCGGGATGGCGCAGCCACAGGTCGGCCGGGCCGGGGTCGAGGCCCGAGAGC
>NZ_JALHLF010000133.1 GCF_022832435.1 Novosphingobium organovorum | reverse complement strand
AGCCACTCCACCGACTCGGTGCCGAGCCCCAATCACCCCATCTGACCCCAAGGCCGCCGACGAGCGGCCTTGGGGAGTACCGCCGGCCCGCGCCGAATTCAGGATCGGGCGCAAGCCCCGCGTGAGTCGCGCCAGCGGCGCTTGCGCCGCCGCCGGGGGGGGCGGTGCGCGGCGGTTCGCCTTCGTGCCGCCGGGGCCTGTGGGTTGCACCATCGTTCGAACGCATCATGCTTGACGACCGGCTGATGGCCGCCTGAGCCGGGGGGGCGCGCGGCACGCGGGGGCTTGTCGCGCCTGCGCGGCTTGTCTGCCCTGCCTTGCCCACCCTGCCTTGTCCACCTTGCCTTGCGGCTCGGCGCGGTGTTACGCTTGGTGGGCCTTGGCTCTCTTCTGGACAGGCCCTGAGCGCGCGCGACAGAGCGATTGCACAATTTTCAGGCACTTCGTGCTTGAAATTTAAACACAGTCCGACCTTGAGAACTGTTAAAACTTTGCGAAAAAGCGGCTCTGGTGGGGTGAATATTGCGATTGAGGTCTTTTCGCGAATGCACACATGTCCTACCACGGTATCTCAGCCAATGGCACGATTCTGATCGGAGTCGGGCACGAGGAATCTGGTTCCCGGGCGGGATCCTCGACCATGCAGTCCGGGTGCAGAACGAAAAAAGGTCCAGTCAGGCGTGAAGAAGATCGAAGCTATCATCAAGCCCTTCAAGCTCGACGAGGTGAAGGAAGCGCTGCACGAAGTGGGCGTTTCGGGCATCACGGTGACGGAGGCAAAGGGCTTCGGTCGGCAGAAGGGACACACCGAGCTTTATCGCGGAGCCGAGTACGTCGTCGATTTCCTGCCCAAGGTTAAGCTCGAAGTCGTGGTCTCGGACGTGCTGGCCGACCGGGTGGTGGAAGCCATCGCCGACGCCGCGCAGACCGGCCGTATCGGTGACGGCAAGATTTTCGTCGTTCCGGTCGAGACCGCGATCCGCATCCGCACCGGCGAGCGCGACGACGAGGCTCTCTAAGAGCCTGCAGGAACAATCCGGCCGGCGCGCCCGCGCGCCCGGCCGTGCGCAACATTGTCCGGCCTCTGGTCCGGCAAAGGGAACTTACCGGCACGGGGGGGCCGGCACGGTTCCCGGACAGCCCATCCACCCCTAGGCCTTCCCCGGTTGCGGGAAGTAAGATTGGAGAACCACACATATGGCAACTGCAAAGGACATCCTTGCGACGATCAAGGATGAGGAGATCGAATGGGTCGATCTTCGCTTCACCGATCCGAAGGGCAAGTGGCAGCACCTGACGATGTGCGCGGGCGTCCTGGGTGAGGACGAGCTCGAAGATGGCCTGATGTTCGACGGTTCCTCGATCGAGGGCTGGAAGGCGATCAACGAGTCGGACATGATCCTCAAACCCGACCTCGACGCCGCCTACATCGATCCGTTCTCGGCAACCCCGATGATGATCCTGTTTTGCGACATCGTCGAACCCTCGACCGGCGAACTCTACGCCCGTGACCCGCGCTCGACCGCGAAGCGTGCGGAATCGTTCGTCAAGTCGGCCGGTTTCGGCGACACCGTGTTCGTCGGCCCCGAAGCCGAGTTCTTCATGTTCGACGACGTGACCTTCTACGATGGTTACGACGGCAACGGCTTCAAGATCGACGACATCGAACTGCCGACCAACACCGGCAAGTCGTACGACACCGGCAACCTCGCGCACCGTCCGCGCGCCAAGGGCGGCTACTTCCCCGTCGCTCCGGTTGACAGCTGCACCGACATCCGCGCCGAGATGGTCTCGACCATGCTCGAAATGGGCCTGCCCTGCGACAAGCACCACCACGAAGTGGCCGCAGCCCAGCACGAACTCGGCCTGACCTTCGGCACGCTGACCACCACCGCTGACCGCATGCAGATCTACAAGTACGTGGTCATGATGGTGGCGCAGGCCTACGGCAAGACGGCGACGTTCATGCCCAAGCCGATCATGAAGGACAACGGTTCGGGTATGCACACGCATATCTCGATCTGGAACGAGGGCGAGAACACCTTCGCGGGCAACGGCTACGCCGGTCTGTCGGAGACCTGCCTGTACTTCATCGGCGGTGTCATCAAGCACGCCAAGGCGCTCAACGCCTTCACCAACCCGACCACCAACAGCTACAAGCGCCTGGTTCCGGGTTACGAAGCGCCGGTTCTGCTCGCCTACTCGGCGCGCAACCGTTCGGCCTCGTGCCGCATCCCCTACGGTGCGGGCACCAAGGCCAAGCGCGTGGAATTCCGATTCCCCGACGCGATGGCCAACCCGTACCTGTGCTACGCCTCGCTGCTGATGGCTGGCCTCGACGGCATCAAGAACAAGATCCACCCCGGCGAAGCCATGGACAAGAACCTCTACGACCTGCCTCCGGCAGAGCTCGCCGAAGTTCCGACCGTGTGCGGCTCGCTGCGTGAGGCTCTCGAGGCTCTCCAGGCCGACCACGCGTTCCTGCTCGACGGTGGCGTGTTCACCGAAGACCAGATCGAGGCTTACCTCGAACTCAAGTGGCCCGAAGTGCTGCGTTGGGAAACCACGCCGTCGGCGGTCGAGTTCGACATGTACTACAGCGCCTGATCGCGCTTTCCCCTCCCTTCGAGAGGGGCAAAACGGTTCGCCGAGTGGGGCGCCTGGAGCAATCCGGGCGCCCTTTTTGGTGGGCCGGGACCAACACCCTTCGGGGAACGCCTAGGGAATTGCCGCGTTGCTAGTCCTCGAAAGGAGATTCCCATGCGTTCAACCCGAGCATTTCTTGCCGGAACGGTAGCCGGTCTGGCCCTCGTCGCCGGTGCCGCGATGGCCCAGCCGGGCGGCAATGGGCACGGCAACGCCGACCATGGCAAGGACCAGGAGCAGGCGAAAAAGCCGCAGGCCAAGGCGCAACAGGCGAAGCGCGAACAGGCGCAGCACCAGCAGCAGGCTAAGGCGCAACAGGCGAAGCGCGATCAGGCGCAGCACCAGCAGCAGGCCCGTCAGCGGCAGGCGACGCGCGAACAGGGGCAGCACCAGCAGCAGGCCCGGCAGCAACAGGCGAAGCGCGTACAGGCGCAGCATCAGCAGCAGGCGAAGGCGCAACAGGCGAAGCGCGATCAGGCGCAGCACCAGCAGCAGGCCAGGCCGCAACAGGCGAAGCGCGAACAGGGGCAGCACCAGCAGCAGGCCCGGCAGCAACAGGCGAAGCGCGAACAGGCGCAGCATCAGCAGCAGGCTAAGGCGCAACAGGCGAAGCGCGAACAGGGGCAGCACCAGCAGCAGGCCCGTCAACGGCAGGCGCAGCGCGAACAGGCGCAGCACCAGCAGCAGGCCAAGGCGCAACAGGCGAAGCGCGAACAGGGGCAGCACCAGCAGCAGGCCCGGCAGCAACAGGCGAAGCGCGAACAGGCGCAGCATCAGCAGCAGGCTAAGGCGCAACAGGCGAAGCGCGAACAGGGGCAGCACCAGCAGCAGGCCCGTCAACGGCAGGCGCAGCGCGAACAGGCGCAGCACCAGCAGCAGGCCAAGGCGCAACAGGCGAAGCGCGAACAGGCGCAGCACCAGCAGCAGGCCCGGCAGCAGCAGGCGAAGCGCGAACAGGGGCAGCACCAGCAGCAGGCCCGTCAACGGCAGGCGCAGCGCCAGCAGGATGACCGTCGCCAGAGCCGCGTCGCGCACCGCGAGCCGCGCCAGGACATCCGGCGCGTTTCCTACACCGGACCGGCGGGCCACAAATTCGTTGTGCCGACCAACGACCGCGTGCGCGTGGTCACCAAGGGGCGCCCGGTGGACTGGGGCAAGATCGATCGTCGCCCCAGCTACAAGGGCTGCCCGCCGGGCCTCGCCAAAAAATACAACGGCTGCACCCCGCCGGGGCTCGATCGCACGCCGCGCCGCGCCTGGGCCAAGCCCGACTGGTACTGGAGCCGCTACGATCGCAACGTTAACTACCGCTACGCCGATGGGTACATGGTGCAGGTGGGCTCGGGCTCATCGATCCTGAGCTACATCCCGCTCCTCGCCGGGGCGCTGGCGATCGGTAACACCTGGCCGGGCCAGTACCAGAGCGTGGCGCTGCCCAGCTACTACGATACGTACTATGACCTTGGGCCGTCGAATTCGTACCGCTATTACGGCGACACGATTTACCGAGTCGATCCCGGCTCCTCGCAGATCAACTCGGTCGCCGCCGTGCTGGTGGGCAACGACGTCGTGATCGGCAAGCCGATGCCGATGGGCTACGACGTCTACAACGTGCCCTACGGCTACCGCGACCAGTACTACGACGGTCCGGACGCGCTGTACCGCTATTCGGACGGCTACATCTACCAGATCGATCCCACCACCCGGCTGGTCCAGGCGGCGATCGAACTGATCGCGCAATCCTGACAGGAGGCAAGACCACACCATGCGTACTTTTCTGAAGCGGACAAACGGTGCGTTGTCGCGCCGCGCGGGGTTCGTGCTGGCGCTGGCGGCGGGCGCGGCGCTGGCGGGCTGCTCGGGCAGCGAGCCGAGCGCGGACACCACCACGGCGGCGGCCGACCAGGCGCTCGTCGTGCCCGCGGACCAGACCGTGACCCAGCTGCTCGACAACGCCGACGGCCTGCAGACCGTGGCCGAAGCGCTCAAGGAAACGGGGCTGTCGGGCCTGTTCAAGGAGAAGGGCAGCTACACCCTGTTCGCCCCCGAGGACGCGACCTTCGAGGCGCTGGGCGATGCGGGCAAGACGCTGACCGGCGGCGATGACAACGCCGCGCTGGCCGCCCTGCTCAAGGAGCACATGATGCCCGGCTATGTGACCGTGCAGGACCTCTCCAACGCGATCGACGAGAGCAAGGACGGTTCGGTCACCATGCCCAGCCTGAGCGGCGACGAACTGACCTTCACCAAGTCGGGCGATACGATCACGATCAAGGCGCCCGACGGTTCGAGCGCGACGATCGATGGCGAGGCGATGGCTGGTGGCGAGAGCATCGCGATCCCCGTCACCGGATTGCTGCGCCAGGTTTCGTCCTGAGCGGCTTTAGAGCGGTCGATCCGATCGCATCGGATCGACCGCTCAAGAATTCCTGTTTTTGCGCGTTTTGCCGAGTTACTTCGTGTTCCACTTCGTTCGAAAAACGCTCTAAAAGGCGATCACTGCCTCGCCGATGGCGTCCCACACTTCGGCAAGTTCGTCGTCGGTGATGCAATAGGGCGGCATGACGTAAATGGTGTTGCCCAGCGGGCGCAGCAGCACGCCGCGTTCGCGGAAGAAGGCCTGGAGGTGGGGCGAGACGTCGCTCATGTAGCCGCCTTCGTCGTTCACCTTGATGTCGAGCGCGGCGATCGTGCCGCAGGTGCGTGGGTTGTCGAAGTGGTAGACCTGCCCCAGCTTGTCGATCCAGTCGGCCTGCTTTCGGGCCAGCGCGCTGATCCGCTCGAGCACCGGCTCCTCGCGCCAGATCGCGAGGTTCTCCGCCGCCGCCGCGCAGGCGAGCGGGTTGGCGGTGTAGCTCGAGGAGTGGAAGAACATGCGCGCGCGGTCTTCGGCGTGCCAGTGCGCCTCGAAGATCGGCTCGCTCGCCATGGTCACCGCGAGCGGCACCGCGCCGCCGGTCAGCCCCTTGGACAGGCACAGGATGTCGGGTTCGATCCCGGCCTGCTCACAGGCGATCAGCGTGCCCGTGCGGCCCCATCCGGTCATCACTTCGTCGGCGATGAACAGCACGCCGTGGGCCGCGCAGATGCGGCGCATCTCGGCCAGCACTTCGGGCGCGTAGAACAGCATTCCGCCCGCGCCCAGCACCAGCGGCTCGACGATCAGCGCGGCGGTTGTCCCCTCCCTGCAGAACGCCTCGAGCGCGTCATAGGTCGCCTGCTCGCCCCCTTGCGCGGGAAACGGGATGCGCCCGACATCGAACAGCAGCGGGGTATAGGGCTGGTTGAACACCCCGCGCTCCCCCACCGACATCGCGCCGATGGTGTCGCCGTGGTAGGAATGCTCCATGACCAGGATGCGCGAGCGCTGCGCCTCGCCGCGCCAGTGCCAGTAGCCCAGCGCCATCTTGAGCGCGACTTCGACGCTGGTCGATCCCGAATCGGAAAAGAACACCCGCGTCAGGCTCTGCGGCATGATCTGGCGCAGCCCCGCGGCCACCGTCTCGGCCGGTTCGTGGGTCCAGCCCGCGAAGATCAGCTGGTCGAGCTTGCCCGCCTGATCGGCGATCGCCTGCATGATGCGCGGGTTGCAGTGGCCGTGGGTGGTCACCCACCAGGACGAGATGCCATCGATCACGCGCGACCCGTCGGCAAGGTGGAGCAGCGCGCCCGAAGCGCTCGTGACCAGCGGGATCGGCTCGCCGCGGCCGTGCTGGGTGAAGGGGTGCCAGACCGAAGAGGGGTTCATACGCGAAAGTCCTCTGTCTTGAAGTGTGCCAGGAAGGCGGCGCGAAGCGCGTCGGGCGTGAGCGGGTCGAGCCGGGGCAGGCGGCCGAGCCGCTTGACCTGGCCCATGGCGCAGATGGTCGCCTCGCTGTCCTCGACCGGATCGCCCACGAAGGCAACCCCGAGCACGGGCACCGCGCGCGCGCGCAGCGCTTCGAGTGAGAGCAGGGTGTGGTTGATCGTGCCCAGGTTGGTGCGCGCGACGAGCACGACCGGCGCGCCCCAGCGGGCGAACTGGTCGGCGTAAGTCTCCTGCCGGGTCAGCGGGACGTGAACGCCGCCCGCGCCTTCGACCACCAGCGCGCCATCCACTTCGGGCAGCGCGAGGCGCGCCGGGTCGATCGTCACGCCGTCGATCTCGGCGGCGCGGTGCGGCGAGCAGGGCGTGACGAGGCGGTAGGCTTCGCGCAGCACGCGTTCGCGCGGCAGGCCCGAAAGCGCGGTAACGCGCAGCGCGTCAGTCTCGCCGTGCGGGTCCTCGGGTTCGATCCCGGCCTGCACCGGCTTCCAGTAGAAGGCGCCCAGCGCTCCGGCGAGCGCGGAGGCGAACACGGTCTTGCCGATCTCGGTGTCGGTCCCTGTCACCACGAGGGTCTGCGGGCGGGAGGGGCTGGTCATGGTTTCGCTCACCTTGGGTCGGGCCGGGAGGGCTGTGTGTCGGGCCGGAGCGCCGGGGTTTCGGGCTCGGATGGCCGGGCGAGGTGGATCGTCACCACCTCGTACGTTGCCGTGCAGGGGTTACGTTCGAATTGCGCCATCACTGCGCGAAGCTCCGCAGGCGCAAGCGGCCGATGCCCGGTGCGCGGGGTGCCTGCGCCGATGGCCTTGAGCGCGCGCAGGAAGGCGCGGGCGCTGCCGGGATGCTCGACGATGGGTTCGACGCGGACCTGCGCTCCCGCCAGTGCGGCGAAGCGCCGGGCGTCGAGGAAGGGCGGGGTGCCGGCCTCGAGGCCGAGCGCGGTGTGCGCCGCGCGCCATTCGGCAAAGGTTCCCGCGCCCAGCGTCGTGACCATGAGGTGCCCGCCCGGTGCGAGCCAGCCGCCCATGCGCGCCAGCGCGGCGAGCGGATCGTCGAACCATTGCAGCGCGAGGCTGGACGCGATGAGGTCGAAGGGGCCGTCTTCGGGCTCTGCGTATTCGGCGTCGAGCGTGGACAGCTGCAGGTTGGCACGCGGGCCGAGGCGTTCGTGACACCGCGCGAGCATGGCCGGGGCAAGATCGGTGACGCGCCAGCGGGCCTGCGGACTGGCCAGCGCCGTCTCGGCCAGGAGCGCCTGCGTCAAGAAGCCGGTGCCGCAGCCGAATTCGAATACGGCGGGGGCAGGCGCCAGGTCGAGCGCGGCGATGCGGCGTGCGAGCCCTTGCGCGATGCGGTGCTGGACCGGGGCGTGGCGGTCATACCCGTGCGCGGCGCCGAACGCGCGCGAGACGCTGTCGTGCGCGATGGGCCGGGAAGGGCGGGCGGGGGCGTTCATCGGAAGGGCAGGCCGGTTGTCAGGCGCCGGGTGCGGCAAGGGCCTGCCCGATCGCCCCGGCGCAGAAGGCCGGGTCCTCGAGCGGGAGCAGATGGCCGCCGGGGTGCGCGATCCGGCGCACCGGGCCGAGCGGGAACGTCGCCGCGCGCATAACCGTGGGCAGCAGCGGATCG
>NZ_JALHLF010000132.1 GCF_022832435.1 Novosphingobium organovorum | reverse complement strand
CGCGGCGGTCTCGTCGGGCCGGGCGAGGCCGAAATGGCGCCGCGCGGCGAGCACCGCGGCGGCGTGGTAGGCCTTGACGCGCGGCTTGGCCGCTTTCGAGACGATACCCTCGGGCCCTTGCCCGGCAAGGATGCGCACCGGCCCTTCGATGGCCGCGAAGCCGACCGTGACGGCGTGGCCTTCGTGCGCGATCGCTTCGGCCTCGCCGACCAGTTCGCGCGCGGCGCGCCAGCTGGCCTTGCCCGCCCACTTCTCCAGCGCGGCACGATCGAGGACGGCCAGAATGCTCTCGGGCGTGGTGTCGGTCGGGGGCGCATCGTTGCCTTCGTCGCCGTCGTTGCCCTCGTCGGGCTTGGCGGGCGCCGCGTCGTCGGCCAGCGTGCGCAGCAGCAGGACCGCGCCGATGCGGTGGCGGCACGCGCCTGCCGCTGGACAAGTGCAGTGCGCCTGCGCGGGGCCGCGCGCGTCGATCGTGACGCGCTGGCCGTCGACCTCGATCTCGGCGCTGTCCGGGCTTTGCGCGCGCAAGTGCAGCTTGCCCTCGGCCAGATCGCGGTGCGCGCGGCGAACGAGCCCCGGATTGGCGAGCGTTGCCAGCGCGGCATCGTCGAACCCGGCGAGCGCGGCGCGCAGCGAAGGCGCGCTCACGCGATCACTCCGGCGATCCACTCGGCAAAGTGCTCGGGCGTGAGCGCGGCGACTTGCATCCCGCACCCGGCAAGACGCTCGGCCATGGCGCGGTCGTAGAGCGGGGCGGCTTCGTCGCTGAGCGCGCCCAGACCCATGAGCGTGACCCGCGCCGAGGCCATGCGGCGCGTCGCGGCGAGCATCCGGGTGACCGAGCCGCCTTCCTCGAAGTCGCTCACCAGCACGAACAGCGTGCGGCTGGGCTGGGTAATCAGCCCTTCGGCGTATTCCATCGCCGAGGCGATGTCGGTGCCCCCGCCCAGCTGCACCGCCATGAGCACTTCGACCGGATCGTGCGCCTCGCTCGACAGGTCGACGATGGCGGTGTCGAACACGATCAGCCGGATATCGACCGCGGGCAGTCCGGCGAGGATAGAGGCCATGACCGCGGCGTAGATGGTCGAGCTGAGCATCGAGCCCGACTGGTCGACGCACAGGATGATCGTCCAGGGCAGGGTGCGGCGGCGGCGCGCGTGGAAGCGCAGCTTCTCGGCGGTGATGGTGGCGCGCTCGGCGTCCCAGGTGGCGAGGTTCTCGCGGATCGTCGCGCGCCAGTCGAAGCTCTGCATGGACTTGATCGTGCTGCGCCGGAAACGGTCGGGACGGCCGGTGAGCGCGGCTTCGACGCGCGGGCGCAGCCTGGCCACGATATCCTCGACAATGCGGCGGGTCACCTCGCGGATCTTCGCACGCAGCGCCGGGTCGGCGCCGCCCTTGAAGGCGATCAGCGCCTTGAGCAGGTCCTGGTTGGGTTCGAGCGCGTCGAGCACGGCGGGATCGTCGAGCAGGTCCTGCATGCCCAGGTTGGTCAGCGCGTGGGCCTGGATCGTCTCGCAGACCGACTGCGGGAACAGCGCGCGCAACTCGCCCAACCAGCCCAGCGTGGTGAGCGCGCTGGGATCGAGCGTGCCGCCACCACCGCGCGGCCGGGTGTCGCGGCGCAGCCCGCGCCGCTCCATTTCGCGCGCGTAGAGATGGTCGAGCGCGCGGTCGGCGCGGCGCTCTTCATTTGACAGCGCGGCGCCGGGCAGCGCGCGTTCGGCGTAGCGTCCCAGCACCAGCCGCCAGCGGCGCAGCGCGTCCTCCCCGCTCATGCCAGCCCCTCCTCGGCAAGCAGCCGGGCCAGCGCGTGGTCGAGCGTCAGGTTCGCGGCGAGTTCGTCCTCGCCGATGGCGTGGCTCCGGGTGAGCGTGCCCGATCCGGTGCCCAGCCGCTCGGCGATCCGCTGTGCCAGACGGTCGATCTCGCGCGGGTCGAGCGGCATGAGCGCGAGGCGCAAGTGGGGCAGGAGCGCGCGGAAGGCATCCTCATCCGTCCCCGTGACGATCCCCTCGAGCGCGGCGAGAACCTCGGGAACGTTCCAGAGCAGTTCGCGCGCGATGGCGATGAGGCCGCGCAGGAAGGCCAGCCGCTCGGCCGGATCGGCGTAGCCGCCCGCCAGCTCGCCCGAGAGCCGCGCGGCGAGCGCGGTGGGGGCACGGCGCCCGTCGATGAGGGCGAAAGCCTCGATCGCACCCGCCAGCAAGGGCGCGAGTGGCCGGGCGGCGAGGCGTTCGAGCGCGGTATCGAAATCCCGGTGGTCGAGTGTGCCCTTCTCGAGCCCCCCGTCGAGCCGATCGTGCGCCGTGCGCGCCAGTTCGAGCACGCCGCGCAGGTCGGCCAGCGCGCGCAGCGCGTCGTCGAGCCTGTCCTCGCCAGTATCGGCAAGAGTGGGGAGGAGGGTGAGGACGCGCCGCCAGGCGGTGGCGACGAGCCGGTCGATCGCGGTCGGATTGGCGATGCCCAGAGCCTCGCCCGCGCGGCGCAGGAGCAGCAGGTCGCTCAACGCGGCGACCAGCGAGGCGGGTTCGGGGTCTTCGATAACCGCGTCCTCGATCAGCGCGAGGAGGGCCTCGGTGCCGCCTCCCGGCGCGGTGTCGAGCCCGGCGCGGCAGGCGGCGGCGAACAGCTCGATCGCGGCGCGGGCGTCGCGTCCCCGGCCGGCCTGGGGAAGTGCGGCGATGCTTTGTGCAAGCACGAAGGCCAGCGCCTCGTCGAGATCGTCGGCGACTTCGGAGAGCGCGATCAGCCGCGCCTCGACATGCGGCGACCAGCTCGTGCGCCAGACTTCGTGCAGCCGGTCGAGCGCGACGTCGCTGCGAAAGTCGGGCCCGGCGGTGCGTTCGGCAAAGGGCGCGCCGATCAGCGTCATGGCGTGGCAAAGCCGGCTCGCGGCGCGGTGGCGAGGCTTGCGGTAGATGTCGAGATGGCGGGTGCGGTGTTCGCCGTCGCTCAGCGTGAAGCCGAGCGCGCGGGCGCGCTCGCGCACCGCCTCGACCAGCGGGGGGGACGCGGCCGAAGGGGGCACGTCGCCGATCGCGGTGCCGGTGAGCCAGGCGTGGAATTCGGTCATCAGCGGCGATCCCGCGCGCGCCAGCTCGCCCTTGACGAAGGTCGAGCGCACGGCGTCGAGAATGTCGTCGCGCAGCGCGAAGGGGCGGCCGCGCAGGGCGGCGAGCCGCTCGGCCTGCTCGATCGCGTTGACCAGCACCGCGACGGAAGGGACCTCGGGCGCGGGGCCTTGCGCGCCCGCCTCGCGCAGATGCGCGGCGAACCCGGTGAGGATCGTGCGGGCGAGCGCGGCGGGGGAGGTGTCGTCGTCGCGGCCCTTGCCGTTTTTTGGGCCGGTGCGGGTGGCCCAGAGGCGTTCGTAGTAACCGGGCAGGGGCAGCCCCGCATCGTAGCCGCGCAGCGCGTCGAGCTGGCGCATGCCGTAGCGCACGAGATAGGCCCGGCTTGCCGTTTTGGCCCCCGTCCGGGCGGGCGGATCGGCCCGGGCGGGCGGGGCCAGCAGCGCGGGGGCGTGGAACCCGCCGACGACGGCGAGGATCGGCCCGTCGATCTCGGCGCGGGTCTGCGCGAGCAGCGCGCGCATCTGCGCCTCGCGCGCGAACGTTCCGTCATCCTCGCCCGAGGCAGGGTCGCTCGCGGCGCGGATGTGGGCGCAGTAGCGCGCGGTGTCGGCGAAGAAGGCGCGCCAGTCGGGGTGGGCGATGCGGCTTTCGAACAGGTGGTCCCACACCTCGTTGCCGTCGCGGCAGCCCAGTGCGCGCGCCAGCGCGCGGACATAGTCGCCGATGGTGAAGGGGTGTTCGCTGCCGAGCAGCGAGCGGCCCTCGGTCAAGGCGGCGTCGGCGTCCATTGCGCGGGCGTGGCTCGGCAGGTCGATGAAGCGCGCCGGAATGCCGCGATCGCGCGCGGCGTGGAGCGCGACGAGTTCGGGGCTGTGCGCGCAGAACGGAAAGTAGCTCGCCACGCGGCGGATCGCAGGGGCCGGAGCGTCCTGTCGCCCCGGTGTTTCGCGCAGCGCGACCACCGCGAACGGCGCGCGCGTGCGCGGATCGCCGATGGCTTCGATCAGCGGATCGAAATCGCACGGTCCCTCGACCAGGATCGCGGCCGGGGCAACCGCGGCGATCAGCCGTTCGAGCTGCGCCGCGCAGGCCGGGCTGTGATGCCGGATCGGCACGACCCACAGATCGCGCGCACGATCGTGGATCTGGCCCTCGCCCGGTGCCGCCGCCTCCATCGGCCTAGTCCAGCCGCAGCGTGCGCGCGCTCTGGTAGAAGGCCTTCCACGCGGCCGAGCGGCCCGCGCGCTCCTTCGCGATATGCTCGACATAGGCGCGCAGGCGCTTGCCGTCCTCGGCGCAATCCTTGAGCACCACGCCCTGCAGCTGGCGCGCGACGTGCGCGCCGGTGAGCTGCCCTTCATCCAGATAGGCCGCCTCGAGCGCGGCGGCGTGGAGCACGTTGACCGCCTCGGCGGTGGAGAGCACCGCATCGGGCCGGTTGAGCGCGACGCCTTCGGTGGTGCGCCCGCAGCGCAGGTCGCTGAAGGTCTGCACCAGCACCTCGGCGGTCTCGCGCGCGCCGGTCACTGCGATGCCGCCTGCGCCCAGCCGTTCGGCCAGCTGGGCGAGCACCAGTTCGCGTTCGAACGCGGGGTCGGCGATGGGGTGGACGGTCTCGAAGTTGAAGCGGCGCTTGAGCGCGCTCGACATTTCGTGGACGCCGCGGTCGCGCAAGTTGGCGGTGGCGATGATGTTGAAGCCGGGGGCGGCGCTGGCCACGGCGTCGGCGCCCAGTTCGGGCAGCGCGAGCGCCTTTTCCGAGAGGATCGAGATCAGCGCGTCCTGCACTTCGGGCGGGCAGCGGGTGATTTCCTCGAAGCGCACGATGCGCCCCTGCCGCATGGCGCTGAGCACCGGGGAGGGCACCAGCGCGCGCTCGCTCGGCCCTTCGGCGAGCAGCAGCGCGTAGTTCCAGCCGTAGCGGATATGGTCCTCGTTGGTTCCCGCCGAGCCCTGCACGACGAGCGCCGACGTGCCCGAAATCGCCGCTGTGAGCAGTTCGGAAAGCAGCGACTTGGCGGTGCCCGGCTCGCCCACCAGCATCAGGCCCTGCTGGCTCATCAGGCTGACGATGGCGCGATCGACCAGCGGATCATCGCCATAGAACTTGCGCGCGATGCCCAGCGTCGCATCGCCAAGCAGGAAGCGGCGCACCGCGCGCGGCGAAAGCTGCCAGCCGGCCGGGCGCGGGGCGCTGTCCTGTGCGCTCAGCGCGGCCAGTTCGGCGGCGTAGCGCGTTTCGGCGGGAAGGCGGATCGGATCGGTCCTGGACGTCATGCGTAGCCCTTCGTCTGCCAGTCGGGATCAAAGCCTGTCCCCTTGTCGGCGATGTCGTGAAGATCGCGCCAGCTTTCGGCGAGCAGCACTGGCGGCACGTCGCCAAGGGGCACCTGGACGCCCGGCGTGCCGATGCCCTGACCCGCTGCGCCGCGCAGCTTGCGAAAGGAAAGCGCGAGGAGCGCGGCGGTGCGGTTTTCCTCGGGCAGCGGGCTGCCGGTGAACTCGATCTCGGCGACGAGCGCGGCCTCGCGGAAGGTCTTCTCATAAGTGAGGAACCAGCCGCCGTCCTGCGCCGGACCGCGCTGGTAGCCCAGCTTCGCGGCCAGCCCGCGCAGCGCGAAAGTCTCCACCAGCCAGCCCTCGCGGTCAGTAACGGTGCGCTGGCGGCGCTGCTCGGCGCTGATTTCGGGCAGGCTTCGGCCGAGCTGCGCAAAAGGGGGCTTTACCGCATAGTCGGCAAGATGGCGCTGCCAGGCGGCTTCGTCCTCGGGGGGGAGCAGCGAGGAATGGGCCAGGCGGATCTGCGCGAAGGCGGCAAGATCGACATCCGCGTCCGCCGCATCAGTGTAGCTGCCATCGCCAAGCGGGCGGAAGCTGGCGCAGGCCGCGCCCTGCGCGTCGCAGCCCAGCCACACCAGCCGCGCCGCGATCCGGCCGACGATGGCGTGGCTGGCGAGGAAGCTTTCCCATTCGCCGGTGTCCCAGCCGCGCTGGAGGAACATTGCTTCCTGCAGGCGTTCGGCCTGGGCCGTGAGCACCTGTTTGACCTCCTTGCGCGCCGCCGAAAGCTGCTTCTTTGCGGCATCGACGTTGCCCTTTTCGGCGTCCACCCGCGCGGCGGGCAGCGCCTTCACTTCGCGCCCTTCGGGGTTGAGGATGACGATCGCGTCACGCTCGTCGAGCCGGAGGCGGTAGAGGCGCCCCCCGCCCAGGTCCAGTTCCTGCGTGCCGTCGGTCTCGAACCCGCCGGTCGGCACGGTGCGGTCGGCGAGCTGGGCGGCGGACCAGCCGTTGCGTTCGGCCACCGCCTCGACGATCTGCGCGGCGTGCGCCTGGACCGAGCGTTGCTTGGAGCGGTTGGCGGCGGCCAGCACGCATTGCAGCGCCGCGCCGCTGCCGATCGCGCCGAGCGTGTCGAGCAGCGCCTTGGCCTGTGCGGTGCGTGCGCCATGGTCCTTGAGGTAGGGGCGCACGCGCTGCGCGGCCTCGGCCCCGTGCACGCGCGTGGCGAGCGCGAGGATGCCCTTGCTGTCCGACGCGCTGCCCAGGTACTCGGCGGCCTTGTTCCGTTTGAGCTGCGCAAAGACCAGATCGCGGTCGGTGGTGTAGTAGTCCGCGCTCTGTGGCCAGCGCTTGGCCCAGGCCATGTTCTGCTGCACCATGGCGTCAACATGCTGCGCGGCGTAGGCGTTGGCTTCCTCGTCGCTGGGGCGGCGGGTGTCCTGATCGATCCAGCCGGTCAGCACCATCCAGCCCAGCGCATGGGCATCGCCGGGGGCAAGCCGGTCGAGCCAGAGGGTGACGAGCGCGTTGCCGCCCGGCTGCCTGAGCTTGGCGGCGAGCACGACCCACCAGCGCACCACCTGCGGATCGAGCGCGCGGCCATCGGCCCAGCGCAGCGCGGGCAGACGCTCGAAGGCGAACCAGTCGAGCCCCTTGGGCCGTGTCTTTGCCAGTCCCGCGCGCGCTTCGGCGAGCAGCGCTTCGGGATCGAAGAAGGAGGCCACGTCCTCGCCCATCCGTTCGAGCGCGGTGATCATCGCCGCGCGCGCCAGATCGCTGCGTTCCCTCGCCAGGGCGGCGCGGATCGCAGGCGCCTCTGTCCGGGCGTCCCGCGCGGCAAGCCATTCGGCGGCGAGCGCGCGCACGTCCTGGCGCCCGTCCTTGAGCTGGAGCGCGATCGCCCCATCGATGCCCGGCGCGGCGTGGAGCAGCGCACGCGCCTTTTCGCGCAGCCGCGCCGAACTGTCGCCCGCCAGCAGCATGAGCGCGGTGCGGTAGCGTTCGGGCAGCACCGGGAAGGTGGCGAGCAGGTCGAGCGCGGGGAGCGCCTGCCTCGGCTGGGCCCCGCTCTGCGCGCGCAGGCCGAGCGCCTCGTCGAGCGCATCGAAGCGGCTGCACAGGATCGGCCAGAGCGGCAGGTCGAGCTCGGGCAGCGGGGCGTACCAGCGCTGGGTCAGGTGATTGGCGAGAAAATCGTGCCCGCCGTTCGCGGCCCACAAGGCGGCGAAGCGGCGCGCGTCGACGCCTTCGTGCAGGCGGCGCAGCAAGGCGGCGCCGGCCGGGCCGCCCCAATCGTCGAGCAGGCCGCGCACGTAGCCGTTGTTCATCGCCACCGCGAGCCGCACGAGGTGGGGCAGCGCGAGGCGGGGATCGTTGAAGAATTCGTCGATCGCGGGGTGCTTGACGGGGTGGCCGCGCAGCCAGCCGACCAGCGGCGCGTTCGCCGCGGTGTCCATCGGCCCGCTCCCCTGCGCGAGCCGGGCCAGCGCGTCGAGGTCGCGGCGGTCCTTGGGGCTGTACTGGCGGCTCCAGTGCCAGCGGGCCTTGAGCTGGGCGGCCTCGGCCTGCCCGGTGGCGAGCGCGCGGTTGAATTCGTGCAGCACCGGTTCAAGCCGGGCGAGCACTTCGGGAGGGACCGCGTCGGCGGCTTCCTCGGCGGCGAGCGGGCCGGGTTCGATCCATTGGCCGTCGACCGCGCGATAGCCCTCGGCGCCGTCCTGGCGCGTGTCGCCGGGCGCTTCGCCGTCCGGGGGCGCG
>NZ_JALHLF010000131.1 GCF_022832435.1 Novosphingobium organovorum | reverse complement strand
GTGCCCGAGCGACGCGCCCCGCCGATCGCACCAAAGGATCTCGCCCGGCGCTCAGCGACCTTCGCCATGGTCGCCCTGCTCGACCCGCTTGCCGCGCTCGGCTTCGCCTTCGCGATCGAAATGCTGGCGCTGGCCGCCGGAATGGCCGAGGCGAACGCGCTCGCGCTCGCGCTCTTTGCAATGCCGCTCGCCTGGCTTGCCCTCGCCACCTGGCAGATGATACGCAGCGACTGGCGCGCGCGGCTGCTGCCCGCGCTCGTCCTCGCGCTGTCGGGAATCCTGACCTTGGTGACACTTTTTCATGCCTGACACGCCCGACCGTTCTGCCCTCCTGCGCGGCGAGGATCGCTCCCGTTCCGGGCCAGGTGCCGGATCCCCCCCCGATCAGCCCGGCTTCGTACAGCGCGCGCTTGCAGGCCATGCGGCGCTCGGCCTGCTGATCGGCGGCTTGCTCTATCTGGTCTGCCTGTCAGGCGCGCTCGCGGTGTTCCAGCAGGACCTGCAGCGCTGGGAAGAACCCGGCGCGCCCGAAATGACCGCGATCTCCCCGCAAGCCGTGCAACGCGCGATCGAGACCACGCTCGCCCGGCAGGGCAAGCCGACCGATCACGCCTACGTCCACATGCCGACCGCGGGCCTGCCGCGCGTGGTGGTGACCACCGACAACGGCGCCAACTACGTCGAGGCCGACGGTTCCTACGACCGGCCCGAGGCGCACGCCTGGACCGAATTCGTCCTGTTCCTGCACTACTACCTCAACCTGCCCGCGTTCTGGGGCATGGTGCTGACCGGCACGATCGGCGCGATGCTCTGCGCCGCGACGCTGACCGGGGTGCTGGCCCATCCGCGGATCTTCCGCGACGCTTTCCGGATGCGCCTGCGCGCCCGCGCCCAGCTCTCGCGCGCGGATATGCACAACCGGTTCGGGGTCTGGCTGCTGCCCTTTATCCTCGCGCTCGGGCTGACCGGCGCGGTGATCGGGTTGGGCCAGCTGGTGTTCCAGGCTGACGCCAGCGCGCGCCACGGCGGTGACCTCGAAGCCGCCTACGCCCCGATCTACGGCGCGCATCCCGCCGCCGATCCCCGGCCCGCACCGGCCCCGCGCGTCGATCGCGCGCTCGACTGGATGGGCCGCCACCGCCCCGGCCTGCCGATCTCCTACGTCACGATCGAGGAAACCGGGACCGCCGGCCAGCAGATCCAGATCCTCGCCGAAGAACCCCAGCGGCTGATCTATGGCGAAACCTACCTGTTCGACGGCGCAGGGCACTTCCGTTCGACGCTCGGCCTTTCCGACGGCGCGCTAGGCAAGCAGGCCGCCGCCTCGCTCTACCGGGTGCACTTCGGATCGTTCGGCGGACGCCCGGTCGAACTGGCCTACCTCGTCTTCGGGCTGGCGCTGTGCGTCGTCATCTCGACCGGAACCACGCTGTGGCTGATGAAGCGGCGCGCGCGCGGGCTCGCCAGCCCTCGGCTCGAGGCGCTGTGGGCGGTGACGATCTGGGGCAGCCCGCTGCTGCTCGTCCTCGCCTTCTGGCTGCGCATGGCGGCCGGGCCCGAAGCGCCGCTCGCCCGCGTGTTCTGGAGCGCGCTGGTCGCGGGAAGCATCGCCGCCGCGCTGGCGCCCTCGCCCCGCCTGTCAGACTGGTTGCGCCAGGCGCTCGCCGCTATGATGGCGCTGACCGGGCTCGTCCACTGGCTGCTTGCCGGCCCCTTGCCGGTGCCCTCGCTGGTGATCGACACCGCGCTTGTTCTGGGCGGGCTGGTGCTGGCGCTGCCCGAACTGGGCCGGCTCGCCCGCCCACGCCCCACTTGCGAACGAATCGCAAATCCGACATGATCCACGCGGCCTGCGCGAGGACGGCACGGAGCGAAAGCCTCGGCGCCGCCGCTCCTGTCGCCGCACCGCAACACGCCGCAAGACCGCTCACCAGAGCGCGAAAAACGCCGCTTTTCGTGCTCTTATCGAGGGGCTGTTAGAAAACGTTTGGGATCGGCAAGCAAATTTCGACCCCGCCAACCCGCGCCAAAGCTTGACCGCGACGCGATCTTGCGCTTGACGCACGACAAAGACTTGGGTCGAGCCGCGCTCCATGCGATCGCCTGGCCGCGACCCAGCCGCTTCCGTCCGTTCCCGCGCCTGGCCTGACCGCCTCTCGCCGGGCACCGGCGGACCGACCTGACACCTGATTGCGCATACCGAGGAAAGTAAGACGATGAGCGAACCTACTGCCGAAGCCCCGGTGCTCGAGCCCACCGCGGCCCTGACCGTCGAAACGGTCAATTCGGTGCACCACTGGAACGACCGTCTGTTCAGCTTCAAGATCACGCGCCCCTCCACGTTCCGCTTCCGCTCGGGCGAATTCGTGATGATCGGCCTCATGGGCGACAACGGCCGCCCGCTGCTGCGCGCCTACTCGGTGGCCAGCCCCTCGTGGGACGAGGAGCTCGAATTCCTCTCGATCAAGGTGCAGGACGGCCCGCTGACGTCGCGCCTGCAGAAGATCCAGCCCGGCGACCAGATCTTCCTCGGCCGCAAGCCCGTGGGCACGCTGGTGACCGACGCGCTGCTGCCGGGCCGCCGCCTGTTCTTCTTCTCGACCGGCACCGGGCTTGCCCCGTTCATGTCGCTCTCGCGCGATCCGGACGTCTACGAGATGTTCTCGCAGGTCATCTGCGTCCATGGCGTGCGCCAGGTGAGCGACCTTGCCTACCGCGAGACGCTCGAAGCCAGGCTTGCCGACGATCCGCTGGTCGGCGATCAGGCGCAGCTTCAGTTCACCTACGTCCCCTCGGTCACGCGTGAGGACTTCCACACCCAGGGCCGCATCGGTGACCTGATCGAAAGCGGACGCCTGTTCGAGGGCCTGGGCGGCGAAGCCAGGCTCAACCCCGAGACCGATCGCGTTATGCTGTGCGGCTCGATGGACATGATCAAGGGCCAGGCCGCCTACCTCGAAAGCATCGGCTTCACCGAAGGCTCGAACTCGAAGCCGGGCGACTTCGTGATCGAACGCGCCTTCGTCGACTGAGCTGAACACTCCGAGACCAGACGAAAGCGGCCCCGCACAGCCTGTGCGGGGCCGCTTTCGTTTCCGGCAAAGTGGAACAGGAAAAAGAGGTAATCCAAGGGCCATTGCCCTCGGCCTTCCCGGACTGTCTGGCCCACCTTGTCACGCCAGGGTGACGCGAGAGCGGCGGGGGCGACAGCCGGGGAGACAAGGGGCGGTAGCCCCTTGTCCTATTTGTTCCTCAAACCCGCTCGACCGCGAGCGCGAGGCCCATGCCCACCCCGATGCACAGCGTGGCAAGGCCGCGCTTGCCCCCGCTCGCCTCGAGCTGGTGCACCAGCGTCATCGCGATGCGCGCGCCCGACATGCCCAGCGGATGGCCGAGCGCGATCGCGCCGCCATTGGCGTTGACGTGCGGCGCATCGTCGGGAAGGCCGAGCCCGCGCAGCACCGCCAGCGCCTGGCTGGCGAAAGCCTCGTTGAGTTCGATCGCGTCGAAATCGCCGATCGCAAGGCCCAGCCGCGCCATCAGCTTCTGCGTCGCAGGCAGCGGGCCCATGCCCATCACGCGCGGCTCCACCCCGGCCGAGGCGAGGCCCAGGATGCGCGCACGCGGGGTCAGTCCGTGCGCCTTGACCGCCGCCTCGCTCGCCACGATCATCGCCGCCGCGCCATCGTTGATACCCGATGCGTTGCCGGCGGTGACGGTGCTCTCGGCTCCGAACAGGCCCTTGAGCTTTTGCAACGCCTCGATCGTGGTCTGGGGGCGCGGATGCTCATCGGTGTCGCACAGAGCCGTCTCACCGCGCTTGCGGCCCGGCGTGGTGACCGGCACGATTTCCTCGGCAAAGAAGCCCTTGGCCTGCGCGGCGGCGGCGCGCTGCTGGCTGCGCAGCGCGAAAGCGTCCTGATCGGCGCGGCTGATGCCGAAATCCTCGGCCACGTTCTCCCCGGTGCGCGGCATGGTCTCGGTACCGTAGAGCGCGTCGAGCGCGGGGTTGACGAAGCGCCAGCCCATCGTCGTATCCTCAAGCGTCTGGGCGCGTCCGAAAGCGCTTTCGCTCTTGCCCATCACGAAGGGCGCGCGCGACATGCTTTCCACCCCGCCCGCCAGCGCCAGCGCCATTTCCCCGGTGCCGATGGCGCGCGCGGCCTGCCCGATCGCCTCGAGCCCGGAGGCGCACAGCCGGTTGAGCGTGACGCCGGGCACCGTGTGCGGAAGGCCCGCCAGCAGCAGGCTCATGCGCGCGACATTGCGGTTGTCCTCGCCAGACTGGTTGGCGCAGCCGTAGAACACTTCCTCGATCGCGGCGGGATCGAGGCCAGGGTTGCGCGCCAGAAGCGCGGCCATCGGCACCGCGCCGAGATCATCGGCGCGCACGCGGGCAAGCCCCCCCCCATAGCGACCGACCGGCGTGCGCACCGCGTCGCAGATAAAGGCGTGTGTCATCGTTCCTGATCCTCTCGTCCGCCGCGCTCAGGCGGCCTCGATCTCGTTGGCGAGGGTGAGCGTAAGACCGGTGCTCTGGCGCAGGTCTTCCAGCGTCAGCCCCTCGACCATCTCGACGACTTTCGCGCCGTCCACCCCCAGGTCGAACACCGCCATGTCGGTATAGACCCGCGAAACGCAGCCAAGCCCGGTCAGCGGATAGGTGCAGGCCTCGACCAGCTTGCACGCGCCCTGCTTGGTGAACAGCTCCATCATCACGAAAGTCTGCTTGGCTCCGATGGCAAGATCCATCGCGCCGCCCACCGCCGGAATCGCCCCCGGCTCGCCGGTGTGCCAGTTGGCAAGGTCGCCGTGGATCGAGACCTGAAACGCGCCCAGCACGCAGATGTCGAGGTGGCCGCCGCGCATCATCGCGAAGCTGTCCGCATGGTGGAAGAAACAGCCGCCGGTCAGCAGCGTGACCGCCTGCTTGCCCGCGTTGATGAGCTCCCAGTCCTCCTCGCCCTTGGCCGGAGCAGGCCCCATGCCCAACAGGCCATTCTCGCTCTGCAGGAAGATATCGCGGTCAGCGGGCAGGTAGTTGGCGACCTTGGTGGGAAGGCCGATCCCCAGGTTCACGTAAGCGCCCTCGGGGATGTCGCGCGCCACGCGCTCGGCCATCTGGTCACGGTTGAGACGGTTCATGCCGGTTCTCCTTTCAGGCCACGGCGGCGAGCGCGGGCGCGCTCTCGACAACACGCTGGACGAAGATGCCCGGCGTCACGATCACTTCGGGATCAAGCGCCCCAAGCGGCACGATGTGGCGCACCTGCGCGATCGTGGTCCGCGCCGCCATCGCCATGATCGGACCGAAATTGCGCGCGGTCTTGCGGTAGACGAGGTTGCCCCAGCGATCCCCCTGCTCGGCCTTGATAAGCGCGAAATCGGCCTGGATCGGGTATTCAAGGACGTAGTGGCGTCCGTCGATCAGCCGGGTTTCCTTGCCCTCGGCCAGCTGCGTGCCAAAGCCCGTCGGCGTGAAGATCGCGCCGAGCCCGGCGCCAGCAGCGTGGATGCGCGCGGCAAGATTGCCCTGCGGGACCAGCTCCAACTCGATCTTCCCCGCACGGAAAGCCGCGTCGAAGTGGTGCGAATCCGATTGGCGCGGAAACGAACAGATGATCTTGCGCACCCGCCCCTCTCGGATCAGCGCGGCGACGCCGTGCTCGCCATTGCCGGCGTTGTTGTTGATGATGGTGAGATCACCCACGCCGCGCGCGATCAGCGCATCGATCAGCTCGTCGGGCATCCCCGCCGTGCCGAACCCGCCAATCATCACCGAGGCGCCATCCGAAATTTCCGCCACGGCCGCCTCGACCGTGGGCACTGTCTTGTCGATCACCGGAACTGCTCTCCCGTCTTGCCGCTTCAATGCTCTCCTCATTCGCCCCGCTCTGGCTTGCGTCAACCGATAACCGTGTTATTGTCCGATTATCGTTCACCCTTGGAGGCAAAACATGCGCGAACTGTCCGAGATGGACGCGAGGGGCGATCCCGAGTTCATGACCTCGCTGGCCCGCGGACTTGCGGTGATGCGCTGTTTTGCCGACGAAAGGCAGCCGATGACGATCGCCCAGGCGAGCCGGCTGACCGGTCTCAGCCGCCCGGCGGTCAAGCGCTGCCTGCACACGATGGAGCGCCTGGGTTACGTCGCGCGCGAGGGGGTTCACTACCAGTTGCGCCCCAAGGTGCTGTCGCTGGGATACGCCTATCTCTCGTCGAGCACGCTGGCGGTGCGCGCGCAGCCGATCCTCGATGCGATCCGCGACGACCTGCACGAATCCTGCTCGCTCGGGGTGATCGAGGAGGACGAGGTCACCTATATCGCGCGCGCCGAAGTCTCGCGGATCATGTCGATCGCGCTCAGGGTCGGCAGCCGCTTGCCACTCTACTGCACCTCGATGGGGCGCATCCTGCTCGCCGGGCAGGAACGCTCCTGGCAGGAAGCCTATTTCGCGCGCACCGCGATGCGCGAACTGACCGCGACGACGCAAACCTCACCCGGCGCCCTGCTCGGCGTGCTGCGCAAGGTGGCGGAGGATGGCTATGCGATCGTCGATCAGGAGCTGGAGCCGGGGCTGCGCTCGGTCGCGGTGCCGGTGCACAAGGCCGGGCGCACGATCGCCGCGCTCAACATCGGCACGCAATCGGCCCGCGTGGCGATGGCCGATCTGCATTCGCGCTATCTGCCGGTCCTGCGCCGCGCCGCGCGCGAATTGGAAGCCCTCGTCTGACGGGCGGCTACGGGCGCGGCGGGCGTTCACCGAGGGTGTGCGGCACGGGCAGTCCCATCATGATCCGCACCGAACAGATCGCGCAATCGAGCGCGGAGCCTGCCCCTTGCGCGCAGGCAATGCAGGCCCCGCGCGGCATCGAGCCGTCGATCAGCCCGATCAGCATGCGCTCATCGTCGGAGAGCCAGGCCCCCTCTCCCACCGCGACCGGCCGCCCCAGCGCGTCCTCGCACAGCCCCATCAGGCTGTCGAAGACCGGGACCAGCATCTCGCAATCGTGGGCGGAAAGAACTGGAAACAGGCCGGGCTGCCCCGGATGCCCGCCATCGCGCGCCTGACGCCAACACCGGGCCGCCTCGACGAGCAAGGCACTGTTTACGCTGGTATCGAAACGGGGCGAAGGGAAATGGCAGGTCATCGAATGGTCCTTTGCTGATCGTCCCTCATGCCGCTTGTTGCGATTCATTCGCAACTTCTACGCCCGGATCGTGACAAGAGCAAGGCACCGCGCATCGATCCGTCCTCAAGGCGAGCCACTCCGGCGAAAATTCGAACGGACGCCAAAACGGACAAAGGCCCAAGGGAAGCAATACTGCCATTGGCCGTCATCGCATATTTCGTACAAGGAAAGGTCGCCCCCATAAAGCTCATCGCTTCCGGTGGACTTGCAATAATGATTTCGCGTGGCGCGGCATTTGCGGGAACCGTGATGCCTGCGACCCGCGACCTATCTGACGCCACCGCCGAGATGCTTGTGATCGGTATCGGCGCGATTGGCGTCTTCGACGTCATGCTGGCTGTGCCCGCGCTTTCTAACATCATTTTCCAACGACAGCGGGGAAGCTAAGGGCGCGCGTGCACTGGGCCGTTTAGCGCCCCTGTTGGTCGTTCGATGGCCGATTTGGCGCTCTTGGCAGCGGTCAGTCCGCTATACCTTGCCAACCGGATCGACCAGCAGCCAAGGTGAAGGCATGCGGGCTTAAGTTTTGGTCCTCATCGGATGCTCAGTGTTCCGCGCGATAAAGGCATCGACTTCACGAAGTTGTTCAGGGAAAGGTTCTGCCTCGGGAAAGCTGCGATAGCTCCAGAAACGAAAACCGGCTGCCCATAACCTGCGAGCCTTTTCCCATTGGTCATCTTCGCGCTTTGCTGGTGTGCGAAAGGTGCGCCCCATCAAAGCAAGCGCGTTGCCGCATTCTGGACAAGTATGTTCACGATCGCCGGAACGCTTCCAAGTCGTTCGGCAATCAAAGCAAGCATGTGCGATCAGATAGTCTGCGCCGCGATGGTAAGGCACGACATCCGGCCCAGGCACCTTCCTGTTGCCGACAGAGCGGCGCACTTCCATTCGGCGTTGCTTTTCGTCGGGACGAGTCATTCCTATGGTTTGGACTGGTAGACCCAGCTCCGCAATGGTGCGCGCGCGACCAGCCCGAATGCGCCCAAGTTGGTCACTCAAGGGCCGAATTGACGTGCCGGGGAGCCGTCAGTCCGGTTTCCCTTGCCGTCTAGGCTCCTCGCCGGCCCAGATGGGTGGTTAGGAGACGTTGCCCAAAGCTCGACTGAATGCTGT
>NZ_JALHLF010000130.1 GCF_022832435.1 Novosphingobium organovorum | reverse complement strand
CGCGCACCGCCCCGGCGTGCGCCGGGACGGTGGCGAGAGCGAGCGCGCTGCCCAGAACGAGCCGGGCGAGGGGCCTGGGCTGGCGGCGCGCCATTACCACGACTTTCCGATCACCAGACGGAAGTTGCGGCCGAACAGCGGGCGTCCGTAGATCGCGGTGGCGCTGCCCTGTCCGCTGAGCGAATCGGTGCGGGTGTTGCCTTCGGTCAGGCCATGCGCGTTGAACAGGTTGTCCCCCACGACCTGCAGCGACCAGCTCCCGCGCTTGACGCTGACACCCGCGCCCACGGTGCCGTAGGCGGGCAGCTGGGTGTTGTTGTAGACATCGACGTAGCGCTTGCCGACATAGGAATAGCGCCCGTAGATCGACACGTCGTTGCCGCCGGTGGTGAAATCGAAGGCGGGGCGGATATTGCCGTAGATGTCGGGCTGGCGCACGATCTGGTTGCCCTCGGCAAGCCGCGGGTCGGCGCCGTCGGCGTTCTCGAAGTTGCGGTAGCGCGGCTGGCTGAGCGTAAGCGCACCAGTGAGCGAGAACCAGGGCAGCGGCTGCCAGTGCCCGTCGAACTCGATACCCTTGATCCGCGCCTTGCCGACGAAGGCGACGGTCTGGTCGTTCTCGCCAGTCGCTTCGTTGTAGGCCAGGAACGAGGAGTTGAGCGGGTCGAAGTTGGACAGGAAGCCGGTGATGTAGAGGAACGAGGGGCCCGAGCGCAGCTTGAGGCCCAGCTCGTACTGGTTGACCTTGGTTGTGATCATGTCGGGCGTGCTCTCCGACATGGCCGACGACACGCTGGGCGGGTTCTCCATGTGCGAAACGCGCCCGTAGACGGCGATGTCGTGGACGAGGTCGTAGTTGGCGCCCACCGTCCAGTTGAGCGAATGGGTCTTGAGCCGGCGGTTGATGATCGTGCCGGTGAAGGCCTTGCTCGAATTGTCGGCAAGCGTGGTAGCATCGCCGTAGTCGATCGAGGCGGTTCCCGCGGCCCAGCCGGTGAAGGTATAGTCCTCGTAGCGCACGCCGCCATCGATGTGCAGCGTGGGCGTGATGGTCCAGGTGTCGTTGCCGTAGAGCGCGAACATGGTGGCGTCCGAATCGCCCTTGGCCAGCGTCGAGGTCATGTTGAGCACGCCCTGGTCGGTCACCGAACCGAGCGTTTCGCCGCTCGCGGAATAGGCGACGAGGTCAAGCAGCTGCGGCTGGCTGGCGACGGTCATCAGGTAGTTCTGGTAGATGACGTCCTTGCTCTCGCCATAGGCCGCGCCATAGAGGCCAAGCTTGAGATCGTGCTCGCCAAGGCCGGTGCGCAGGGTCCGCGCGACCGAAAGATCGCCCTGGCCCGAGTAATAGCGTGAGTGGATGTCGCGGTACTGCGCCTGCATGACCAGACCCGAATCGCCGTAGGGATCGTAGGCTGTGTCGGTTCCGGCGTAGACGTAGCCGAGCGAGGCGACCGCGCCGAAGGCGCTCTGCGCCGAGGACAGGTAGCTGCTCGCAAAGGTGTCCGCGTCGTAGGGGTTGGTGGTCGAATAGAGCGCGGCGAAATCGAGCTTGCCCTGCGTGTAGCCGCCCTTGGCCGAAACGTGCCAGTCGCCGAAATCGCCTTCGTAGTCGGCGCCGAAGTTGACCATGCGCATGTGGCGTCCGTCCGACAGGTCGCTGTTTCGGCTCTGGATGTCGCCGTTGCCGTCCTGGTAACGCAGCGTCACGTTGCGCAGCTCGGGCGTGTTGAGCGTGCCGGTGAAGTAGTCGATGTAGTGGTTGAGCGAGGACCCGTCGGTCGGGCTGGCGACCGGGATCGGCAGGTAGAACACATTGTGATCGTTCACGTAATTGACGTGGAAGGTGATCGATCCGTTGTCGAAGTCGTGCTTGATGTTGGCGCGCAGCTGGCCGCCCTTGTCGTTGGGGAAGCCGTTGTCGCGGTAGCCGTCGTGGTAGCGCACGAAACCGCCGATGGCGTAGTAGGTGTTGCCGCCCAGCGGCCCGGCCTGGTAGCCGTCGAGCCGGTAGAGCCCGGTGTCGCCCAGCGTTACCTGCACCTTGCCGCGCGGTGTGTCGCTGCCGGTCACGGTGATCTGGTTGATGATCGCCGCGCCGCTGCTCGAATAGATCGGCGCCGGGCCGCCGCGCACGACTTCGAGGTGGTCGTTCATCAGATCGTCGCGGATCAGCGCGTCACCGCGCCAGAAGTAGCCGTCGTTCTCCTGGAACAGCGTCATGCCGTCCTGCTGGAAGGAGATGAACGAGCCGTCGCTGGGCAGGCCGCGCAGGCGGTAGATGTTCTGCACCTCGCCGCCGGTGTTCTCGGTCTGGAAGCCGGGCAGCTGGCCGATCAGGTCGGCCATGTTGGTCGGCGCGATCTTCTCGATGGTGTCGCGGTCGAGCGTGCTGACCGCGTAGGAGACATCGAAGCGGCTCTGCGCCTTGGTGGTGCCGGTGACGATGATTTCGCTCGATGCCGGAGCGTCCGAGGCGTCCGAACCGGTGGCCGAACCGGCGGCGGCATCCGCGGCGGCATCGGCCGGTGCGGTTTCGGCCAAGGCGGGCGAAACGAGGCCCATCGACAGCGCGGCCAAGGCGACCGTGCGGGCAAGAGTTGTTTTCTGCATATACCCCTCAATGCGAATCTGGCCCGCCGGGACGCGGCGGCAGGGGGGCACCTGCAAGAGCGGCATGACCGATTTAATTATTTTTCGAAAAATAAAAAATATGTCATCGCGCTGACCCAATTGCGGGCTGAAAAGCGGGCCTATCGTGGCCATACTTCTTCCCAATCTCGACAAGGACCAGCGCCGTTTGCTGCAGGAATTGCGGCGCAGCGGCCCGCTGTCGCGCTCTTCGCTCGCGGCGCGGCTGGAAACCGGGGCGGCGGCGCTCACCCGGCTGTCGCGCGATCTGCTGGCGCAGGATCTCATCGAGGAAATGGCCGAAAGCCCCGAGGCCCGGCGCGGCCGTCCGGCGATCCCGCTGCGCATCGCGCCGCGCGGCGGCTATGCGGTGGGCGCAACGGTGCACAAGGGCGAATTCGAACTCGCGCTGGTCGACTTTTCGGGCGCGATCATCGCGCGCCACCGCGAGACGAGCGACCCGCTCGACCCGCAGGCCTTCGCGCGCCGGGTCCGCCGGATCACCTACGAACTGGTCGATGCGCACGATCTGCTCGGCGCGCGGATGCTGGGGGTGGGGATCGCGGTGCCGGGGCCGCCGCTCGAGGCCGACTATGAACGCTGGGGCGTGGTGCTCGACATGCCCGGCTGGCGCGCGGCGCCGCTGCGCGCGATCCTGGGGTCCGAACTGGGCTGGCCGTTGTGGATCGAGAACGACGCCAACGCCGCGGCGATCGCCGAATTCTACACCGGCGGCTACGTGCGCGAATGCGATACGCTGGCGGTGATCCTGTTCGGCTACGGGGTTGGCGCGGGGGTCATCGCGGGCGGGCGGCTGCGGCCCGGCCAGTTCGGCAGCGCCGGTGAGATCGGCTGCCTCTTTCCGCTTTCGCGGCCGCGCCCCAGCCCGCTCGACCTGCTCGCCAATCTGCAGGCGGCGGGCTGCGCGATCCCCTCGCTCGACGCGATCGCGCTGGCCGACCCGGCGCAGCGTGACGTGATCGAACGCTGGATGGACCGCGCCGCGAGCCAGCTCGAGATCGTGTGTAACACCGCTTTCGCCTGGCTCGATCCGGGGGCCATCGTGCTTTCGGGCACGCTCCCGGCGGCCATTCTCGACGGGCTCGAGCAGCGGCTGCGCGCGGCCGCGCTGGTGACGATCTCGGACGGACGCGGACCGGTGGTGCGCGCCTCGCGGCTGGCGGGCTCGCCGATTACGCTGGGGGCCGCGCTGCTGCCGGTCCACGCGCTGTCTTCGTGATGTTCCGTTCGCTTCCAGGTGAGGTTGCATGACCCGTTTCGCTGTTGCCGCCCTCATCCTGACCGTGCTGCCGATGGGCGCCGGACCCGTTCACGCCGAGCCTGCCTCCGCGTCCCGGCGCAGGGTCGATCCGGTCGATCCGGTCGATCTGGTCGATCCCTTCGTGGGCACCAAGGGCGATCACGGCCAGCTCGCGCCCGCCGCGACCGGGCCTTACGCGATGGTCCAGCTGGCCCCGCAGACGGTGCCCGCGCAGCACCCCGGTTACGATTTCGCGGCGGACCACCTGGTCGGCTTCACCCATACCCGCGCGGTGGGGGTGGGCTGCGGTGGGGGTGGGGGCAACCTGATGGTCAGCCTCGGCTATGCCGGGGAGAGCGGGCCCTTCGCGATGGACAAGACGAGCGAACGCGCCGCGCCCGGCTGGTATCACGTCGCCTACGATGGCGGCATTCGCGCCGATCTGGCCGCGAACGGCGCGGCGGGCATCGCGCACTTCACGCTGCCACGCGCGGGCGTGGCGCGCGTGGTGATCGATCCGCGCAGCGGCGCAACGCGGGTGCGCGCGGTCAGCTGGGCGCGGACCACGGCGCGTGACATGGCCGGACGCCTGAGCGCGGGCACGGTGTGCGAGCAAGGCGCGTTCCACCTCTCCTTCGCCAGCCGCCTGCGCCACAACGGGCGGGCGGTGCCGCTCACCGCGACACGGCTTTCAGGGGATCGTCTAGAGTTCGCGATCACGGTTGCGGCGGGGGACACGATCGATCTCGGCACCGGGCTTTCGGTGGTCGACCCGGCCTCGGCGCGGCGGGTGCGTGACCGGGAGACGGGAAAGCGCGGCTACGCGGACCTGCGCCGTATGGCTGAGGCGGCCTGGTCGCGCGAGCTGGGGCGTTTCGCGGTGCCCGGTCGCGGCGAGACGGCGCGGTTGTTCTACACCTCGCTGTTCCGCGCCATGCAGGTGCCGGTGCGGATCGACGACGAGGAGGGGCGTTACCGCCGCTCGGACGGCTCGCTCCACCGCGTCGCGCGGGGGCACCATCGCTATGCGGGCTGGGCGGTCTGGGACAATTACCGCACCCAGCTGCCGTTGCTGGCGCTGGCCGATCCGGCACGCGCACGCGATGTCTCGGCTTCGCTCGCCGAACTTTACCTCGCCGGAAAAGCCCGCTGGGCAACGCCGAACGAACCCTTCATCACCGTGCGCACCGAACATGCGGGTGTCGCGCTGCTCGATTTCGCGCGCAAGGGCATCGGCGGGTTCGACCGCGCGCGCATCCTGCCGCTGATGATCGCCGAGCTGCCCCAGTTGCCCCACACCGCGCCCGACGAGCAGATCGAGACCGCCTACGACACCTGGGCGGTGGCGCAGATGGCGGCCGATCTGGGGCAGGCGGACACGGCGCGCCGGTACACCGCCGCGGCGCTGTCCTACCGCACGATGTGGCAGCGGGTGTTTGCTGAGGTCAGCCCCGATTTCGATACGGTCAAGGCGCGCGGGCTCTACCAGGGCACCTTGTGGCAGTACCGCTGGGCGCCGGTGTTCGATCTCGACTGGCTGATCGAAACCGGTCTGGGCCGGGCGCGGTTCAACGCCGAGCTGGCGCGCTTCTTCGATGAAGGGCTCTACAACATGACCAACCAGCCCGACATTCAGGCGCCCTGGCTGTTTGCCCTGTCGGGCGCGCCGCAGCGCACCCAGGCGCTGGTGCACCGCTACCTCTCGCAGGACGTCGACCACTGGTACACCAACGCGGGCAAGCGCGCCGAGCCCTGGCACGGGCGCAGCTTCGCGCTCGACCCGGTGGGCTTTGCCGATGGCATGGACGATGATGAGGGGGGCATGAGTTCGTGGTACGTGTGGGGCGCGCTCGGGCTCTATCCGCTGGTGCCGGGAAAGCCGTTCTATGCGGTCACCGCGCCCGCTTTCGGGCACGCCAGCCTTGACCTGGGCGGCGGTCGCAAGCTGGTGATCGAGCGGGTGGGCCCGGCCGGGGGGAGCATGGATCATATCGCGTGGAACGGCACGCGGCTGGCGGGCTTCACCATCGATCACGCGCGGCTGGTCAAGGGCGGCACGCTGCGCGTCGTGCTGCGCTGAAGGGGCCTCAGCCGCCCGCCTTGCGCAGCGCGGCCAGATCGATGCCGTGCTTGGCGACCTTGTAGTAGAAGGTCTTGCGCGGCAGGCCGAGCGCGCGGATCGCGGCGCCGATCTCGCCCGAGCAGGCGCGCACCGCGGCGATGATCGCCGCGCGCTCGAAGGCCTCGACCCTCTCCGGCAACGAGTCCAGCGGCCCCTCCGGATGGGCTTGCGCGATCTCGCCTGAAAGCGGTGCGGGCGCGCCGAACGTGCTCAGCCCCATCACGAAAAGCTCCGCATAGTTGCGCAGTTCGCGCAAGTTGCCCGGCCAGTCGTGCGCGGCGAGATGGGCGCGCACCGCATCGCTCAGCGCGGGCACTTCGCCGCCCAGGCGCTGCGCGGTCTGCCCGGCAAAATGGGCGAACAGCTCGAAGATGTCCTCGCGCCGTTCGCGCAGCGGCGGGAGCTGGAGCCGGATCCCGGCGAGGCGGTAGAACAGCGCAGGTTGCAGCGCCTCGGCGTGCTCGCCCAGCGGCGCGCTGGTGGCGATCAGCCGCAGGTCGAGCGGCACCGCGTTGCGTCCGGTGTCGATCGTGCGGGTCTCGAGAAAGGCGATCAGCCGGTCCTGCAGAGCCGTCCCCGCGCGCTCGATCGCATCGAGGCACAGCGTCCCGCGATCGAGCCCGAGCAGCGTGGGATCGGGCGCGGGGCCGAACGCGCGCGCCACCAGCGTCTCGTCCATGCCGGTGCACGAAAGGGTGAGGAACCGGCGCCGTGCGCGCTTGCCCGAGCGGTGGAGCAACTGCGCGAGCAGGCCCTTGCCGGTCCCCGTCTCGCCTTCGATCAGCACGTCCATGTCGGTGCTGGCGATCATCGGGATCATCGCGCGAAGCCGCCGGATGGGTTCGCTCTGGCCAAGGAATTCGGGCGCCGTGTCGTCCTGCGCCAGCGCGCGCAAGTGGCGGTTCTCCAGCGTCAGCGCGCGGGTGTGGAGCGCGCGCGTGGCGGCTGCGATCAGCGCGTCGGGATCGAACGGCTTGGTCAGGAAGTCCCACGCCCCGGCCTTGATCAGATCGACCGCCATGTCGATATCGCCGTGGCCGGTCATCAGGACCACGGGCAGGTCGGGATCGCGGCGGCGCAGTTCGCGAAAAAGGTCGATGCCCGAAAGGCCGGGCATGCGCACGTCGGTGACGACGATCCCCGGCCAGTCGGGCGTGAGGGCGTCGAGCGCGGCGCTGGCGTCGGNCGGGCAGGTCGGGATCGCGGCGGCGCAGTTCGCGAAAAAGGTCGATGCCCGAAAGGCCGGGCATGCGCACGTCGGTGACGACGATCCCCGGCCAGTCGGGCGTGAGGGCGTCGAGCGCGGCGCTGGCGTCGGCAAAAAGCGTGACCTCGAACCCGGCCAGCCGTAGCAGTTGCGCGCTGGCCTGCGCGAGATCGGTATCGTCCTCGACGAGCGCGATGCGCTTGGCAGGGGGTGTGGCCTCGCTCATGCGGCGATCCGCAGGACGAGTTCGAAACAGGCGCCGCGCGCGTCCTGTCCAGCGCCTTCGGGCGCGCCTTGTCCGGCGCCTTCGGGCGCGTCCGGGCCGAGGTAGCGCAGCGATCCGCCGAATTCGGCGGCGATGTCCTGCGCGATGACGAGGCCCAGCCCCAGCCCCTCGGCGCGGCTGGTGGTGAAGGGGGTGAACAGCCGCTCGGCGATGGCGGGCGCGATGCCGGGGCCATTGTCGCTCACGGTGAGTGTCACGGTGCCTTCGCGCGTATCGATCCGCGCGGTGATCGCGATCCGCGCGCCCGCCTGCCCGTCGAGCGCGTCGAGCGCGTTTTGCAGCAGGTTGACCAGGATCTGCTCGATCCGCACCGTGTCGCCGGTCACCGTGAGATCGTCGGGCAGCGTGGGGAAGCGCGTTTCGGCGGCGTGGAGCCGGTCGCGCAGCAGGATCTGCGTGCCCTCGAACACGTCCGCGAGCCGGGCGGTGGTGCGCCCGCTCGCCTTCTTGCGCGCAAAGCCGCGCAGCTGGGCGGTGACGACGCCGATGCGCTGGGCGAGACGATCGATCGCGGCGAGGTTGGCGCGGGTTTCCTCCACCTCGGCGTGATCGAGCAGGCGCTGCGCGGCGGCGGCGTAGTTGCGGATCGCGGCGACTGGCTGCGCGGTTTCGTGCGCGACGTTGGCGCTGACCTGGCCCAGCGTCGCCAGCCGGTTGGCGAGGCGCAGTTCCTCGCGCAGCTGCGCGGCGCGCGTCTCGAGTTCGGCGCGTTGCTCGATCTCGCGGCGCAAGTCCTGCGTGCGCTGGGCGACCGCGCTTTCCAGCTCGCTGGTGCGGCTCTGGCGGCGGCGGTGGCGCACGACGAGCCACAGCAGCGCGAGCGCGAGCGCAAAGCTGGCGAGC
>NZ_JALHLF010000013.1 GCF_022832435.1 Novosphingobium organovorum | reverse complement strand
GCGCGCGCCTCGAGCCGTTCGCGCCCGAGCGTGACCGGCCGCAGCGCGCAGCGGCGCATCCGCAAGCCCATTTCATCGAGCTGGTTTTGCAGTTCGGCGCGCACCGGCACCGCCATTTCCGCCGCCGCCGTGGGCGTGGGCGCGCGGCGGTCGGCGGCGTAGTCGCACAAGGTCGTGTCGGTCTCGTGCCCGACCGCCGAGATCACGGGAATCGTGCAGTCGGCCACCGCGCGCACGACCGCTTCCTCGTTGAAGCTCCACAAGTCCTCGATCGAGCCGCCCCCGCGCGCAACGATGACCAGATCGGGGCGCGGCACCGGCCCGCCCTCGGGCAAGGCCGAAAAACCGCGCACCGCATGGGCCACCTGCTGCGCCGAACCTTCGCCCTGGACCAGCACCGGCCAGACCAGCACCCGGCTCGGGAAACGGTCGGCAAGACGGTGGAGGATGTCGCGGATCACCGCTCCGGTGGGCGAGGTGACGACACCGATGGTGCGCGGCAGGAACGGCAGCGCGCGCTTTCGTTCGGGCGCGAAGAGACCTTCGGCGGCAAGTCGCGCGCGCAGCTTCTCGAGCAGCGCGAGCAGCGCCCCCTCGCCCGCGATCTCCATCGTCTCCATCACGATCTGGTACTTCGAGCGGCCGGGATAGGTCGTCAGCTTGCCCGTCGCGACAACCTCGATCCCATCCTCGGGCCGGAAGGCGAGCCGCTGCGCCCCGCCGCGCCACATCACCGCATCGATCACCGCCTTGTCGTCCTTGAGGGCGCAATAGAGGTGGCCCGAAGCCGCGCGCTTGACGCCCGAAAGCTCACCCCGCAGCCGCACGTAGCCGAAGCGATCCTCGACCGTGCGCTTGAGAATCGCCGAAATCTCGGTGATCGAGAGCGGCGCGGCGTTGTCGCCCGCGCCCTCCTTCGCTACCAGCCCCTCGGAACGACCATATTCATCACTGGCATCGTCGTAAGATCGATTGAAAGGCACGGGGTTATGAACATCCTTCTTCTGGGCTCGGGCGGGCGCGAACATGCGCTGGCGTGGAAGATGGCGCAATCCCCGCTGTGCGATACGCTTTACGCTGCCCCCGGAAATCCGGGGATCGCGGACCATGCGACCTGCACCGCGCTCGACGCGGCGGACCACGCGGCGGTGCTCGCCTTCTGCGAGGACAAGCGCATTGGCCTCGTCGTGATCGGGCCCGAGGCGCCGCTGGTCGATGGCCTTGCCGATTCGCTGCGCGCGCAGGGCGTGCCGGTGTTCGGCCCCAACAAGGGCGCGGCGCAGCTCGAAGGCTCGAAGGGGTTTACCAAGGACCTGTGCGCCCGTGCCAACATTCCGACCGGCGGCTACGAACGGGTGACCAACGAAGCCGATGCGCTCGCCGCGCTGGCCCGCTTCGGCGCGCCCGTGGTGGTCAAGGCCGATGGCCTGGCCGCGGGCAAGGGCGTGACCGTGGCGATGACCATGGCCGAAGCCGAACTGGCCGTGCACGAGATCTTCTCGGGCCGCTTTGGCGAGGCGGGCGCCGAAGCGGTGATCGAGGAGTTCCTCGAAGGCGAGGAAGCCAGCTTCTTCGCGCTGACCGACGGATCGACCATCGTCCCCTTCGCCTCGGCGCAGGACCACAAGCGCGTGGGCGATGGCGACACCGGCCCCAACACCGGCGGCATGGGCGCCTACAGCCCGGCGCGCGTGCTCACCCCTGAACTCACCGGCGAGACGATGACCCGGATCATCGCGCCGACGGTGCGCGCGCTGGCCGACGGAGGCACGCCCTATAACGGGGTCCTGTTCCTGGGCCTCATGCTCACCGCGAAGGGGCCTCAGCTGATCGAGTACAACTGCCGCTTCGGCGACCCGGAATGCCAGGTCATGCTGATGCGCCTTGAAAGCGATCTCGTCGAGCTGCTCCACGCCTGCGCGGAAAACCGGCTCGGCTCGGTTCCCGCGCCGCGCTTTCGCGACGCCACCGCGCTGACCGTGGTCATGGCCGCCAACGGCTATCCCGGCACGCCCGAACAGGGCGGCGCGATCACCGGCATCGCCGCGGTCGAAAGCGACGCGGTCAAGGTCTTCCACGCCGGCACCGCGCGCGAGGGCGAGACGCTGGTGGCGAGTGGCGGGCGCGTGCTCAACGTGACCGCGACCGGCACCTCGGTCAGCGAGGCGCAGGCGCGCGCCTACACAGCGCTCGACGCGATCGACTTCCCGACCGGCTTTGCCCGCCGTGACATCGGCTGGCGCGAAGTCGCGCGCGAGAAGAGCGCTTCCTAAGGACCTGCCCATGCTCAAGCACGCCGACGCCCTGCTCAAGCTCGCGCTCGCACTGGCCGCGCTGCTCGCGGGCGGCGGCGTGGGGTTCTACTACGGCATCTACCTGCCCGCGCAGGACGTGCGCAGCCGCAGCGAGGAACTGGTGCGCCAACAAAGCCAGGCGCGCGAACAGACCGACCAGCTCGCCGCCCGCGCCCGGCGCGAAGAGGCGGCGCAAACCGTGTTCCAGGACTGTGTGAGCACGGCGGACCTGACCTACAAGAGCCACTGGACGGCGGCCTGCCGCGCGCAGCACGACGCCGATGTCGCCGCCTACGAAGACTGCGCGGACGATTTCTTCTCCACCGAGGCCGGATGCCACCGCAAGCACCCGATCCGCCCTGAACGCGACTGCGCGCTGACCACCCAGCTCGCCGAACGGCTGGTGGCCGAGCGCCAGGGCGCGCGCCAGCAATGCCAGGCCGCCCTCCAGGCCGCCCAACAGAACTGAGGAACGAAGGGGCGAGACGGTGAACCTTGGATCAACGCCCTCGAAACCCGCTTCGCCCTGTCTGATCGGGCCACTTGACGGAGAACGGGGATGAGCGTGTTTGCCCGCTTCGCCCCGCGTCCCGTGCGGCTCTTCGTGCGGCGCCACCGCCACCGCCTGCGCCAGAGCGAAATCGCGTTCATCCTGCTCGCGCTGCTGGCCGGGCTCGCGGCCGGGGCACTGACCAATATCCAGGGCTTCATCGCCCATTCGCTCCAGCGCCTGCTCTACGGCGTCTCGATCAACCGGCTGAGCGCACTGGGTGAAATTCACCACCCCTGGCGGCTGCTCGCGCTACCGCTGGGGGGGCTGGCGCTGGTCGGCCTCGCGCTCGCGCTGCGCGGGCGGCGGCGCGCGCCGATCGACGTGGTCGAAGCCAACGCGCTCCACGCCGGGCGCATTCCCTTCATCGACAACCTCATCATCTGCGCGCAGACGATCCTGTCGAACGGCGCGGGCGCGTCGGTCGGGCTCGAGGCGGCCTATGCCCAGATGGGCGGAGGCATTGCCTCGATCCNCGACGTGGTCGAAGCCAACGCGCTCCACGCCGGGCGCATTCCCTTCATCGACAACCTCATCATCTGCGCGCAGACGATCCTGTCGAACGGCGCGGGCGCGTCGGTCGGGCTCGAGGCGGCCTATGCCCAGATGGGCGGAGGCATTGCCTCGATCCTGGGCCAGTGGCTCCAGCTGCGCCGCGCCGACATGCGCACGCTGGTCGGCGCGGGGGCGGGCGCGGCGATCGGTGCGGCCTTCGGCGCGCCGCTGGCGGGGGCCTTCTACGCCTTCGAGATCGTCATCGGCGCCTACACCCCCGCCGCCGTCGCCCCGGTCATCGCCGCCTCGCTCGGCGCGGCCTTCGTCACCCGCGCGCTCGGGGTGGAGCCCTACCTCATCGCGACCAGCGTCGATCCCAGCGTCACCACGGTCGACTACCTGCTCTACATGACGCTGGGGCTGATCGCCGCGCTGGTCGGGATCGTGGTCATGCGGCTCGTCACCGCCTGCGAGGCCCAGGTCCAGAAGCTGACCCGCATCGCGCGCTGGAAGCCGGTGCTCGGCGGCCTGCTGCTCATGCCGATCGCCTTCGTTTCGCCCCAGTCGCTCTCGGCCGGGCACGGCGCGATGCACCTCAACCTCGAACTCCTGCCCTCGGTGCAGTTCCTGCTCGTGGTGCTGGTGCTCAAGATCTGTGCCTCGGTGATCTCGCTCAGCTTCGGGTTTCGTGGCGGGCTGTTCTTCGCCTCGCTGTTCCTGGGCTCGCTGGTCGGGCTGATCTTCGCAGGGGTGCTGGCGATGCTCCCGCTCGGCCTGACCCTGGCCCCCAACGACGCCGCTCTGGTGGGGATGAGCGCGATGGCGGTGGCGATCGTGGGCGGGCCGATGACGCTCGCGCTGCTGGTGCTGGAAACCACGCACGACTTCGCGCTGATGGGCGCGGTGCTCGCCGCCTCGCTCGTCGCCAGCGCGTTCACCCGCGAATTCTTCGGCTACTCGTTCTCGACCTGGCGTCTCCACGTGCGCGGCTCGATCATCCGCAGCCCGCGCGACATCAGCTGGATGGTCCACCTTTCGGCCGGGCGCATCATGCGCAAGGACTGGGTGAGCGTGCCCGCCGCGATCACCATCGGCGAATTCCGCGCGCGCGTCCCGCTCGGCTCGGCGAGCAAGGCGATCCTTGCCGATGCGGATGAGCGCTATGCGGGCATCGTCACCACCGAGTCCGCCTACAACCCCAATCTCGATCCCGAGACCCCGCTCGCCACGCTCGCCAAGCTGGCCGGATCGAGCCTCTCACCCACCTCGGACATGCGCACGATGCTCAAGCTGTTCGACGCGGCCGGGGCGGACGAGCTGGCCGTGGTCGATGGCATCGGCCGGGTGGTCGGCGTCGTCAGCGAACGCCACGCGCGCCGGCGCTATTTCGAGGAAATGGAAAGCGCGCAGCGCAGCCTTTACGGCGAGAGCTGAACGTCAGGCGGTGCGGCTGAGCCCCTGCGGCGGCTGGTCGAGCAGGAGGCGCACCATCAGCGCCAATCGCTTCGCATCCTCACGCGCGAGATGTTCCTTGGGCAGCTTGCCCTTCGCCGCCTCGAGCGCCGCGACGACCTGCGGGCGGGTATAGCCGCGCTTGCCGATGAATTCGCCCAGAAAGCGGATCGGGAACGGCGGATTGCGCCCCACCGCCTGGCACAGCACCTCGAACCAGTATTCGTCGAGGTCGGCGTCGGCGTAGAGATCGCAATCCTCGGTAAAGGCGACCATTTCGGCAAAGACCTGCTCGACCGGCAGGCCCTTGAGCGCAAGCAGTTCGCGGCTGATCCCGTGCAGCGCTTCGGCCTCGCTCGACCAGTCCCAGTATTCCCAGCGCGGCGAAGGGCGGATCAGCCAGGCGCGGCTGCGCCCGTCGATCCGCGCAATGGCGACCTCGATGGGAAAGGATTGACCGTATTCGGGCAGGCAGCTCGCTTCAAAGTCGATCAGCGCCGGACAGGTCAATCCCATTCGCTCCTTCGTCAGTGGGCACAGGCGTCAACGGGCACAGGCGTCAGCAGTCACAGGCGCCAGCGGGCACGCGGCCCGCTGCGCGCAAGCGCGCTTCAGGCCAGGTCGGCGATCAGGGCCTGAAGATCGGCCTCGGGACGCGCGCCCATGTGCGAAATGATTTCCGAAGCGCAGATTGCCCCAAGCTTGAGGCACTTGGCAACCTCCAACCCGCGCACGTGGCCGAACAGGAAGCCCGCCGCGAACAGATCGCCGGCACCGGTGGTGTCGATCACCTTGGCGATCGGCTCGGCCGGAACGTGGGTCACGGTGCCATCGGTGACCGCGACCGCACCCTTTTCGCTGCGCGTGACGACAAGCACGGGCACCTTGGGCGCCAACGCGGCGATCCCGGCGTCGAAGTCGTCCTCGCCCGTCAGCGCGCCCAGTTCCACCTCGTTGGCGAACAGGATGTCGATCTGGCCCGCCTCGATCAGCGCGCGGAAATCATCGCCGTGACGGCTGATGACGAAAGCATCGGACAGCGTGAAGGCAACCTTGCGCCCGGCGCCGCGCGCCGCGTCGATTGCCTTGCGCATCGCCGCGCGCGGTTCTTCGGGGTCCCACAGGTAGCCTTCGAGGTAGAGCACCTGTGCGCTGGCGATCATGTCGAGGTCGAGCGCCTCGGCGGGCAGGAACTGCGAGGCGCCCAGGAACGTGTTCATGGTGCGCTGGCCGTCGGGGGTGACGAAGATCAGGCAGCGGCCGGTCGGCGGATTACCCTCGCGCGCGGGAGTGGCAAAGGCGATCTGGCCCGAGCGGATGTCGTGCGCGAAGATCTCGCCCAGCTGGTCGTCGGCAACCTGGCCGACGAAGCCGCACTGCGCGCCGAGCGCGGCAAGGCCCGCCAGTGTGTTCGCCGCCGAACCGCCCGAAATCTCGGTCGCCTGGCCCATCGCGTCGTAAAGGCGCTTGGCGCCGTCGGTGTCGATCAGCGTCATGCCGCCGCGCACCAGGCCGAGTTCCTCGATCTGGGCGTCGCTGCAATGGGCCATGACATCGACAATGGCGTTGCCGATGGCAACAACGTCCAGGGTGGGCTGGCTCATGCGGAAAAGTCCTTCGCTCAAGGGTTGGTCTGCGATTGTTCGGGTTCAGACGGGTTTGGAGGGCACCTGTGGTGCCCGCATCACGGCGCGAGTAGCCTGCCGTCCGTCGCGGCGCAACCGCTGGTCGTCATCACGGGCGTTGACAGGCCGCTACCCGCAGGCGATGCGCTCACAGGCCATGACAACCAATTCGCGCGCGCATCCGTATTCTTCCGCTGAGACTCTCCGTCCAGCCCGCGCGCTTGGCGTTGCGGCCCTGGCGGCGGCGCTGCTGTCCGGCTGCGTCGCGGCTCCCGGCGGCCCGACCCGCCCGTCGCGTGGCGAACCCGCGCCGACCACGGTGCGCCACCCCACGCCCTCGGGCGCGCGTGATCCGCAGTTCCAGACCATCCGCGGGCTCGACGGGGTGATCGGCGTGACCCAGCGCGAGCTTGAACGCCAGTTCGGCCAGCCGCATCTCGATGTGTGGGAAGGCGATGCCCGCAAGCTGCAGTTCATCGGCAAGGCGTGCCTGCTCGACATCTACCTCTACCCGACGTCGAGTTCGAAGACGCCGGTCGCGACCTATGTCGACGCGCGCCGGTCCTCGGACGGGCAGGATGTGGACCGCGCCGCCTGCGTCGCGGCCCTGCGCCAGCGGTAATAGAGAGGTCCGCCGCCCCACATAAGGCGGCGGCGATCACCCGTCAGACGGTAAAGCTCTCGCCGCAGCCGCAGCTGCCCTTGGCGTTGGGGTTGTTGAACACGAACCCGGCGGTGAAATCGTCTTCCTGCCAGTCCATCGTCGAGCCGATCAGGTAGAGCACCGAGGCGGCGTCGATGTAGAACACCCCGCCCGGCGTCTCGATCTTCTCGTCCATCGCGTTTTCCTCGGCCACGTAGTCGACCGAATAGGCCAGGCCCGAACAGCCCCGGCGCGGGGTCGAGAGCTTGACCCCGATGGTGCCTTCGGGGGCCTGCGCCATGAGCGCGGCGACGCGCGCCTGGGCGCTCTCGGTAAGCACCACGGCGGCCGGGCGCTGGCGGGTCTTGGTGGTGGTGGTCATAGCTTCTTTTCCCAGAATTGAGCCGATCCCGCCTCGGGATCAAGCGCGTAGGAGCCGTAGCCCTGCGCGGTGTAGAGCGCCTTTGCCGGAGCGTTGCCGCTGAGCACTTCGAGCGTTACCTTGCAGGCCCCGCGCTGGCGCGCTTCGCGCTCGACCGCGTGCATCAGCGCCGCGCCGATCCCCTTGCCTCGGTGCCCTGAGAGTACCACGAGATCGTGGATATTGACCAGAGGCCGGGCGGCGAAGGTCGAAAAGCCGGTGAAGCAGTTGGCCAGCCCCACCGGATGGTAGCCATCGAACGCAATCAGGCTGAACGCGCCGGGCACCGCATCGAGCGCGGCGGGAAGCCGCGCGCGCACGTCCTCGGCGAGCGGCGCACCGCCGCCCATCGGATCGCGCGCATAGGCATCGAGCAGCGCGACGATGGCCCGGCCGTCCGCGTCGTAGGCGTAATCGGCCAGCCGCACCGTCAGCGGGGCAACCGCCGTGTCGGCGCCGCCGGGCGCGATCACAACATGCCCAGTTCGAGCTTCGCCTCGTCCGACATCTTGGCCATGTCCCACGGCGGGTCCCAGACCAGATTCACTTCGGCATCGCGCACGCCGGGCACCGCGCAGACGCGCAGTTCGACTTCGCCGGGCATCGATTCGGCGACCGGGCAGTGCGGGGTGGTGAGCGTCATGGTCACCGCCACCGAAGCCTCGGGCGAAACGTCGACCGCATAGATCAGGCCCAGGTCGTAGATATTGACCGGGATTTCGGGGTCATAGATTTCCTTGAGCGCATCGATCACGCCGTCGTAGATCGCCCCGCCCGGTTCGCCCGGACTGGTCCCTTGCGGCTTTTCGGCGAGGAACCCGTCGAGATAGTCGCGCTTGCGTTCACCCGCTTCGACGCCCGCTTCAGGGCCAGCCTCTACGCCCGCTTGCGGCATCACCGCCTCGTCTACGCGCGCGCGGCGCGGGGCGGGGGCTTCGTCAACGCTTTCGACGGTGAAGGGGGGCTTCGCCTCGTTGCTCATCCGAAAATTCTCCTGGTGCGCTCGATTCCCTTGAGAAGCGCCTCGATATCGCTTTCATCGCTGTACACGCCGAAACTGGCGCGCGCCGTGGCGGGCACGCCCAGATGGTCCATCAGCGGCTGGGCGCAGTGGTGTCCGGCCCGGATCGCGACGCTCGCGCCGTCGGGGCCTTCCTCGTCCAATATGGTGCCCAGATCGTGCGGGTGAACCCCGTCGAGCGCGAAACTGACGATGCCCAGCCCATCGTCCGGGCCAAACAGCGTCACGTCGTTGCGCGCAGCGAGTTCGCGGCGCAGCGTGGCGGCCAGCGCGCGCTCGTGCGCCTCGGCCCGGGCAATGCCGATGCCGGTCAGCCAGTCCATGGCTGCGGCCATGCCCAGCGCCTCGACGATCATCGGGGTACCCGCCTCGAAACGCTGCGGAGCGGGCGCGAAAGTGGTCTTCGCGAAAGTCACGCGGTCGATCATCGCCCCGCCACCCTGCCAGGGCGGCATCGCGTCGAGCAGCGCCTTCTTTGCGAAAAGCACGCCGATCCCGGTCGGCCCGTAGAGCTTGTGCGCCGAAAAGGCATAGAAATCGCAGTCAAGCGCGGCCATGTCGAGCGCGAGGCGCGGCGCGGCCTGGCACCCGTCGATCAGCAGCTTGGCGCCGACGCCGTGCGCCAGCTTCGCGGCGTGTTCCACGTGGAGCACCGAGCCCAGCACGTTGGAAACGTGGGCAAAGGCCACCAGCTTGTGCGCCGGGGTGAGGATGCGCTCGGCGGCCTCGAGATCGATGGTTCCAGCCGCTGTCAGCGGACAGACATCGATCGCGACGCCGGTCCGCTCAGCCAGCAGCTGCCAGGGCACGATGTTCGAATGGTGTTCGAGCGTCGAGAGCAGGATGCGGTCGCCCGCCTTGAGATGGGCCCGCCCCCAGGTCTGCGCGACGAGGTTGATCGCCTCGGTCGCGCCGCGCGTGAAGACGATCTCGTCCTCGGCCGCGCCGATGAATTTCGCGGTGGTGCGCCGCGCGGCCTCGAAGGCCAGAGTCATCTCGGCCGAGCGCTGGTAGACGCCGCGGTGGACGGTCGCGTAGTCGCGCCCCATCGCCGCGACGGTGGCGTCGATCACCGCCTGCGGCTTTTGCGCGGTGGCGCCGGTGTCGAGGTAGTGCCAGCCGCCCGCCAGACCGGGGAACTGGTCCTTGACCGACAGCGCCTCGCTGGTCGTTGCGGCGGTCATGACAAGATCGCCTCCAGCCGGGCCTGCGCGGCGCTTTCGAGCGCTTGCGCCGCCGGCGCGCCGGCAAAGGCTTCGGCGAGGAACGCCTGGAGCATCAACCGCTTGGCCGCCATCGGGGGAAGCCCGCGCGACATGAGGTAGAACAGGCCCTCACCGTCGAGTTCGCCCACCGCGCAGCCGTGCGCGGCCTTGACATCGTCGGCGTAGATTTCCAGCTCGGGCTTGGCGTTGGCGGTCGCCGTGCGATCGAGCAGCATGGCGCGCACCGACTGTTCGGCGTCGGTGCCGTCGGCCCCGCGCTCGACCCCGATGCAGCCCAGGTACGTGCCCACCGCGTGCCCCGCGAGCACCGAGCGCACGATCTGGCGCGAACTGGCGTTCAAAGCGGTGTGGACCACCTTGGTGACGATCTCCAAGTTCTCCGAGCCCGTCGCCAGCTGCGCCGCGCCGAGCGTGAAGTCCGCCCCCTCGCCCAGCCGCACGTCGATCGCGATGCGCCCATAGACTGGCCCGGCCGACAGCACGCGCAGATCGAACACCGCGCCCTTCGCCAGCGTGATGACCAGATGCCGCGCGACCGGCGCATCGCCCTCGAGCATGACCTGGAGGCTGCCTTCCTCGCCTTCGGCCACCGCGATCGGCTCGGCCGCGATCGGCCACAGCGTCTCGAGCGCGTTCAGGTCCGCATAGCGGAAATCCTCGTTGCGCCGGGTCGGCAGGGTGAGAGCCTCGCTCATGCGGCGGCCTCGTGGACCACCGCCTCGTAGCCCTCGTCCTCGAGCCGCAGCGCAAGTTCGGGGCCGCCCGACTTGACGATCCGGCCCGCCGAAAGGACGTGCACGAAGTCCGGCTTCACGTAATCGAGCAGGCGCTGGTAGTGGGTGATGAGAAGGACCGCCTTGTCGGGCTGGCGCATGATCGCGTTGATGCCTTCGCCGCAGATGCGCAGCGCATCGATGTCGAGGCCCGAATCGGTTTCGTCGAGGATCGCCAGCCGGGGATCGAGCACGCCCATCTGGACCATCTCGGCGCGCTTCTTCTCGCCGCCCGAAAAGCCCACGTTCACCGGACGCTTGAGCATGTCCATGTCCATCTTGAGCAGCGCCGCCTTCTCCTTGGCGAGCTTCAGGAACTCGCCGCCCGAAAGCGGCTCCTCGCCGCGGCTCTTGCGCTGGGCGTTGGCCGCTTCGCGCAGGAACTGGACGAACGACACGCCGGGAATCTCGACCGGGTACTGGAACCCCAGGAACAGGCCCGCCGCCGCGCGTTCGTGCGGTTCGAGCCCGAGCAGGTCCTGGCCGAGGAAATCGACCGAACCGCCGGTCACTTCGTAGCCCGGACGCCCGCCCAGCACGTAGCCGGTGGTCGACTTGCCCGCGCCGTTGGGGCCCATGATGGCGTGAATCTCGCCCGGATTGACGGTCAGCGAAAGGCCCTTGAGGATCGGCTTGTCGGCGACGCTCGCCTGCAGGTTTTCAATCTTCAGCATAGAAAAAACAGTTCCGCTTGAATGGGGTTGATGCTCACTTGCCCTTGGGGCAGCGGAAGCGTTGGAATGTCGTCTGCTCGTTGGCGGTGGTCATCATCGTGCCATCGGCCGAAAGCTCGTAGCGCTCGCTCGAGGACCAGGTCTCGCCCTCGCCCGAAAAATCGGCCGAGATCACGATCGCGCGCGGCCCCACATCCTCGACCTTGGTGACCTTGCCTTCGGCTTCCCAGCCGTGCAGTTCGGTCGCGGTCAACGTCAGCGTGGCGTCGGTGGGGGCACTGCAATAGCGGGTGTCTTCTTCCCAATGGCCCTGGAAGGCCTTGGGGATCACGCTCGCCTGCGCCCTGGCCGCGACGGGCACGGCAAGGCCCGCCAGGGCAACCCCGGCCAGCACCGCCCTGAAAGGTCCGGCAACGGGGGGCGTCATGCCTCGCTGTCCTCCATCCGCACACCGCCCACGCCGCGGCGCGCCGCACGCTTGTCGAAGGGCTTGTTGGTCTCGGCGGCGATGGCCTTCACCACCGCGGCGAGATCGCCCAGGATTTCGGCCTCGGCAAAGCGCAGCACGCGCACGCCGACCTGGGTGAGCTTGCCGTCCTGCAGCGTCTCGACTTCGGCGTTGGCGCCTTCGGGGCTGATCAGCACCACGATCCAGCGCGAGGGGCAGGCGAAATCGACGATCGCCGAACCGACGATGGCCTGGCGGGTGAACTTCACCCCGCCCAGCTGCGCGCCCGACAGCGCGCCCCACAGCGCTTCCTGCGCCGGGCTCGGATTGTGGCGCTGGATGCGCGCGCGTTCCTTTAGCTTTTCGAGCCGCGCGCCGGTGAGCGCGAAACCTTCACGCGCGTTGTTCTTGGGCGCCGCTTCGCCACGACTGATGCCAAGAGTCTTACGTTCAACCATTGGGATGCGTTCTTCCATCGTGCCAAATTTTCTGGGATGTCGCGAGCGCATCAACGGCAGCCAGAGCCAGCTTGATCAGCTCTGCACGCGTATCGGCGGCTTCGACACCGTCCTGTTCCAAAATCGAATCGGCCTTCGTCACCGCCATTTCACGCAGGTGCGCGCAGGTCTGGACATCGCCCGGTGCCTCGACAGCAGACCCATCCGCCATTTTGACGCTCGCTCCGGCCTGCTCCAGCAAGCAATGGAGCAACGGCGTCATCGCAGGATTGAGCAAGTCGGGATAGGATGCGGAAGCCTTGAACCAGATCTCGTCGCGAATCTTGGCAGCCTTCGCTTCGCCACCGTCCTCTTTGGCAAAACCAGGCGTGGTCGCGACCAGGCCAAGCCCGGCAATCCCTAGGATACCGATAGTCCGCAGACGGGCCAGCACGGGCTTGCGCATCAACCGACACTCCCTTCGAGCGAAATGCCGAGCAGCTTCTGCGCCTCGACCGCAAATTCCATGGGCAATTGCTGGAGCACTTCCTTGGCAAAGCCGTTGACGATGAGGCCGACCGCCGCCTCGGTATCGAGCCCGCGCTGCTGCGCGTAGAACAACTGGTCGTCGCTGATCTTCGAGGTGGTCGCCTCGTGCTCGATCTGCGCGGTGGGGTTGCGCACCTCGATATAGGGGACGGTGTGTGCGCCGCACTCCTTGCCCAGCAGCAGCGAATCGCACTGGGTGAAGTTGCGCACATCCTCGGCGTTGGCGCTCACCCGCACGAGGCCGCGGTAGGTGTTGTTCGACTTGCCCGCCGAAATGCCCTTCGAGATGATAGTCGAGCGCGAGCCTGCGCCGTTGTGGATCATCTTGGTGCCGGTGTCGGCCTGCTGGAAGTTGTTGGTGACCGCGACCGAATAGAACTCGCCCACCGAATCCTTGCCGTTGAGCACGCACGAGGGGTACTTCCAGGTGATCGCCGAACCGGTCTCGACCTGGGTCCACGACACCTTCGAGCGATCGCCCTGGCACAGCGCGCGCTTGGTCACGAAGTTGTAGATGCCGCCCTTGCCCTCGGCGTTGCCGGGATACCAGTTCTGCACCGTCGAATACTTGATCTCGGCATCCTCGAGCGCGACCAGCTCGACCACGGCGGCGTGGAGCTGGTTTTCGTCGCGCTGGGGTGCGGTGCAACCCTCAAGGTAGGAAACGTAGGCGCCCTTGTCGGCGACGATCAGGGTGCGTTCGAACTGGCCGGTGTTCTCCGCGTTGATGCGGAAATAGGTCGACAGCTCCATCGGGCAGCGCACGCCCTCGGGCACGTAGACGAAAGTGCCATCGGAAAACACCGCGCAGTTGAGCGCGGCGAAGTAGTTGTCCTGGACCGGCACGACCTTGCCCAGCCACTTCTTGACCAGCTCGGGGTATTCGCGGATCGCCTCGGAGATCGAACGGAAGATGACGCCCGCGCTCTCCAGCTCCTTGCGGAAGGTGGTGGCGACCGAAACCGAATCGAACACCGCGTCCACCGCGACCTTGCGCGCACCCTCGACGCCGGCGAGAACCTTCTGTTCCTCAAGCGGAATACCGAGCTTTTCGTATACACGCAGGATCTCGGGATCGACCTCGTCGAGGCTCGCCGGGCCATCCTTCTTCTTGGGCGCGGCCCAGTAATAGGCCTCCTGGTAGTCGATCGGCGGGACCGACAGCTTGGCCCAGTCGGGCGGGGTCATCTCGAGCCAGCGGCGGTAGGCCTTGAGGCGCCACTCGAGCATCCACGCAGGCTCGTCCTTCTTGGCCGAAATGAACCGCACGGTATCCTCGGACAGGCCCTTGGGGCCGTATTCCTGCTCGATGTCCGAAGACCAGCCGTGTTCGTATTCGGCCACGCGGGCGGCGGCCTCGCGCGCCGCCTGGTCGCGCTCCTCGCCCGCCGGGGGCGGGGCTTCCGAGGGGAAGGGGGCGGAATCCTGTGTCATTTATGCTTCCTCGACGAACTGTGTCAGGGGCACCTGTGCCAATGCCCCGCGCAGCGCTGCATTCACCTGGGGCCAGTGCGGACGCACCGTGCACTGGCCTTCGAGCGTGCAGTCGTGTTTTCCGTCCTCGAGGCAGGTGGTGAGCGCGATCGGCCCCTCCACCGCCTCGACGATGTCGGCGATCGTGATCGCCGCGGGCGGCCGCGCGAGCTTGAGCCCGCCACCCACCCCGCGCGAGGAGCGCATCAGCCCCGCCGCGCTCAGTTTGCTTACCAGTTTCTGGACCGTGGGTGAGGGAAGCCCGGTTTCCTCGGCCAGCTGGCCCGCGCTCACGCGCACGCCGCCACAATGCCGCGCCGCGGCGGACATGATGATGACGGCATAATCGGCCATGCTGGACAAGCGCATAATTGCGACTCTTTACGAACCCGACGGTTAAACTGGATCAAATCTCTCCGATTTAACTAGCGTATCGGTCCGCAAGATTCAATGCCGCGCGACGCAACTGCCCCGGCAGCCGACGCAACCGGCGCAACCAACCAGGCCACCGTCGGACACCGCGCCGGAAGGCCCGAACCGGGAAGCCGGAACAAAAATAGGCGGCCCCCACCGATGCAGGAAGCCGCCTTTCAAGGTATAAAGAACTCGTGCGCATCCCGCTACGAGCCCTTCGGGTCGCGAGGTCGGTGTAGGCTGAGGGTTCGTTCAGGAATTGTATAAATGCGACACGGCGATGCGCGCAGGCCCCTTGCGATGTCGCTTTTGTGCTCGCATGCGTCGTCCCACGAAAGAATTGTGGCCTTCGTGCAACGCCGCTATGGGGCGTGATCGTGATCTACAGCGCTCTTCGACCCGCCCTTTTCCGACTCGACGCCGAATCGGCCCACGGCCTTGCCCTGCGCGGCCTCTCGCTCGCCGGCTTGCTGCCCGCCGGACACGCCAGCCCCGCGCTGGCCAGCACGGTCGCGGGAATCGCCTTTCCCAATCCGGTCGGCATGGCCGCGGGCTTCGACAAGAACGCACAAGTGCCCGACGCGCTGCTCAAGCTCGGCTTCGGGTTCGCCGAAGTCGGCTCGATCACCCCGCTCCCGCAGGCGGGCAATCCGCGCCCGCGCATCTTCCGCCTGGTCGAAGACCGCGCGGTGATCAACCGGCTCGGCTTCAACAACGGCGGCGCGGCGGCCGCGCTCGCCCGTCTCAAGGCGCGCAAAGATCGGCCGGGCGTGGTCGGCATCAACATCGGCGCCAACAAGGATTCGTCCGACCGCGTGGCCGACTATGCGGTGATGACCCGCGCCATGGCCCCGCTCGCGACCTATCTCGCGGTCAACATCTCGAGCCCCAACACCCCCGGCCTGCGCGCGCTGCAGGACGAATCCGCGCTGATCGACCTGCTCGACGCGGTCAACGCCGCGCGCGCCGAAGTCTGCCCCCAGGGCGGCCCGCCGGTGTTCCTCAAGGTCGCTCCCGACCTCGAACCCACCGACATCGATGCGATCGCGCGCATCGCGATCGAACGCAAGCTGGGCGCGCTGATCGTCTCGAACACCACCATCTCGCGCCCCCCGCTCACCTCGCCCAACGCGGGGGAGACCGGCGGGCTTTCGGGCGCCCCGCTGCGCGACCTGGCCCTGCAGCGCCTGCGCGACTTTCGGACGGCCACCGGCGGCGCGCTGCCGCTCGTAGGCGTGGGCGGGATCGCCGATGCCCACGACGCCTGGGCGCGCATCCGCGCCGGGGCCAGCCTCGTCCAGCTCTACAGCGCAATGGTCTACGAAGGCCCGTTCATCGCCCGCAAGATCAACAAAGGTCTCGAAAATTTAATGAAGCGCGAGGGGTTCAAGTCCATTGCCGAGGCGGTCGGAACACAATAGCCTCACGCGCCATGCTGCGCTCATACCTGATTGGCCTTCGCGCCACGCTCGCCCCGACCACTGCATGGACCTGCACCCTCGCCGCCAGCCTGGCGCTGGGCGCGTGCACCACGGCCTCCGCGCCGCCGGTGGAAACCGCCAAGGCTCCTCCACCCGCCGCGATGAATCACGCCGCGATGAATCACAGGGCCGCCAACCTCGACGCGACGGGGGTCGGGGTGGTCAGCGCAGCCGATCCACGCGCCGCTGCGGCGGGCGTCGAAATCCTCAAGATGGGCGGCAGCTCGACCGACGCGGCGATCGCCACGATGCTTGCGCTCAACGTCGTCGAACCGCAAAATTCGGGCATTGGCGGCGGTCTGTTCTGGATGCGCCACGGTGCCAAAGACCACTCCACCGCCTCGATCGACGGGCGCGAGACCGCACCGGCGGCGGCCGACCTCAACTGGTTCATGGGCGCCGACGGCAAGCCGCGCCCGATGCAGGAAATCTATGCCGGCGCGCTCAGCGCCGGGGTTCCGGGCGCGCTCGCCGCGATGGCACAGGCGCACAAGCGCTGGGGCAAGCTGCCCTGGGCCACGCTGTTCCAGCCCGCGATCAAGCTCGCACGGGATGGCTTCGTGGTCACCGCAAGGCTGCACAACGGGCTCGACCTCTACAGCCGCCACGTCACCGGCTGGGCCAGGCAGACCTACTTCCCCGGCGGCCAGCCGCTGGCGACCGGCTCCACCTTCAAGGTGCCCGAACTGGCCGACACGCTCGAACGGCTCGCCAAGGAAGGGCCCGTGCCGTTCTACCACGGCACCATCGCGCACGACATCGTCACCGCGCTCAACACCGCCAAGCCGATCTCCTCGCCGATCACCGAAGCGGACCTGGCCCACTACCAGGCCAAGGAACGTCCGCCGGTGTGCGACACCTATCGCGGCTACAGGATCTGCTCGATGGGCCCGCCCTCCTCGGGCGGCCTGACGGTGCTGATGATCCTCAAGCAGCTCGAACGCTTTGACATGAAGGGACTGGGCAAGGACAGCCCGGTCGCCTGGCACCTGATCGCCGAGTCCGAGCGGCTCGCCTACGCCGATCGCAACATGTACATCGGCGATCCCGATTTCCTGGGCGTTCCGGTCAAGGGGCTGCTCGATCCCGCCTACCTTGCCAGCCGTTCGGCGCTGATCCATCCCGACAGCACGATCAAGGTGATCGAGCCGGGCACCCCGCAAGGCGCACCCGAACGCCAGCGCGTGCCCTTCCGCGACGATCCGGGCACCACCGATCTCGCCGTCGTCGATGGGGACGGCAACGTCTCGCAGGTCACCACCACGGTCAACGGCTACTTCGGCTCGGGAATTTCGGCCGATGGCTTCATGATCAACAACGAGCTGCCCGATTTCGATCCGGTGCCGAACAAGGACGGCTACCTCGTCGCCAACCGCGTCGAAGGGGGCAAGCGCCCGCGCAGCTCGATGGCGCCCACCATCGTCTACAACCCCGATGGTTCGGTGCGCCTGGCGATCGGCGCGGCGGGCGGCGCGACGATCATCTGCCAGATCGCCAAGGCGATCATCGGCGTGATCGACTGGGACATGAGCGCGCAGGACGCCATCGCCACCGGGCTGATCTACGCCCCCGCCACGAAGACCGCCACGCTCGAGGAAGGCACCCCGCTTGCCGCCATGGTCCCCGCGCTCCAGGCGCTGGGCGAAACCGTCGAGGTCGCCCCGCTCGGGCTCAAGGCCAACGCGGTCGAGAAGGTCAACGGCCGGTGGGTCGGCGCCGCCGACCCACGCAGCGAAGGCGTGGGCATGGACACCAAGGGCAACGTCACGGTCATCGCGCGGCGCGCCAACAGCCTCAACGGCGCGCACGAGTAAACGCACGCCCTGCCGGGGAGGGAAATAATCCTCTGGTGAAATCGGTCCAAGTCTGACAGGGGCCCGCTCGCGGTTGTGGCAACCGTTTGCGGGCCCTAAACGTTCGGTTCAAAGACCCCGAACGGCATCAGAGAGGATTGTCTTAGTCATGGACCTGGTCGATTTCGACAGGAGCGCGAACGTCGTCTCGCTGTTCCTCGAGCGCGCCGATGCTCTGGGCGAGGCGCCGATGCTCTGGGCCAGACACGAAGGCGAATGGCGCGCGATCAGCTGGGCCGAAGCCGCCCGCCGGGTCTGCCTGCTGGCCACCTCGCTGCGCCGCATGGGGCTGCGCGATGGTGACCGCGTGGTGATCGTCTCGGAAAACCGGCCCGAATGGTGCCTGTCCGATCTCGCGATCATGGCCGCGGGCTGCGTGACGGTGCCCACCTACACCACCAACACCACGCGCGATCACATCCACATCCTGGAAAATTCGGGCGCCTGCGCCGCGATCGTGTCGAGCGCGAAGCTGGGCAAGGCGCTGCTGCCCGCGATCGTCCAGACCGACTTGTGCGGCCACGTCATCGGCATGGACGCGCTGCCCGCGATGCAGGGCACCAACTACGACACCGCCTTGTGGGACGACCTGCTCGAGGGCGATGCGGCGGCCGCGCGCGCCGAGGTCGAGGCACGCCTCGCCACCATCGGGCGCGAGGACCTGGCCTGCATCATCTACACCAGCGGCACCGGCGGCGCGCCGCGCGGGGTGCGCCAGCACCACGGCATGCTGCTCACCAACATCGCGGGCACCACGCAGGTCATCCTCGAGGACTTCGCGCTCGACAAGCCCGAGACGTTTCTCTCCTTCCTCCCGCTCAGCCACGCCTACGAACACACCGCGGGCGAGATTTTCCCGATCGGTCTGGGCGGCCAGATCTACTACGCCGAAGGGCTCGAGAAACTCGCCGCGAACATCGAGGAAGTGGGGCCCACGATCATGGTCGTGGTCCCGCGCCTGTTCGAGGTCCTGCGCACCAAGATCATGAAACAGATCGAAAAGCAGGGTGGCGCGGCGAAGTGGATGATGGAACAGGCGGTTGCGCTCGCGGCCCGCACGGCGCAAGGGCGCCGGCGCCTGACCGATCCCGCGCTCGACTTCCTGCTCGAACGCACGCTGCGCCCCAAGATCCGCGCCAGGTTCGGCGGGCGGATGAAGGCGCTGGTCTCGGGCGGCGCCCCGCTCAACCCCGAGGTGGGCCTGTTCTTCGAGGCCATGGGGCTGACCCTGCTGCAAGGCTATGGCCAGACCGAAAGCGGCCCGGTCATCTCGGTCAACCGCCCGCGCGCGGGGATCAAGATGGAAACCGTCGGCCCGCCCTTGCGCGGCGCCGAAGTTCAGATCGCGCAGGACGGCGAAATCCTCGTGCGCGGCGAACTGGTCATGCACGGCTACTGGCAGAACGAAGCGGCCAGCCGCGCCGCGCTGCAGGACGGCTGGCTGCACACCGGCGACATCGGCCATATCGACGCCAAGGGCCGCATCTGCATCACCGACCGCAAGAAGGACATGATCGTCAACGACAAGGGCGACAACGTCTCGCCGCAGCGCATCGAATCGATGCTCACACTGCAAAACGAGATCGCCCAGGCGATGGTCTCGGGCGACCGGCGCCCTTACGTCGTCGGACTGATCGTGCCCGACGAGGACTGGGCGCGCGAATGGGCCGAGGCCAACGGCCTGTCGCCCGCGCTCGCGGCGGTGCGCGACCTGCCCGCCTTCCGCGCCGCGCTGCGCGACGCGATCGACCGGGTCAACCGCGAGCTTTCGGTGATCGAGAAGGTGCGCCAGTTCACGCTCGCCGACGAACCCTTCGCGATCGACAACGAGGAACTGACCCCCAGCCTCAAGATCCGCCGGCACAAGCTCAAGGAGCGTTACGGCCTGCGGCTGGATGCGCTCTATCGGGGTTGAAAAGCCCTTGGCCGACACGTCACCGGATTGTGCCGCATCGCCTGGCGGACGAGGCTAGTGGTTCGATTCTGACATTTGATACCCTATCGGATAGGGCGCGTTAAAATGCCCGGATCAATCCAGCAGGTGCCATGAAAACCGCGAAGGCCTGGAACGACGGGTGCGACCCGAAGGGCTTTGTGCCCTGTTGCGTCGTTCAGGCCGCTTCGACTTCGATCCATTCGGGATAGAAGCCCGGTTCACGGGTCGACCAGCCCGGCGCGGTGGCGGCGGCTTCGCTGATCGAGTGAAGCAGCGTCTTGCGCCGGTCGGGGCGGATCTGCGGCAGCGCGGCGGCGCCGCAAAACGCGCCCGGCAGCCAGGGCCGCGCCCAGGCGCCCAGCAGGCGCTCGTAAAGGAAGCGGAAGGCCGAGAAGCTGCTCAGGCTTTCCTGCGCAAGGTCGTAGGCGGCCATGCGCACCAGCTTGCCCATGAAGGTATCGAGATCGGCAAACCCGTACTCGTCGGGTCGCTGGCCGCGCAGGCTGCGCAGTTCGCCGTAGCTTTCGTACTGACCGCGGATCGAGGCGGTTTCCTCGGCGCTGCGTGCCCAGAGCTTGAAAGCGTCCTGGCGACCAAGGCCGACATCGAGACTGCGCCGGATATAGCGCTGTTCGGCGGCGGTGAAGCTTGCGAATTCCCGAAGTTCGCTGATCGTGAGACTTGCCGTTCCTGCATGTGCCATGGTTTCTTATCCGTTCTTTTAGGCGCTGTACCTTCCCCCTTGATGCCCCCATTAAACCACGCGCTGGTTACCGGCCCGTAAAGTATGCAATCGTTTGAATACCGCACTGGCCGAAAGTATATGGAAACTTATTTGTTAACCATCAGATCAGGCCGGAAAGCGGGCTCGAAGGGTCCGCATAGCGGCGCAGCCCCATGCGTCCGGCAAGATATGCGTCGCGTCCGGCGAGCACCGCGTGGCGCATTGCGCGGGCCATGCGAATCGGATCCTTGGCCTCGGCGATCGCGGTGTTCATCAAGATGCCATCGCAGCCCAGTTCCATTGCAATCGCTGCATCCGATGCGGTTCCCACACCCGCGTCGACCAGCACGGGTACATTGGCCCCTTCGACGATCAGGCGGATGGTCACCTTGTTCTGGATCCCGAGCCCCGAACCGATCGGCGCGCCAAGTGGCATGATCGCCACCGCGCCAGCTTCCTCGAGCTGCTTGGCCGCGATCGGATCGTCGACGCAGTAGACCATCGGCTTGAAGCCTTCCCGGACCAGCGTCTCGGTCGCCTTGAGCGTCTCGCGCATGTCCGGATAGAGGGTGCGCGCCTCGCCCAACACCTCGAGCTTGACGAGATCCCAGCCGCCGGCCTCGCGCGCCAGGCGCAGTGTGCGCACGGCATCCTCGGCAGTGAAGCACCCTGCGGTGTTGGGCAGGTACGTCACCTTCCTGGGGTCGATGTAGTCGGTCAGCATCGGCGCCTTGGGGTCCGACACGTTGACCCGGCGCACCGCCACCGTCACGATTTCCGCGCCCGACGCCTCGAGCGCGGCGGCGTTCTGCGCGAAGTCCTTGTACTTGCCCGTGCCCACGATCAGGCGCGAGGTAAAAGTGCGCCCGGCAACGGTCCAGGTGTCGTCGGACACAGTATCAACGGAGGAGGTGGCGGTATCGGTCACGGGTCGCATCCTTTCGAAAGGGGCGAAAAACGAAGAAACGGGGAAGCTCGGGCCGGTCGGCGGGCCGAAAAAGGATCAGCCGCCGCCGACGAAGTGCACGATCTCAAGCGTGTCGCCCGCGCCCAGCGCAATCTGCGCCAGCTGCGAGCGCGGCGCGATCTCGGCGTTGTGCTCGACCGCGACCTTGGCCGGGTCGAGCCCGATCTCGGCGACGAGATCGGCGATCGAGGCCCCCGCGGCAATCTGCCGGGGCTCGCCATTGACGGTCAGGGAAATGCGTTCGGACGGCGTGTCGTTCTGGGCCATGCCCTCGCAGATAGCGTCAAGCGCGCCGAGTGCAAGGACGCAGCCCCCTTGCGATTGTGTGTCGCGGCCGAAAGGGTCGCTGCCTCGCCCCGGACCCGTTCAGGGCCGGTGCTGGTCGCTGGCGTGCGCGCGATGCCCACGCAGGTTGACGATGTGCGCCGAGGCGACGAGCGCCACGCCCAGGATCGTCAGAACCGCTTCGGGCAGGCCATGGCCCACGAACAGCGCGGTGGCCATCAGCGAAAGCCCCAGCCCGCCGATCACCAGCGGCGCGACGCGCCCGTGATGGCGCACGCCAAAACCCAGCGACACCGCGCCGAACACTACGGCCAGCGCCAGTCCCACCTCGTGGATCGCCGGATCAAGCAGCACGCCGCCGCCCAGCCCCAGCACGCCCACCAGCACCACGCCCAGGACGCAATGCACCGCGCACAGCCCGCTCAGGAAAATTCCCGCGCGATCGAGCCGGCCACGAATCGATTTGAAGGAGGGAGGCATTCGTGCGCCAATATGATACGTTGTAACATTATGCAAGAGGCTGCGTACCACCGCACCGGCTCACAGCCACGCCGCCCGCCAAGCGCCCCCTTGCGCAATCGGACGCAAGGGCTCAGGGAGTATCCCCATGAGAAACCTTGATGGCCGCCCCCTAATCGGAACCTCCGACGATATCGGAGCCATGATCGGCTGGCTGCTGACGGTCGCCGCGATGGTCGTGCTGATCGTCGCTGTCGGCGGGATCACGCGCCTCACCGAATCCGGCCTTTCGATCACCCACTGGAAACCGGTAACCGGGATCATCCCCCCGCTCGGCGACGCGCAGTGGCAGGCCGCTTTTGCGGACTATCGCAAGATTCCACAGTACCTCGACGTCAACGGTCCGGCGGGCATGACCCTGGCCGACTACAAGTTCATCTACTTCTGGGAATGGACCCACCGCCTGCTGGCGCGGATCATCGGCATGGTGTTCGCGCTGCCGCTGGCCTGGTTCTGGATGCGCCGCACGATCCCGCTGGGCTACAAGCCGCGTTTTCTGGCGCTGCTGGCGCTGGGCGGACTGCAGGGCGCGGTCGGCTGGTGGATGGTCTCCTCGGGGCTCACCCCCGATGCGGCCGACCGCGTGAGCCACTTCCGTCTTGCCGCGCACCTGCTCACCGCGCTGTTCACGCTGGGCGGCCTGGTGTGGACCGCGCTGGACCTCAGGCAGCTGCAGCAAGGCCAGCCGCGCGCGGCGTTGGGGCGCTTTTCGCTGGTGGTGCTCGCCGCGCTGGCCTTCCAGCTGTTCATGGGCGCGCTGCTCGCCGGGTTGCGCGCGGGCTATGTCGCCGGATCGGGCTGGTTCCATGCCGACGCCTGGCCGCTGATGCAGGGCTCGTTCTTTCCCGCCGGGGTCGACACCTCGGGCGGGGTGCTGCACACCTTGTTCAGCGATCCCTACCTCGTCCACTTCATCCACCGCTGGTGGGCCTGGGTGGTCGTCGCGCTGCTGGTGACCATGGGCCGACGCCTGCGCGCGGTGCGCCAGCGCCCGGCCTCGGTGGCCATCCACATCGCCTTCGGCTTCCAGATCCTGCTCGGCATCTCGACCGTGTGGTCGGGCGTGAGCCTGTGGATCGCGGTCGCCCACCAGGTCTGCGGCGCGCTGCTTGTCGCCGCCACGGTCTGGGGCGCCCACGCGCTGGGCCAGCGCGATCCGGTCAACCTGCTGAGCCGCGCCTGACCATGGCGGCGCCCGATCCGCGCGGCGCGCTGGTCTGGAGCCCCTTTGCCGACGAGGCGAGCGCCCTTGCCGCCGCGCGCACCCTCGTCGCGGAAGGGCTGGCGCGCTGCGGCAACGTGGTCCCCGGCCTGACCAGCGTGTTTGCCTGGCAGGGCACGATCGACACCGCGCGCGAGGCGGGTCTGCTGCTCAAAACCCGCGCCGACCGGCTCGACGCACTCATCGCCCGGCTCGAGACGATCCACCCTTACGATACCCCCGCCGTGTTCGGCTGGGTCTGTGATGCGTCGGGGCAGGGCACGCTGGAATGGCTCGCCGGACCTTCCTGATCCGCCTTGCGGTATCATATTACCTCTTCGCTATCCCGCAGAACGCTTGACTTGCCGGGCCATTTCGACGATTTGGCGCCACTTCCCGCGCACAGGGGGATTCGCATGGGCGATTCATCCGGGGCGCGCGCACGAAATAGTAAGGGATAGACCAGCCATGAAGGCGCTCACAAAGGTCACCCGGTCGATCAAGCCGGCCGAGGTGGAAAAGAAGTGGCATCTGATCGATGCCGAAGGTCTGGTGGTTGGCCGTCTGGCTGTCATCGTGGCCGACCTGCTGCGCGGCAAGCACAAGCCGAGCTTCACCCCGCACGTTGATTGCGGCGACCACGTCGTCATCATCAACGCCGAGAAGGTTCGCTTCACCGGCAACAAGCTCAAGCAGCAGACCTACTACAAGCACACCGGCTACGCCGGCGGCATCAAGGAAATCACCGCAGACAAGGTTCTCGCCGGTCGTTTCCCCGAGCGCGTGCTTGAAAAGGCGGTTGAGCGCATGATTCCCCGTGGTCCCCTCGGCCGCGACCAGATGCGCGCCCTGCACGTCTACGCCGGCACCGAGCACCCGCACGGCGGCACGCAGCCCGAGCTGCTCGACGTCGCTTCCATGAACCGCAAGAACAAGGTGGGTGCCTAATGTCCGACACCGAAACCGTCCAGAGCCTGTCCGACCTCAAGGATCTCGGCGCCGAAGTCGCGACCGAAGAGACCAGCGAAGAGCAGGGCTTCACCCCCGTCGTTTCGAACGCGCCGCTGCGTGAGCAGGAGCTCGACGCCCACGGTCGCGCTTACGCCACCGGCCGCCGCAAGGATGCCGTTGCCCGCGTGTGGATCAAGCCGGGCACCGGCAAGATCACCATCAACGGCCGCGACCAGGAAGTCTACTTCGCGCGTCCGACCCTGCGTCTGGTCATTGCCCAGACCTTCCAGATCACCGCGCGTGAAGACCAGTACGACGTCATCGCCACCGTCAAGGGTGGTGGTCTGTCGGGCCAGGCCGGCGCTGTGAAGCACGGCATCTCGCAGGCGCTCGCCAAGTACGAGCCGGCCCTGCGCGCCACGGTCAAGGCCGCCGGCTTCCTCACCCGCGACAGCCGCGTGGTCGAGCGTAAGAAGTACGGCCGCGCCAAGGCCCGTCGTTCGTTCCAGTTCTCGAAGCGCTAAGTTTCGACTGGACCGGATTACCGGTTACGAAAAAGGGGCTCGCGGGAAACCGCGGGCCCTTTTTTCATGCCCGCCGTCCGCGTCTTCATGGGCGGCCGCCAACGCCCTCTTGCCATCCTCGCGGCAGGCCTCGATCATCCCGTCCGCGACCATCGACACCGCAAAGGGCACGAAAGACATGGCAGGAAAGGGTGACAGGCGCGCATTGGGCCTGCTCAGCGTGATCTGGGGGTTGGGCCTCCTCGCGTCGGGCTGGGCGCCCTACGAGCGCGGCACCTGGCTCATGGAGGTGGCACCGGTGTTCATAGCCCTGGCGGCGCTGTGGGGCACCGCCGGGCGTTTTACGCTGTCCCGCCCCGCGCTCGGCCTGATCGGCTTCCACGGCCTCGTGCTGATGCTGGGCGGAGCCTATAGCTATGCGCGCGTGCCGATCGGCTTTGCCCTCCAGGATGCGCTGCACCTCGCGCGCAACCCCTATGACCGCTTCGGCCACTTCTGCCAGGGCTTCGTTCCCGCCATTGTCCTGCGCGAACTGCTGGTGCGGCTTGGTGGCCTCCAGAGGGGATGGCTGCTCACCGTCCTCGTGGCCGCCTGCTGTCTTGCGGTCAGCGCCGCTTACGAGCTTGTCGAGTTCGGTGCGGCCATGGCGCTCGGACAGGGGGCCGACGCGTTCCTGGGCACCCAAGGCGATCCCTGGGACACCCAATGGGACATGCTGACCTGCCTCATCGGCGCACTCGCCGCGCTCGCCTCGCTCTCCCGCGCCCACGATCGCGCGCTGGCGGGGCTAACCTCTTCAGATGTTTCGAAGTGAATTCAACTCGTTGTTTCCACATCCCCCACCTCTTCATCGCGCATGGACAGGTATCAATCATTGGCACTGTATCAACTTTAAACTAGTACCTTGCAATGAACATTAGCTGGCATTATACAGTCTCCATCCACAGGAGATGATTCGATGTCCGAAATCGAAGTCCAGCTAAAGAAAGGGGTGCTCGGCCTGTGCGTGCTTGCCCTGCTTTCCCGGCGCAACAGTTACGCCTACGAGATCGCGGCCCGCATGGCCGACGCGGTCGACATGGGCGAGGGTACGATCTACCCGCTGATGCGCCGCATGCAGAAGGATGGCCTGGTCTCGACCTATCTCGAGGAATCGCCGTCGGGCCCGCCGCGCAAGTACTACGCCATCACCGAAACCGGCCGGCAGAGCCTGGCCGCGCAGAGCGCCGAATGGCGCGGCTTCACCGCCGCCGTCGATCGCCTCATCGATGGCGACGAACCGGCCCAGCCGCACGCCTCCAGCACGACCGATACACCTGTTCAGGAAGGGGAACCCAGCCATGACGCGTCTTGAATTCCTGCGCCGTCTCGAAGCGGGCCTCAAGGGCCTTCCACGCGACGAGGTGGACGACATTCTCGCCGACTACGCCGAGCATTTCGAGGCCGGCCTTGCCGCAGGCCGCAGCGAAGACGCCATCGCCGAGGCGCTTGGCGATCCCGTGCGGCTCGCCCGTGAACTGCGCTTCGAGGCCGGGCACCGCAACTGGCAGAGCGCGCGCTCGCCGTCCTCCGCGCTCGGCGCGATCATCGCCTTCGTCGGGCTCGCCTCTCTCGACATCCTGATCCTGCTGCCGATCATCGCGGCGGTGGTTGGCGTGGTCATCGCACTGTTCCTCGCCGTCTTCGCGCTGTTCGTGTGCGGCGGCGCGATGCTCATCATCGGCCCCTTCACCGGCTTTCCCGGTGGCTGGGCGGTCGCCATGCTCGCCGGTCTCGGCGTGCTGAGCGGATCGGTCGCGCTCGCTGCGGTGCTGATCCTCGTCAGCATCTGGATCGTCAACGCGCTCATGTGGTTCGGTCGCCTGCACTACCGCGTGCTCGAACCCGCCATCCATTCCAACGACTAAGCGTCCACCGTCTTTCAGGAGAACACCGATGTTCAGAAAACTGCTCATTGTCTTCGTCAGCGCCGTGGTGCTTTCGCTCGCGGCCTTTGGCGGAGCCTGGCTCGTCGGCGGTGACAAATTCACCCGCGAATTCGCCAAAAACGATGGCTGGAGCTTCACCTTCGGCGAGGACGGCGACAACGACAAGGGCCCGGTCAAGACCCGCGAATTCGCGATCGAGTCGGGCTCGCAGATCGCCATGGAAATCCCCGTCGAACTGCGCTTTACTCGCGGCGACGCGCCCCGGATGACCGTCGAAGGCCCCTCGCGGGTGGTCGACCGCCTGCTGTGGGACAACGGCCGCCTGTCGATCGACGGTTCGCTGCACAGCCGCAAGGGCCTCAAGGTGACGATCACCGCACCCGAGATCCGTGGCCTCGACCTTGAAGCGCCGGGCGACGTAAAGCTCGTCGGCCTCGATCAGGACCAGTTCTCGCTGACCGCCGACGGTGCGGTCAACCTCGACGCGCGCGGCAAAGTGCGCAAGCTCTTCGTGACCGCCAACGGCGCGGGCAACATCGACCTGGGCAAGGTCGAGGGCGAGGACGCCACCGTCCGGGTCGACGGCGCGGGCGACGTGACCGTGGGTTCGAGCCGCCTGGCCGACATCGAGATCAACGGCGTGGGTCACGTCACCCTGGTGCGCAAGCCCGAGATCCTGCGTAGCCACATCAACGGCATCGGCACTGTCGATCACGATTACAAGGATTGAGGAAGGCACAAGGATTGAAGGGGTTGAACCCCCTTGACCCCCAACTGCCTGCCTTACCTCGCGCAACAGACGCGGCGCGCTCAAGGTAAGGTCAGCGGTTCGGAGAGCCCGAGGGCCGGTGCCCCAAGACGAAACCTCTCTTCGCAGACGAAAAGGCCGCACCTTCCCTTCGGACGGTGCGGCCTTTTCGTTTGCCCTTGATGCCGGTCAGCTCACCGGCGGATCGACCGCGGGAACATTGCCCACCGGCGCCACCGGTTCGCCAGGCTGGCGCGGGGGCAGGGCGTTTTCGGGAAGCGCGTTTTCGGACACGCCGCACAGCATCATGTCGCGCGTCGCGACATCTTCGAGATTGCGCGCGGTCACTTCGATCGACGCGCCGGTGATGCGGATTTCGTTGAAGCTGGGCGGGGTGGAACGGATGCGCTTGGACAGCGTGCCCGCGCCGATCATCCGCAGCGGCCCTTCGGGGGTCTGCGCGATCAGGTCGAAGGGGTCGTGGATATGGCCGGTCAAAATCGCGTCGACCTTGCGCCCGGCCAGCCCGGCCATCGCCTTTTTCCCGTTGATCGTCAGCAGCTTGTTATCTCGTTCGCGGCGTTCCGTAAGCGGGTGGTGGGCGGTGACGAGAATGCGTGTACCAGCCGGCTGCGCGTCGATCGCGGCAAGCGTTTCGGCCAGCGCCTTGTCGGTCACCCAGCCGTTTGACCAGGGAAAGCGCTGCCACTGCGCGCGCGTGGTGGTCTTGAGCGGAATGATCGCAAGACGCGGCAGATCCAGCTCGGCCTCGACCAGATCCTCGATCGCGTTGAACCGGCGATAGGGATCGAAGAAGCGCTGGTAGAGATTGGCGTAAGGGATGTCGTGGTTGCCCACTTCGACCGTGACCGGCACGTCGAGCTGGCGGATCCAGCGGCACGCCGCGTCGAATTCGCGGTGGCGCGCGCGCATCGTGAGGTCACCGGTAATCGCCACGGCATCGGGCCGTTCGTGCGCGATGCAGCGTTCGACCCAGGCGAGCGCGCTGCGATCCTCGAGCCCGAAGTGAATGTCGCTGAGGTGAAACAGGGTAAGCGTGCGATCGGTCATGCGCGGCTATCCGCCGATCCCGCCACCAGTCCCGCCGCCAATCTCGCCGCCCGTCTCGCCAATCGCGTGGGTGGCGATGAGATCGACCCCGCAAATGCCGAGGTCGAAGGTTTCCTCGGCCGCGCCGTCGAACGGTTCGCCATCGATGAGCAGCCCCATCGGTTCGCCCGCCGGACAGACCAGCCGCACCGTGCCATGGCGTCCCAGATCGTCATGCGGCCCGTCCCGGAAGTTCCGGTTGAGCAAGGCGATGCCCTGCCCGGCAAAGTCGGCAAGCGATTCGGCATAATACCCCTTGGCTTCGAGTCCGCCCTCCTGCGGCACGAGTGTGATCGCGGCATAGCCGTCTTCGCGGCCACAGTCGACCTCGGCGCAGGTCACTTTCGGGCCATTGGCCGAATAGCTGATCGCCTGGCGGGTGGTGGACAGGAATTCGACGATATCGACCGCGCGCATCGCCTCGCGCACTTCGTTCCACACCGTGCCGGGCCCGGCCAGGACGCCGGTCAACCCCATCGCGTGGCGCGAGGAAATGGTGGGGGTCCGCACGCGCTGGCCGCCGGTCGTGCGCAACCTGTCGGCGATGATCTCGAGCGCAACGTCACCGTGCAGTTTCTTGGAGAGCATGTTCATCGTGCCACCAGGCAGCACGAGCACCGCGCCGCGCCAGCCGAACAGGCCCGTGACGACCGCGTGCACCGTGCCATCGCCGCCGAACACCGCCACCAGCCCGGCGCCGTCGGCATCGAGATCGGCCGGCTTGGGCGCGGCATCGTCGGGGAAATGGAGCGTGCGTGCGAGGGTATAGCCCGCGCGCTCGAGCGCGGCCTTGACCGCGCGTTGCGATTCCTCGTCGTTGCTGCCGCTCGCCGAGTTGCACACCAGCCAGAGACGCCGGTTGCGCGCGGCGCTCGGCGCGCTCGCAGGGCCCTCGGGCCCCGCCACTCTCGTTTCGGGTTCGCTTGCCATGCCCGATGCAACCGTGCGGCGGCGCGCAGGTTCCCGTCAGAAACGATCCGAAAAGATCATCCAGGCCGCCAGCGTGTTGGCCGAGGAATAGAGCAGGTAGAGCAGGGCCCATCCCTCCGACCCCGAGGCGACCATGATCATCGAGCCGAGCAGCATGGCGAATTCGACGATGAGGCTGATGCGCCCCCCCAGCGGCTTGAGCAGCCAGGGCACTTGCGCGAGCATCGGATGACCGCTTTCGAGCACGGCCTTGTGCGCGGCAAAATTGGCCACCCCCAGGCAAAAGACGACGATCAATCCAAGCGACACGAGGGCGAGCGTACCGCCTTCGCAGCCGCAGCGCCAGCCTTGCGAATCACCCGCCTGACGATTCGCGGCATTGCCCTTGGAAACCCCACTATTCTGCGGTTTTTATCCGGTGTCGTTCGTCGACTACAAATGTCGTTCGTCCGCCCGCCTCACTCTTGGTCGAAGTCCGATGGGCCATGATAGATACCGGCGTGAACACACGTCCTCCTCGCGGCACAACAAACCCATCGAGCCGGTCGCCGCAGACATCGCGAACCTGCTCACCAAGGAGGAAACACGATGTTCACGAAGACCGCTTTTTTCGCCGCCGCGCTGATCGGACCCGCCGCCATGGCTGGGCTCGCCGCCACCTCGACCCCCGCCGCCGCCAAGGACGTCACGGTGTACTACACCGATCTCGACCTCGGCACGCAGGAAGGCCAGGACATTCTGCACAAGCGCCTCGTCAAGGCCGCGCGCCGCGCCTGCGACATGGACAGCCCCACCACCGGCACGCGCCTGCCCGCACCGTCCGCGCGCAGCTGCTTTCGCCAGGCCACCGGCAAGGTCGAGGACCAGATCGCCGCAGCCACTCGGGATCAGACTGAATACGCCCGCTTCGGCGGTTGATCACCACCCCGTTTTCGAGGTCCCAAAAGAAGAAACGACCCGGAAAAATCCCTGGCGGCCCGCCTCGCGCGGGCCGCCCTTTTCCGCGTGGAGAGAAGAGAGGATTCAAGGGATCAGGGCGCAAATTCATAAATGGCGCCCACGCGATGCGCGAGGGCCAGCGGCGGCGCTGGTGTCAGCGCCCGGCCATCTTCTTGACCGCAGGCAGATAGGTGCGCCCGATGCGCAGGCTTTCACCGTCGCCGGTCTCGACCGACCACACGCCCAAGCCTTCGTGCTTGAGCCCGGTCACGTTGTCGCGGCGCAGGATGTGGCTGCGATGGATACGGATGAAACGTTCAGGGTCGAGCCGCTCCTGCAGGCTGGTGATCGTCTGGAGCAGGAGGTAGCTCTGTTCGCCCACATGGAGGCGCACGTAGTCCCGCTCGGCGTCGATCTGGCGCACGTCCTCGGCGGGCACGCGCACCAGCTCGGAGCGGTGCGGAACCCAGAATTCCTCGAGCCAATCGCTCTTGGGCTGGCTGCGTTCGCCACGCCGCGCGACGACGCGCGCGACCGCGCGTTTGAGCCGCTCGGGCGCGACCGGCTTGAGCACATAGTCCACCGCGTCCAGATCGAACGCCTCGACCGCGAATTCGTCGTGCGCGGTAACGAAGATCACCGCCGGGGGATTGGCGCGGGTGGCGATCCGGCGCGCGACGGTGAGCCCGTCGGTCTCGGGCATGGTCAGGTCGAGCAGCAGCAGGTCGGGGGCCAGCGCCTCGCTGAGCCGCAGCGCCTGCTCGCCATCGCTTGCCGTGCCCACCACCGCGAGCGAACCGATCCTTGCGCAGATCACCTGCATACGCTCGACCGCCAGCGGCTCGTCATCGACGATCAGCGTGCGCAGCGGCCCCGGATTAGCATTTGGCGCAAAAGCGTCCGTCAACGTTCGAACTCCAGCGGCCCGCGGGAGAGTGCCTTCGTCTCGAGCGGCAGGTTGAGCACGGTCGCATGGCCGCCCCCTTCCTGCGTCCCGAACGACAGATCGGCCTGCGAACCATAGCGGGCCCGCAAGCGATCGCGCACGTTGGCAAGGCCGATGCCGCACCCCTCGGCCTTGCTCGGTTTGACGCCCGGTCCATCGTCGCAGACGGTGAGGACCAGCCGGTTGCCTTCGGCGCGGGCGCGAATCGCGATGGTGACGGGTCGCTGCGTGGCCGCGACCGCGTACTTCACCGAGTTCTCCACCAGCGGCTGAAGGATCATTCCGGGCACCATCGCATCGGCGGCGGTTTCGTCAACATCGATTCTGGTCTGTAATCGATTCGGGAAACGCACCGCCTCGATCGCGAGGTAGAGCTTCTGCATCTCGATCTCGTCGGTCAGCGTCATGTCGCCGGTCGGATCGCCCGCCAGCGTGTGGCGGTAAAAGGTGGAAAGCGTCTGGATCATCGTCTCGGCATCGTCCTGGCGCCCGGTCATCACCAGCGCGGAGAGCGAATTGAGCGTGTTGAACAGGAAGTGCGGGTTGACCTGGTAGCGCAGCGAACGCAGCTCGGCGGCTTCCGCCGCGCGGCGGTATTCGCCCTCGCGCCGTTCGGCCGCGCGCGCTTCCTCGGCCTTGGCCAGCGCGAAGTAGAGCGCCGCCCAGGCCAGCACCAGGAAATAGCGCCCGAACGTGGTGTCGGTCATCGCCGCCCATTCGGCGAACAGGCCTTCCTGCGCCTTGCGACCGTTGGCGCGGATGGTGATGCCGTGCCCCGTCGGTTCGCTCGCCTGCACCGCGGGCGTATCGGGCGCGGCCGGCGCGACAGGTTCGGCCACCGCGTCCGGGGAGACCGGCGAGGAGGCAACCGCCGAAGCCTCGCCCTGCGGCGTTGCCGCAGCGGCGGGCGCGCTGGGCGGGGGAGGGGGCTTGGGCAGGTCGACCAGGATATTGCCCGCCTCGTCCTGCATGATGCGCACCTGCCCCGGATCGACTTCGGTCATGCCTTCCTTCTCGGCCACCTTCATCGCCATTTCGATGTCGGCAAAGACCACCGCGTTGATGACGCTGAGCAGCAGCGCGAGCGGCAGGGCGCCAACCAGCACGATCAGCAGGCGCATCCCGTTCGACTTGCGGTCGAGCATCTGGAGCAGCGGCCAGACCGCGGCCATGACCATCGCCGAAAGCAGGCAGATCGTCAGCCGGCGCGAGATGATCGGCCAGACGAAGTCGAGCCCCATGAACGCGCCGCGCAAGGTTGCAAGGATGAAATAGCACGCCCACAGCGCCGCCAGCGAAAGCAGCACCATGCGCGCCGGAACACGCGGATTTTCGGATACGTCAGCCATGAACCCCCGCCTTACCGCGTCTTGAACCGATCAGGCCAGCGCGCCGGTCGAGGAGCAAGGGCTTTTTGTCGAGCGGGCAGGGGGGCGAGCAAGCCCTATCCCGCGCGATCCTCTCTCTTGCTCGCAGAAACGGGCGGCGCGGCCTGCGCCGCCCGCCCGTTCCTTATCTTATGGACCGCGGTCCGCCGATCAGTCGGCCAGCAGGTGTTCCCGGGCGATCTTTTCCTTCCACACCAGCGGGGCGAGCTGGTGGACGTTGTGGCCCTCGGAATCGACCGCGACGGTCACCGGCATGTCCTCGACGGTGAATTCGTAGATCGCTTCCATGCCCAGGTCCTCAAAACCGACGACCTTCGATTCCTTGATCGCGCGCGCGACGAGATAGGCCGCGCCGCCCACCGCCATGAGGTAGGCCGACTTGTGCTTGGCGATCGATTCGGTCGCCGCCGGGCCGCGCTCGGCCTTGCCCACGCAGGCCAGCAGGCCCTGTTCGAGCATCATGTCCATGAACTTGTCCATGCGCGTCGCGGTGGTGGGCCCGGCCGGGCCGACGATCTCGTCGCGCACCGGATCGACCGGGCCGACGTAGTAGATCACGCGGTTCTTGAATTCGACCGGCAGTTCCTCGCCCTTGGCCAGCATGTCCTGGATGCGCTTGTGCGCGGCGTCGCGCCCGGTCAGCATCTTGCCGTTGAGCAGCAGGCGATCGCCCTGCTTCCAGCCCTTCACGTCCTCGGGGGTGAGCGTGTCGAGGTCGACGCGGATGGCCTCCTTGCTCGGCTTCCATTCGACCTGGGGCCATTCGGCCAGGTTGGGCTTTTCAAGGTACTTGGGGCCCGAGCCGTCAAGCGTGAAGTGCGCGTGGCGGGTCGCGGCGCAGTTGGGGATCATGGCCACCGGCTTGTTCGCCGCGTGGCACGGCCAGTCGAGGATCTTGACGTCGAGGATGGTGGCAAGGCCGCCCAGGCCCTGCGCGCCGATGCCCATCGCGTTGACCTTGTCGAAGATCTCGATGCGCAGCGCCTCGATGTCGTTCTGCGGCCCGCGCGCCTTGAGCTGGCCCATGTCGATCGGCTCCATCAGGCTCTGCTTGGCAAGCTTGACGCAGTGCTCGGCGGTGCCGCCGATGCCGATACCCAGCATCCCCGGCGGGCACCAGCCCGCGCCCATCTGGGGCAGCATCTCGAGCACCCAGTCGACGATGTTGTCGCTGGGGTTCATCATCTTGAACTTCGACTTGGCTTCCGAGCCGCCGCCCTTGGCCGCAACGTCGACCGAAACCTTCGAGCCGGGCACCATCGTCACCGACAGCACCGAAGGCGTGTTGTCCTTGGTGTTGCGGCGGGTGAAGGCGGGATCGGCGAGAACCGAGGCGCGCAGCTTGTTCTCGGCGTTGCCATAGGCGCGGCGCACGCCCTCATCGACCACTTCCTGCAGCGAACGGTCCGATTCCAGGCGGCAGTTCTGGCCCCATTCGATGAACACGTTGACGATGCCGGTGTCCTGGCAGATCGGACGGTGGCCTTCGGCGCACATGCGGCTGTTGGTGAGAATCTGCGCGATCGCGTCCTTCGCGGCGGGGCCCTGTTCGGCCTCGTAGGCCTCGCCCAGCGCGCGGATATAGTCCATCGGGTGGAAGTAACTGATGTACTGGAGAGCGTCGGCGACACTATCGATCAGGTCGTCTTCGCGGATAGTCACCATTTCGGCCATGGGATCAAACGCTCCTGTAATGGGGCCCCGACACGGGACCTCTTGTCATTTTGGCAGTTCCCATAGGCCGCAGACCCCCTATCGTCAAAGCGTCAAGAGGGATCGACCAGTGCCGTTCAAAGCACTTGGCCTGAAACGAGCCTTGGCCTAGAAGGCCGCTCTACGAATGCCGAATTTTCCGCGCGCCATCCTGCCTGGGACCATCAGGCCCGAGAGCCGCGCTTGCTTGAGGGAATGCACAAGATGACCCTGACCGAAGACCGGTCCGCACCCACGACCTTCAACGAGGCGCGCCGCGCCATGATCGTCAGCCAGCTGCGCACCAGCGCCATCAACGAGCCCTGGGTGCTCACCGCGATGGCCAGTGTCGCGCGCGAAGACTACGTTCCGGCCGAGCTGAAGGCCGCCGCCTACATCGACCGCGCCGTGCCGCTGGGCGAGGGCCGCTTCCTCGCCGCGCCGCTGTTCTACGGCGCCGCGCTGACCGAAGCCGATCCGAGCCAGGCCAAGGCGATCCTGCTGGTGGGTGAGCCCAACGGCTACTTCGCCGCGCTGCTGCGCACGCTGGTCGCCTCGTTCGACGCGATCACCCCGGCCGAGGCGCTGACGGAAGGGAAGGGCGGCTACGACCTGATCCTGGTCGACGGCGCCGCCGAGGAACTGCCCGCAGCGCTCGTCGCGCGGCTCGAAGAGGGTGGCCGCATCGTCACCGGCGAGATCGTGCGCGGCGTCTCGCGCCTCGCGGTGGGCTGCAAGATCGCCGACCAGGTCGCGCTCTTGCCCGTCAGCGAAATGGGCATTCCCGCCGTTCCCGAATTCGCCGCTCCCAAGCGCTGGAGCTTCTAACCGTGTCCCGGCTCGCGCGGCGTGCCGGGATGATGACAGGTGCGACACTGCTGAGCCTCGCCGGCGCGCTGCCGGCGCGGGCCGATACGTTGCGCGAAGCTCTCGTCCAGGCCTACTCGACCAACCCCACGCTCGAAGCCGCACGAGCCACCCAGCGCGGCGTGGACGAAAACGTCCCCATCGCGCGCGCCGCGGGCCTGCCCAGCGCAAGCGCCGATGCCACCGCGCAAAAGTCGCTCGACAACAGCCTCTATTCGGCGGTCGGCCCCTCGCGCACCTTCAACGCCGGGGTCGACCTGACGATGCCGGTCTATTCGGGCGGCGCGGTGCGCAACCGCGTCGCGGCGGCCAAGATCCGCGTCGAGGCAGGCCAGGCGGACTTGCGCGGCACCGAGAGCAGTCTGTTCACCTCGGTCGTCTCGGCCTACATGGACGTGATCCGGGGCGAGGCGCTGGTCGGCCTCAACCGCAAGAACGTGAGCGTGCTGGAAACCAACCTGCAGGCCACCACCGACCGCTTCGAGATCGGCGACGTGACGCGCACCGACGTGGCGCAGTCGCAGTCGCGCCTCGCCGTCGCCCGGTCGAGCGAACGCAGCGTCGAGGCCGACCTTGCCGCCGCGCGCGAAACCTACATCCGCCTCGTCGGCAAGCCGCCCGAGAATCTCGTCGCCCCCCCGCCGCTGCCCGACCTGCCCGCCAGCGCGGACGATGCGGTCAGCGTCGCGCTCGATTCCAACCCGACGCTGATCGCCGCGCGCCAGCGCTCGAAGGCCGCCGACCGCGACATCGCCGCCGCGGGGGCCGGACGCCTGCCCAAGGTCAGCCTGTTCACCACCGGTTCCTACACCGATTATCTGGGCACGGTGAACCGCCAGTACTACGGTTACGACAGCTTTCATTCGGCCGCGGCGGGCGTTTCGGTCACGCTGCCGCTGTTCCAGGGGGGCCTGCCCGCCGCGCAGCGCCGCCAGGCCCAGGCTCAGGCGGGCGCCGCGCTCGAACAGGAAATCGGCGCCGAGCGCGACGTGATCGCGCAAGTCCGCTCGGCCTTCACCGCCTACAAGGCCTCGCTCGACCTGATCCAGTCCTCGCAAGTCGCGGTCGATGCCAGCACGCTCAGCCTCGAAGGCGTGCGCGCGGAAAATTCGGTGGGCCGGCGCACCGTGCTCGACATCCTCAACGCCGAGCAGGAACTGCTCAACGCGCAGACCGATCTCGTCACCGCCCAGCGCAACGCCTATGTCGCAGGCTTCGCCCTGCTTTCCGCGATGGGCCGCGCCGAAGCCCGCGACCTCAACCTGGAAGGCGGCGTGCTCTACGATCCTCAGGTCAACTACGAGCGCGTGCGCGGCAAGGTGTTCGACTGGGACAACGATCCCGCCCCGGTCGCGCAGGCGACCCGCACCGTCGATACCCCGGTGCAGGACGGCAACATCCCCGACCAGCCCGAACCCTGAGGGCCTGTCTCAAAAGTTCGGCACCCGCCCGCGCCCCCACCCGGCCTCCCAACCAGGGTACACTGTTGTGGGAAGCCGGGTGGGGGCGCGGGCCGGCGCCGTTCCAAAATGCCCCCTTCAGGTGACGTTTGGCTCCGGCACTAAGGGCCATCCATCCGAAACGGTGCACGCGGCGCGCCTCCCCCGTTGACGCGGCCGCGCCCCGCAGGCACAAACGTTAGCAGGCAATTTCAGGGGTCCCAACGTCATGCGCCAGAGCGGTGAACCATCGGTCGAGGAGATTCTCCAGTCGATCAAGAAGGTGATCGCGCGCGACGTGCAGATCCAGATGCCTCGTCACGAGGGCCGCAACGACAGCCAGAGCGCTCCGGCCAGCCGCTACGAAGAGAGCGTCCTCGAACTCGACGAAGCCGAGGCGCTTGGCTCCGAAGGGTCGTACGGCACGGCCCCGGAGGACGAAGAACCCTCACTGCTGCAGGACGCCAGCCGCAAGTCGATGCAGGATTCGCTTGCCGCGCTCGCCATGCTGTCCGAGCCGGGCAGCCGCCCCCGGATCGTGCGTTCGGGCGAAACCTCGCTCGAAGACCTGACCCGCGAGCTGCTGCGCCCGGCGCTTGCCGAATGGCTCGACAAGAATCTGCCGCCGATGGTCGAACGCCTCGTCGCCGCCGAAATCGCGAGGATCGTCGGCAAGCAGCGCTGAGCACCGGGCAGGGGCCTGAAGAGCGCACAACACCCCGCGTGATTTGCCCTATCAAGTGTTTCCACCCGCGCCGAAAATGCTTTAACTCTGGGCCATGGCCAAGCCCGATCCCGACCTGCTCGACCCCACGCGCTATCCGCACAGTATCCCGATCGCGCCGCGCTTCGCCGATCTCGATCCCAACCGGCACATCAACAACGTCGCCATGGCGGCCTATCTCGAAGACGCGCGCGTGCGCTTCTACGACGCGATCGGCATCCGCCACTTGCTGCGCGACACCAATGTGATGATCGTCAGCCTGGCGATCGAGTATCTTGGCGAAGCGCAGTATCCCGCTGCGCTGGAGGTGCACAGCGCGATCGAACGGCTCGGGCGCACCAGCCTCACGCTCGTCCACCTGCTGCGCCAGGAAGGCCGCCTCGTCGCCTTTGCCCGGTGCGTGATGGTGGCGGTGGATGCCGAGCGCCAGCTCGTCCCGGTGCCCGAAGGGCTCGACGAGGCGCGGCTGCGCCCGCTGGTCGCCTGATTCGATGACCCAGCCCGATCCCCGCGAACTGGCGCAGGCCCGCGCCGCGCTCGCCAAGGCGGGCGGCACGGCCATTACGCGCCACATCTTCCTGTGCGCCGAGCCGCAGAAGGGCGAATGCTGCCGTCCCGAGGCGGGCAAGGCGGCGTGGTCCTACCTCAAAAAGCGCCTGAAGCAACTCGGGCTCGACGGGGCGGGCGGGGTCGCGCGGACCAAGGCCGATTGCCTGCGCATCTGCGCGGCTGGCCCCATCGCGGTCGTCTGGCCCGAGGGGGTGTGGTACCATTCGTGCACCGCGCCGGTGCTCGAGCGGATCATCCAGGAGCATCTGATCGGCGGCCAGCCGGTAGAGGACTACCGTCTCAGACCGCCCGCATAAGCGGCGCGATCAGCGGGGTGCTGCGTCATCCCCGTCCACGCGGTCATCCTCGAGCGGGTCGACGATTGCCTCGTCGTGGCCGGTTCCGCTCGACAGGAACGCAAGCCCCATCAGCGCCGAGGCGAGCAGCATCGTGAACCCGATGCCCAGCGCCGCGGCGATGTAGAAATGGACCGAAATCGCCCCGTTCGAACGGTAGAGCAGATAGATCGCGGTGGCCACCAGGCCGACCGTGACCAGCATCATCCAGCGCATGATGCGCAAGTACCGCGCCCAGGCGTGCGCGGCCTTCACCGGATCGTCGAGAGGGGATGAGCGCAGCATGATCGTCCCGCTGTGCGCCATCGCGCGCCGCGGCGCAAGCACGCGACGGCAAATTGCAAACACCTCGACGCCTGGCACCCGCGGTGCGCGCGCACGGTACCCTCGACAGTCGGGGGTAAAGGGGTGTTAACCCCTTGAATCCTCATCCTCTTATGCTCCTGACGAACATGCTGACCGGCACTCGCGCCACGAAAGTATCGTTCAACCTAACCACCACCCCCGTACGAATCCGAAAGTGGTGAGACACCCGATGGTGTGTTACAGTTCGTTTCGCCGGTCCAACGAGTCCGGCCGACCACCACAAAACCGGGAGAGCAATGGATGACGATCGAAAGGATTATCGAAGGCCATCAGGATATTCTGACCTGCCCTGTCACCGCTAGCGTGCAGGAAGCCGCCACCTTGCTGGCTGATCGACGCATCGGCGCGCTGCCGGTGATGGACGGTGAGCGGATCGCAGGGATATTTTCCGAACGCGACGTGCTCTACCGCTTGCGGGAATTCGGCGCCGAAGTGCTCTCCATGCCCGTGCGCGACGTGATGACCACCCCGGCGGTCACGGTCGAGCCCTCCACCTCGGCAATGACCGCGCTGGCGATGATGACCAAGCGGCGCATCCGCCATCTCCCGGTGGTCGATCGGGGCCGGATGATCGGGTTCGTCTCGATCGGCGACATCGTCAAGTACCGTATCGACAAGGTCGAAGGCGAAGCGGCCGCAATGCGCGACTACATCCAGATGGCCTGAGAAAAGCAGGACAGCGCGCGGCGCAAGGCAACTTGTCGCCGCGGGCGTGCAGGCCTACATTGGAGGCATGGAACAGCCAGCGATCACTCTCAGCCCGTCCGCCGCCGCCCGCGTGGGGGCCATTGCCGCGAAACAGGGCAAGCCGGCGATCCTGCGCCTGTCGGTCGAAGGCGGGGGCTGTTCGGGCTTCCAGTACAAGTTCGGCCTGGCCGACGCGCAGCAGGACGATGACTGCGTGGCTGAGACCGACGGCGTGCGGCTCGTGGTCGATACGGTGAGCCTCGATCTGGTCCAGGGCTGCGTGGTCGATTACGTCGAATCGCTGGGCGGCGCGGCGTTCAAGGTCGAAAACCCGATGGCGGCCGCCGGTTGCGGCTGCGGATCGAGCTTCAGCATCTAAAGTTCCCCACGCGCCGCGCGTCCACATATCCGCGCGGCTTTGGCCTTGACGGGCAGGGGCAGCCCTGACGAGAAGGGCCGCCATGAAAATCGCCACCTTCAACATCAACGGCGTCAAGGCGCGCCTGCCCCGTCTGCTCGAATGGCTCGAGGAGACCCGTCCCGCCGTCGCCTGCCTGCAGGAAATCAAGTCGCAGGACGAAGGCTTCCCGATCGCCGAGTTCGAGAAGCTGGGATACAAGGGCATCTGGCACGGCCAGAAGGGCTTCAATGGCGTTGCCATCCTCGCCGACGGGGAAGTGCCCGTCGAAGTCCAGCGCGGGCTCGAGGGCGAGCCTGAGGACGACCATTCGCGCTATCTCGAAGCCGATGTCTTCGGTGTGCGCGTGGTGTGCATCTACCTGCCCAACGGCAACCCGGTGCCCGGTCCCAAGTTCGACTACAAACTGCGCTGGATGAAGCGTCTGCGCGCGCGCATGGCCGCGATCAAGGCCGAGGAAGTGCCCGCGATCGTCACCGGCGACTTCAACGTCATCCCGCACGACCACGATATCTGGTCGCCGCCCGCGATGGCCGCCGACGCGCTGATGCAGCCCGAATCGCGTGATGCCTACTTCCGCCTGCTGGGCGATGGCTGGACCGACGCGATCGCCACGCACAACCCGCGCGGGGGCGTGTGGACCTTCTGGGACTACCAGGCGGGCGCCTGGCCGCGCGACCATGGCTTTCGCATCGACCACGCGCTGCTCTCGCCCGAACTGGCCGACCGGCTGGTGTCCTGCGGCGTCGACAAGACGCATCGCGGGCGCGAAAAGGCCAGCGATCACGCCCCGGTGTGGGTCGAATTGCGCGCTTGAGGTAGCCCGAACCGTCGCGCGCACCCTTCTCGCGGCTGGATTAGCCGGGAAAGGTGCGCTCGAGAGTATCGGGTCAAGGGGGGGAGCCCCCTTGAATCATCCAAACCCCGTCACCGTCTTCAACGGTAGAAGACGTGGTTGTCGACGCGGGCGATCCGATCGTGATTCCAGCGCGGCGCGACGCGCGCGGCGTGGAAGTAGAGCGCGCCACGGGCCGGATTGGTCCAGCCATCGGCAATGGCGATGCGCGCGATGGCGACCGCGTTGCGCCAGGCCTGCGAAGCCTTGGCAATGCGCGGCATACGACCGTGGCGCACGAAGGAGAACTGCGAAGGCTGGTAGACCACGCCGCAGTAACTGTCCGGGAAGACCCCGGAGTTGGCGCGGTTGATGACCACGCGGCCAACGGCAAGCTGGCCTTCGAGCGATTCACCGCGCGCTTCGAAGTAGATCGCGCCAGCCAGGCAGCGCATCTGGCGATCGAGCTTCCTGGGCAGGGTCTGCAGCGCGACCAGCTGGTCAAGCGACTGCGCGTCGTCTTGCGCGCTGGACGTATCGTCCTGAGCCTCAGGCGCCGGCTCGGAAGCCTCGCCCTGCACGACCGGGTTGGAAACGAAGCGGACCGGGCCCTTTGCGGCGTCCCCGGCCAGTTCGCGGGTGGGTTCCGTCTGCGCCGCGATCGGCGTGCGATCCTGTGCGGCAGCGCCCGAACCCTGGGCGCTCAGAACAGCGGTGACAACTGTGGCGGCCAGCGCAACCGCGCTCGCCCACTCAAGCTTCGTAGCCATGTACTACAAGTCAAATGCGGTGAACCGGTCCGACACAGGCTGGAACGAAATGGCTGCGTGAGCCGTTTTCCCTTCGTTCGGGCCTGCCGACGATCCCCCGTCTGCGTGCTAGCCTGGCGTGCCGAAATGCCGCCGGGGCCGCGTCCGCGATTGCGAGCGGGCCTTTACCCTCTCCACCCGTCCAGTCAACCCGTCCTTGGGTCAGGTTGCGAGGAAGCGTGTCCCATTCGCCACATCCAGTTCGACGATCCACACGTCCGGGTCCTGCCGGGCGCGGCGGTCGAGAAATTCGGAAAAGGCGAAAGGATCGACCGGATCCTGCGCTTTGGAGAGCGTCCAGTGCCGGGTTCCATCGAGCTGCGGCATGCGTTCGTAGGCGGCGCTGTCCTGCCCGCGACAGGTCAGCACAACGATAATCGTTCCCGCATCGCGCTCCCCCTTGTGCAGCACCATGCCGAAGCCCCCCTCGGCCTCGACCCGCCGGATCAGGCCGCTGACTTCGAGATGCGCGGGCAGGCGGGCGTCCATCGTCTCAGCCCTGCACCTTGGGCGCGTAACCGACTGGTGCCGACGGCGCATAGCCAGGCAGCCCCGACAACGCGATGCGCGAGCGCATGAACGTGCCGCTGCCGCGCCCGACTTCCTCGCCCGTCGCGTCGATCAGCCGGGATTCGGCCACGAACACGCGCCGACGCCCGGAAATCCAGGTCCCTTCAGCCACGATCCGGCCCCCCGTGATCGGCTTGGTGAGATGCAGGTTGAACGCCGTGGTCAGTAAAAAGCGATCGGTGACAAGCGTGTTGGCGGCGTAGAAAGCCGCATCGTCAAGCATCTTGAAATAGATGGTGCCGTGCGCCGCGCCGGCGGCGTGGAACACCTCGGGCGCAACCTCGAAGTGAATACGCGCCTTGCCCTCCCCGACGATTTCGAGACGGGACTGGAACAGGGTGTTGATCGGGGCCGACGCGTAAAGATTTTCAAGCGCCCGCCAGTGCCCGGCCGCGCCCGTCGTGTCGGCGGTGTTGTCGGCCGCCGCGCCCTCAGGCGGCATCGCGGTCGATAACGTTGCTGAGCAGCGAATAGAGCGCTTCGGCACCGGGGGCATCGACCAGCGCTTCGTGCATGCGTTCATCGCGCATCATGCGCGAGATCGCGGCCAGCGCGTGAAGGTGCGTTGCCCCCGCCGCAGCGGGCGAGAGCAGGCCGAACACGAGATCGACAGGAAGGCCATCGGCCGACTGGAACTCGACCGGCGAATTGAGACGGATGAACGCGGCGACGGGGCGCTTGAGCCCTTCGATCCGCGCGTGAGGGATGGCAATCCGGCGTCCGAAGCCGGTGCTGCCCAGCTGTTCGCGTTCGAGAATGCTCGCCAGAACGCTGTCGCGATCAAGCTCGTAGACGTCGGCGAAAAGCCCGGCGAGCTGCTTGAGGATCGCGTCCTTGCCATCGGCATCGATCGCCGCGACGGCCGCAGGCATCAAGGTGAATAGACTGGTCATTGGCAGATCAGGTTGGGTCGTCAGACCGCTCTTCCATACTATCTGTGCGCGTTCAGCCCCCGAAAATTCGGGGGCTGCTCGTTTTCCGATCGGCCAGGTTACGGCTCTGGAAAGGCGATTGCGCGGCAGGCTTCAGGCCGGTTCGACCCACCCGATCGAACCATCGCCGCGGCGGTAAACCATATTATGGCGTCCGGTGCCAGCGTTTTTGAAGAACAGCGCGGTGGTGTTGCGCAAGTCGAGCATCATGACCGCGTCGGACACCGTCGCCTCGGGAATATCGACCCGTGTTTCGGCAATGACGACAGGGGCTTCGAACTCGATTTCCTCTTCGGGTTCGAAGGTCGCTTCCTCGAAGATGGTGTAGGCGGCCTCTTCGGCGACGATGCCATCGGCCATCGCCAGCGCGTGCGCGGCCTGCTCGGAGCGGTCCTTGAGACGACGCTTGTAACGGCGCAGCTGCTTGTCGATCTTTTCCGCGGCCTGATCGAGCGCGACGTGCGCATCCTGCGCAATGCCCGTGCCCTTGAGCACCAGGTTCTGCATCGCGTGCATCACGATGTCGCAGCGGAACGCCCCGGCCGGAGCGCGGCCAAAGGTCACCTGCGAGGAAATAGCCCTGCTGAAGTACTTTTCGCTGATCGCCGAGAGTCGCTCGTTGGCGTGGATCTGCAGGGCCTCACCGGTTTCGACTTGATGACCGGAGACACGGATATCCATGGGCGAATACTCCTCTTACTATAGTTATCAGGCTCCCCAGAGGGGGGTATCGACCGACTTGAGAAACGCCGCGTGCGCGGCCTTTTCCTCTTCGGTGGCCGCGTGGGGACGCGGCTGACGGAAAACGCGATCCCTTCGTGCGAGGACCTTGGTTTCCGTCACGATTTCAGTTGTTTCGGCGACCAGTTCGAGACCGATCTGGCGGCCGCCACGAAGTTCTACATAGACTTGCGCCAACAATTCGGCGTCTAGCAACGCGCCGTGCTTGGTACGATGACTTCGATCAATCCCGTAGCGCGAGCACAGCGCGTCGAGCGAAAGCTTCGAGCCGGGGTGCTTGGCCTTGGCCAGCGCGACGGTATCGACCATGCGTTCGCGGCCGACTTCGGGCAGGCCGATCATCGCCAGTTCGGCGTTGATGAAGTTGAAGTCGAAGGCCGCGTTGTGCGCGACCATCGGGCTGTCCTGGATGAAGTCGAGGAAATCCTGTGCGCAGGCGCCGAACAGCGGCTTGTCGGCCAGGAAGGCATCGGACAGGCCGTGAACGGCCTCGGCCTCGGCGGGCATCGAACGCTCGGGGTTGAAATAGGCGTGGTAGGTCTGGCCCGTTTCCACCCGGTTGATCATCTCAACGCAGCCAATTTCAACCATGCGATCCCCTTTCTTGGGGTCAAATCCGGTCGTTTCGGTATCGAAGACAATCTCTCGCATTTTATCTCATATCTGCCTCGTGAGCCCGGCGTGCAAGAGCTTCACGGCGATTATTCTGCACCACTGAGCGCGGCGATGACCGCGCGCACCTGTTCGCGTGTCCGTGCCAGCTCGGTGCCGGTATCGATCACGAAATCGGCCCGCGCGCGCTTCTCGGCATCGGGTACCTGAAGTGCCAGAATCCGCGCGAATTTCTCCTCGCTCATACCCGATCGGGCAAGGACGCGCGCGCGCTGGACATCCGCCGGAGCCGAGACCACCGCGACCGCATCCATCTCCTCGTATCCACCCTTTTCGTAAAGCAGCGGTATATCGAAGACCAGTATCGGGCACGATTGCGCACGCGTGCGAAACGACTCGCGTTCGCGCGCGACGGCGGGGTGGACGATTCGCTCGAGCCGCGCGAGCGCGTCCGGATCGCCGAACGCCGCCGCGCCCAGCTTCGCCCGGTCCACCCCCTCAGGGCCGGTGGTGCCGGGAAAGGCCGCCTCGATCGGCTCCACCAGCGCGCCGCCCGCGCCCTGCAGCGCGTGAACCGCGGCATCGGCATCGAACACCGGCACGCCCTGCTCCCGGAACATCGCCGCGACGGTCGACTTGCCCATCCCGATCGATCCGGTGAGGCCCAGTTGGATCGAACGCGCCATGGCCATGATACCCCTGCGCTTCAGCCCAGAATCCGTGCGCGCAGTTCGGCATCCTCGCCGCGCGGGGGGCTGGCGCCAAAGAAGTGGGTAAACGCCACGTCGGCCTGTCCGATCAGCATCGCGAGGCCATCGACGGTGGCAAAGCCCTTGTCCGCCGCCTCCTTGAGAAAGGCCGTCTCGAGCGGGCTGGTGACGATATCGTAGACCACCGAGGCGGGCGGGGCGTGCGAAAAGTCGAACGCCAGCGGCGGATTGCCCGCCATGCCCAGCGGGCTGGCGTTGACGATGAGATCGAAGCAGCCCTGCCGGTCGTCAAAGGCGAAATCGGTCGCATCGGCGAAATGGTCGAGCGCGATGGCGTGGTGTTCCCCCTCGGGGTCGAGTTCCTCGAGGAGCGCGCGCGCCTTTTCCGGATCGCGCCCGGCGAGCACGATGGTGAAATGCTCGGCCGCCAGCGCGGCGACGATCGCCCGCGCCGCGCCGCCCGTACCCAGTACACGCGCCATGCGCCACAGATGCGTCTTGGCGAGCGTCGGGCGCAGCGGTTCGAGGAAGCCGGGCGCGTCGGTGTTGGTCCCGGTCAGCGTGCCGTCGGCCTCGCGCACGATGGTGTTCACCGCGCCGATCTGTTCGGCGAGCGGGTCGAGCCGGTCGAGCAGCGGCATCACCGCCAGCTTGTGCGGCATCGTCACGTTGCAGCCGCGCCAGGCCGGATCGGTGCGGCGCGCGGCAAGATAGTCGGCCAGCCCGTCGACAGTGACCCGGCACGCGTCATAGCGACCCGCCAGGCCCAGCTTCTCGAGCCAGAAGCGGTGGATCACCGGCGACTTGGACTGGGCGATCGGATCGCCGATAACTTCGGCGTAGGGCACGGCGTCCTTGCTCATCGGGTCAAAACCTCCATCGCGCGCAGCGCCTGCTGTACCTTGAGCAGGGGCATGCCCAGAATCGTGAAATAGTCGCCCTCGATCGCCTCGAACAGGCGCACCCCTCGCCCTTCGATGCGGAACACCCCGACGCAGCCAGCCACTTCGGGCCATTCGTCGTCGAGATAGTCCGCAATGAACGCCTCGCCGAGCGGCGCGACGGTCAGGCGGGCAACCGCGGGTTCGCCCCAGAGGACTTCCCCATCGCGAACAAGCGCCGCGGCGCTGTGCAGTTCCATCACCTTGCCCGAAAAGAAGCGCAAGTGGCGCGCGGCGGCCTCGCGATCCTCGGGCTTGTCGAAGCGCTGGCCCCCGCAGACCACCAGCGAATCGCTGCCCAGCACTAGCGCGCCGGGTGTTTCACGTGAAACCGCCAGCGCCTTTTCCCGCGCCAGCGTCAGCGCGATGTCCGGTGCCGCGCTATCCCCCAGCGCGGCTTCGATCGCGCGCTCGTCGACATGGGCGGGCTGCGCGGTGAAGGGAATGCCGGCCGCTTCGAGCATGGCGCGGCGCGATGCGCTCTTGGACGCAAGTACGATCATGGAGACCCCGTTGGAATTATGGTCGTGGTTCGGGCGCGCGGCTCGGACTCGGTTCAGATCGGCTTGGGCCCGATCTGGCCCTTGCGTCCGGTCGCCTGGCGCTCGTTGAACAGGTTGATGACGGCCGCGGCGGTTTCCTCGATCGAGCGGCGGGTGACATCGATCACCGGCCACGAGTTGTCCGCGAACATGCGCCGCGCGTATTTCACTTCGCTGACGACCTTCTCTTCCTGCACGTAGTCGGTATCGGGCGACTGGCTGAGCGAAAGCAGGCGGTTGCGGCGCACCTGGATGAGCCGGTCGGGCGCGGTGGTCAGCCCGACCACCAAAGGCCGCTTGAGACCGTAGAGCGAGGGGGGAGGGGGGCTCTCGGGCACGATCGGAATGTTCGCCACCTTGAAGCCGCGGTTGGCGAGGTAGATCGAGGTCGGCGTCTTGCTGGTGCGCGACACCCCCGCAAGGATGATGTCGGCCTCTTCCCAGTCTTCCCACGCGATGCCGTCATCGTGGGCGATGGTGAACTGGATCGCATCGACGCGCGCGAAGTAGGCATCGTCGAGCCGGTGCTGGCGGCCGGGACGCCCCTTGGCCTCCTGGCCGAGCAGCGCCTCGAGCGCGTCGGTCACCCCGTCGAGCACCGCGATCGCGGGCAGGCCGAGCTGCTGGCACCGCTCTTCGAGCCGGCTGCGGGTTTCCTCGTTGACCAAGGTGAAGAAGACGAGCCCCGGATTGGAGGCGATCTCCCCCATGATCCGGTCGAGATGCTGCTGCGAGCGCACCATCGGCCAGAAGTGGCGCAGGACCTCGGTATCGTCGAACTGCGCGAGCGCCGCCTTGGCGATCATCTCGAGCGTTTCGCCGGTGGAATCGGACAAGAGGTGCAGGTGAAAACGCGCCATAAAGGCTCTTGGTCGTCCTTGTTTGCCCCCAGAGAACCCCAAAGAACGTGAGTCAGGCCCTAGGGATAGCCCTGTGGAAAGCGGGTCCATAAACCACGGGATAGCTCCGGTGACAACTCGCCCCCTGGTTTCGTCCCCACTGCACCGGATTCTCCCCAGCGGTTCTGGACAGGCTGGAGATTCCATCCACACCCTGTGGACAGCGGGAATAATGAATCTTTGACTCCGGACTCATCCAGAGTCGGATGGACTCATTGGCCCTGTTCATCCGGGGACAATTCGGGCATTGCCCGCCAATCCCCGATATCCACAGGGCCAACAGACTCCATCAACCTTTTATAAAAATTCTAAATTTTTTTGTTCGGAACGGAAAAGAACGCGATGCCAGGCCTCCTTCTCGACACTTTGCGCGGCACGAACACGCAAGAACGCCCCATCTGGCTGATGCGCCAGGCCGGGCGCTATCTGCCTGAATACCGGGCCTTGCGGGCTGAGAAGGGCGGCTTCCTCGCGCTGGTCTACGACACCGACGCCGCGGCCGAGATCACGCTTCAACCCATCCGCCGCTTCGGGTTCGACGGCGCGATCCTGTTTTCCGACATTCTGATCGTGCCTTTCGCGATGGGCCAGGACCTCTCGTTCACCGCTGGAGAAGGTCCCCGGCTTTCTCCACGCCTTGTGGACAACGCTCTGGGCGCGCTGACGGCGGTGCCTGAACGGCTGACTCCGATCTACGAAACCGTGCGCAAGGTGCGCGCCCAGCTCGGCCCCGAAACCACCATGCTCGGCTTTGCCGGATCGCCCTGGACTGTCGCCACTTACATGGTCGCAGGCGAGGGCAGCCGCGATCAGGCCGAGACACGCGCGCTGGCCTATCGCGATCCCGAGGGGTTTCAGGCTATCGTGGAGGCGATTGCCGAGGTGACGGTCGACTATCTGTGCGGGCAGATCGAGGCCGGAGCCGAAGCGGTCCAGCTCTTCGATTCCTGGGCGGGCACGCTCTCACCTCAGCAATTCGAACGCTGGGTCATCGCTCCCAACGCGCGGATCGTCGAGGCGGTGCGCGCGCGCCATCCGCAGACTCCGATCATCGGCTTTCCCAAGGGCGCGGGCGAAAAGCTAGCCGCCTATGCCCGTGAGACCCGCGTCGATGCGGTGGGCGTGGATGAAACCATCGACCCGCTATGGGCCGCGCGCGAATTGCCCGAGGGTATGCCTGTGCAGGGCAATTTCGATCCCCTGCTGGTGCTGGCGGGCAGCGAGGACCTCGAACGCCAAGCGATCCGCGTGCTTGATGCCTTCGCCGGGCGGCCCCATGTGTTCAATCTCGGCCACGGTATTGGCCAGCATACCCCGATTGCCCATGTGGAACGGCTTCTCGCGGCCGTCAGGGGCTGGACTCGCCCCTGACCCAAGCCCCAGGCGGGCGACCCCTTTGCAGCGCCTTCACAAGCGCCTAGATAGCCGCCAGCAGGGGCAACGCTTTCGATAGGGACCTACCAGGCGCATGGAGCAGATCTTGCAGACCACCTACCTCTGGCTCAAGGCCGGCCACATCATCTTCGTGATCTTCTGGATGGCCGGGCTGTTCATGCTGCCGCGCTATTTCGTCTACCATCAGGAATCCGAACCCGGCTCGGCCGAAGAGGCGCGCTGGGTCGATCGCGAAGCCAAGCTGCGTAAGATCATCCTGACTCCCTCGATCGTGATGGTCTGGGTGTTCGGCGTGGCCTTGGCGAGCGCGATGGGTTTCTGGTCGGAGCCCTGGCTCCACGCCAAGCTGCTCTTCGTGCTGGCGCTTTCGGCCTATCATGGCTGGCTGGTCAGCTACGCGAAGAAGCTGGCGAAGGGCGAGCGGGCGATGAGCGGCAAGGCGCTGCGGATGCTCAACGAAGTGCCGGGGCTTGTCGCGGTGGTCGTGGTGATCCTCGTGGTGGTCAAGCCGTTTTAAGGTGAGCCCTTTTGAGATGAGGCAGGCAGGTTCGGGAGCATGAGGGCAAGCGCCCTTATAACCTCCATGTAACCTCCATCCGCCGCAAGGCCGGGGTCGCTGATCCCGGCCTTTGCGTTTTGGCGGGCATGACTCATTGACCGCGTGGCTCGCGAGGCGTATTTGCAAGGGCGTCCCGGCTCAAGGGCGGCGGCCAGCTGCGCCTGCCTGCCCGGATCTGCTTTCCCCAAGCCCGATGATCCGCCCGGCCGACACCTCCTTTTTTCCATCTCGGAATTCACAAAGATGCATCTGAAAGAACTCAAGAAAAAAACGCCGGCCGAACTGGTCGAAATGGCCGAGGATCTGGGCGTCGAAGGCGCTTCGACGATGCGCCGCCAGGATCTCATGTTCGGAATCCTGAAGGAAGTCGCCGAGGACGGCGAAGAGATCATGGGCCTTGGCACGATCGAAGTGCTGCCCGACGGTTTCGGCTTCCTGCGCAGCCCCGAGGCGAACTACCTCGCCGGGCCCGACGACATCTACGTATCGCCCAACCAGGTCCGCAAGTGGGGCCTGCGCACAGGGGACACCGTCGAAGGCGAAATCCGCGCCCCGCGCGACGGCGAGCGCTACTTCGCGATCACCAAGCTGACCAAGGTCAACTTTGATGATCCCGACGCCGTGCGCCACCGCACCAACTTCGACAACCTCACCCCGCTCTATCCCGAAGAGCGCCTCAAGCTCGACACCCTCGACCCGACCGTCAAGGACAAGTCGGCCCGCGTGATCGATCTCATCAGCCCGCAGGGCAAGGGCCAGCGCGCGCTGATCGTCGCACCGCCGCGTACCGGTAAGACGGTGCTGCTGCAGAACATGGCCAAGGCCATCACCGACAACCACCCCGAGGTGTTCCTGCTCGTCCTGCTGGTCGACGAACGCCCCGAGGAAGTCACCGACATGCAGCGCTCGGTCAAGGGCGAGGTCATTTCCTCGACCTTCGACGAACCCGCGCAGCGCCACGTCCAGGTCGCCGAAATGGTGATCGAGAAGGCCAAGCGCCTTGTCGAACACAAGCGCGACGTGGTCATCCTGCTCGACTCGATCACCCGTCTGGGCCGCGCCTACAACACCGTGGTGCCGAGCTCCGGCAAGGTGCTGACCGGCGGTGTCGACGCCAACGCCCTGCAGCGTCCCAAGCGCTTCTTCGGTGCGGCGCGCAACATCGAGGAGGGCGGTTCGCTCTCGATCATCGCCACCGCGCTGATCGACACCGGCAGCCGCATGGACGAAGTCATCTTCGAAGAGTTCAAGGGCACCGGTAACTCGGAAATCGTGCTCGACCGCAAGGTCGCGGACAAGCGCATCTTCCCCGCGCTCGACGTGGGCAAGTCGGGCACCCGCAAGGAAGAGCTGCTGGTTCCCAAGGATCAGCTCTCCAAGATGTGGCTGCTGCGCCGCATCCTCATGCAGATGGGCACCGTCGATGCGATGGAGTTCCTGCTCGACAAGATGAAGGACTCCAAGAGCAACGAGGACTTCTTCGCGACGATGAACCAGTAAGGTACGAAACGGGGGCCCTTCTTCGTGACTATCCTGACAGCCCTGATCGCGGGCGGCTCGCTGGGCGGGCCGGGCGCGATCTGGCACCATATCGTGTCCGACTTTGCGAACATCACCGAGCCCGCGGCGCTTGCCGCCTTCGGGCAGGTGCTGATGATCGACCTCCTGCTCGCCGGCGACAACGCGATTGTCGTCGGCGCGCTGGCGGCGGGGCTTCCGGCTAAGGACCGGCGCAAGGTCATCCTGATCGGCATTGGCGCCGCGCTTGTCCTGCGCATCGCCTTCGCGCTCGCGGTGACCTGGCTGCTGGGCATCGTCGGCCTGATCTTCGCGGGCGGGCTCCTGCTCCTGTGGGTCGCCTGGAAGTTCTGGCGCGAGCTGCGCGAGAACGACAACGCGGGTTCGCCCGAGGTCGAGGGGGACGAGCATTCGGGCCTCAGGTCGGCGAAGAGCTTCGTCGGCGCGGCCTGGGCGGTCGCGGTGGCGGACGTCTCGATGAGCCTCGACAACGTGCTCGGGGTTGCGGGCGCGGCGCGCGCGCATCCCGGTATCCTGATCGTCGGGCTGCTGCTTTCGGTGGTGCTGATGGGCCTTGCCGCGAACGTGCTGGCGCGCTTCATCGAACGCTACCGCTGGATCGCCTATCTCGGGCTCGTCGTCATCCTCTATGTCGCGTGCAAGATGATCTACGAGGGGTGGATCGATCCCCAGCTGGGGATCGTCTCGCTGTTCTGATCGGTTCGCCGCCATCAGCCCCGTGGAGATACGAAAAGGGCCCGGATGACCTCATGGTCGTCCGGGCCCTTTTTCGTGGCTGAGCGGCCTTCCTGAGGGCCAGGCAGGGCGTTCAGGGGATCAGCACGGTCGATCCCGTGGTTGCCCGGCTTTCGAGCGCGCGGTGCGCCTCGGCCGCATCGTCCAGCGCGAAGGTCTGCCCGATCTGCGGGGTGAGCACGCCGCTTGCGATCCGTGCGAACAGCTTGGCGCAGGCGGCATCGCGCGTCTCGGGAGTGGCGATGTAGTGGGCGAGGGTGGGGCGCGTGGCGTAGAGCGAGCCACCTCCGCTGCGCATCAGGTCGAGCACGGGGAAGGGCTCTACCGCACCCGAGGCGTTGCCGAAGCTGACCATCAGCCCCCGCGCGCGCAAGCAGGCGAGCGAGGCGTTCCAACTGTCCTTGCCAACGCCGTCGTAGACGACATGGCACATCGCTCCGCCGGTGATCGCCGCGACCTGTTCGGGCAGAGTGGCGAACGGGCCCGACAGTGCATGGTCGGTCGGCACCGTGGCCGCCTTCTCGGCGCTGCCGCAGTGCGCGATCACGGTGACGCCCTTGTCGGTGAGCCAGGGCACGAGCAGCGAGCCGACCCCGCCCGCCGCGGCGTGGACCAGTGCGACGTCGCCCGCCTTGGCCGGGAAGGTATCTTCGGCGAGGTAGCACGCGGTCAGCCCCTTGAGCAGGACTGCGGCGGCAATCATCGGATCGATCGCGTCGGGCACGCGCAGCGCGCCGTCGGCGGGGATCAGCCGGTGCGTCGCGTAGGCGCCGCCGTTGCCGGTGTAGCCGATGCGTTCCCCCACACTGAACCCCTCGGTCCCGTCACCCAGCTCCACGATGCGCCCCACGCTCTCCGAACCGAGCACGATTGGCAGCGCATCGGGATAGAGCCCCTTGCGGTAATAGGTGTCGATGAAGTTGAGGCCGACCGCTTCGGTCTCGATCAGGATCTGGCCGGGGCCGGGTGTGGGGACTTCGAATGTTTCACGTGAAACCTTTTCGGGGCCACCATGCTCGGCGACGATCATGCGGTATCCGGTTGCCATGCTCTGTCCTGTCGTAGTCCTGGAAAGTGGAGAAGGGGGGTCTTTACCGCGCAACGCGGCGAAACGATTCCGCGTTCGCCACGCGCCAGGCGCGGGCATAGTGCGTGCTGTCGGGATCGGCCAGCAGTTGGCCGGGCTTGAGAAAGCGATAAACCTCGTCGAGCGCTCCGGCCTTGGCGCTATCGATGCGCTGGTACATGTCGTGCTGGGTCAGTTCCCAGGGGCTGCGGTAGCCCATCGCGACGACGATTTCGCGCAGCGCGTGGAGCGTCTCCTTCTGGAAGCGGGCAACACGTTCGGCCTTGTCGTCGACCACGAGGCCGCGCTGGCGCCATTCGCTCTGTGTCGCGACGCCGGTCGGGCAGTTGCCGGTGTGGCACTTCATCGACTGGACGCAGCCCAGCGCGAACATGAAGGGGCGCGCCGCGTTGCACCAGTCGGCCCCCAGCGCAAAGGCGCGCGCCATTCCCGCGCCCGAATGGATCTTGCCCGAAGCGCCGAGCCGGATGCGATCCTTGAGATTGGTGCCGACAAGCGCGTTGCGCATCAGGATCAGCCCTTCGCGCAAGGGCATTCCCACATTGTCGGTCAGTTCCTGCGGCGCGGCGCCGGTGCCCCCTTCGGCCCCGTCGACAACGATGAAGTCGGGGGTGATGCCGGTGTCGATCATCGCCTTCATCAGCGCCATGACCTCGTGCGGTTGGCCCACGCACAGCTTGAATCCGGCCGGCTTGCCGCCCGAAAGTTCGCGCAGCCGCTGGACGAATTCGAGCAGTTCGATCGGGGTCGAAAAGGCGGGGTGCGCGGCGGGCGAGATGCAATCCTCGCCGATGTCGACCTTGCGCGCGTCGGCGATCTCGGGGGTGACCTTGGCGCCGGGCAGCACGCCGCCGTGCCCCGGCTTGGCCCCCTGGCTGAGCTTGATCTCGACCATCTTGACCTGGTCGTCCTGCGCCTGCTCGGCGAACAGCTCGGGGTTGAACGAGCCGTCCTTGTTGCGGCACCCGAAGTAGCCGCTGCCCAGTTCCCAGATTAGGTCGCCGCCGTGCTTGCGGTGGTAGCGGCTGATCGAGCCTTCGCCGGTGTCGTGCGCGAAGCCGCCGATCGCCGCCCCCTTGTTGAGCGCCTCGATCGCGTTGGCCGAAAGCGCTCCGAAACTCATCGCCGAAATGTTGAGGAGCGCGGTGTCGTAAGGCTGCGCGCAGTGGTCGCTGCCCACGCGAACGTGCCATGAGTCCGGTGCTTTTTCATTGGGGGCGATCGAGTGGCCGAGCCATTCGTACTCGTCTGAATAGACGTCGAGTTCGGTGCCCATCGGGTGGGTCGAGACTTCGCCCTTGGCGCGGGCATAGACCAGCGCGCGTTCGTCGATGGTGAAGGGGCGCCCCTCGCGATCGCTCTCGACGATATAGGCGCGCAGGAACGGACGAAGGTCCTCGAACAGCCAGCGAACGCGCGCGATCAACGGATAGTTTCGACGCAGGGCATGGCGGTCCTGCACGAAGTCCCAGGCGGTCAGCAGCAGCAGGGGGAAGGTGATCAGCAGCGACCAGTGAAGCCAGCGGACGAAGGCTCCGACAAGGACGAGAGCCAGGATCAGCAGCGGGACGAGGTATCGCGGGCCGGGAAGGAAGCGGGTCACGCGGCGTCTCCCCGATCGGTGGGGGAGACCGCCCCGGTCCGCGCGGTGGACGAGGCCCGAAAGGGGGAAACGGGGACCATGGCACTCTCCTGTGTATCGGCCTGTGTATCCGGTTGCGGCCAGTGTCAATTTTATGGTTCCGGCCGAAGCGCTTGGGATGCGCCGCCCGAGGTTAGGCACTGGTCATGGACTTTGCCAACGCTATGTGTCAGCCTTGGTTGCAAGTCGGATATGAAGAGGCACGGGTGTCGTGGGGCACGGTGCGAAGAGGAGAGCCCAATGAAGGTCAATGTCGAGGTCGAATGCTCCCCCGAAGAGGCTCGGCGCTTTCTCGGCCTTCCCGACGTGACCAGGGCCAATGAGGTCTACGTCGAAGCGGTCACCAACGCGATGAAGGGTGCGGGCAATTTCGACCAGCTTCAGGAACTGACCAAGCAGATGGCACCGATGGGCCAGATGGGTCTCAAGCTGTTTCAGCAGTTCATGGAAACCGGCGTCGCCATGGCGATGAGTGGCGCGGCGCAAAGCCTTGGTGAAAGCTCCAAGAACGATTGAGCAGGCTGGCGCGTGCGGGTCGAATTGCCAGGACGCGCGTGATCTGCTTGATGCGCGGGCCATGACCGATACCATTTTTGCCCTGTCGAGCGGTGCGCCGCCTGCCGCGCTTGGCGTCATCCGCATCAGCGGACCTGCGGCCGGAAAGGCGCTTGCCGCGCTCGCCGGAACGCTTCCCACGCCGCGCCAGGCCAGCCTTCGCTCCTTACGTGTTTCACGTGGAACAGCGCAGGAAGCGCTGCTCGATCAGGCGCTGGTCTTGTGGTTTCCCGGCCCGCGCACGGCGACGGGTGAGGATCTTGCCGAGCTGCATTTGCACGGTGGGCGCGCGGTGGTGCGCGTGGTCGAGGCGGCGCTGGGGCAGCTCGACCTTGGCGAAGACCATCCGATCCGCCCGGCCGAAGCGGGCGAATTCACCCGGCGGGCCTTTGCCAATGGGCGGATTGACCTGGCTGAGGCCGAAGGGCTGGCGGACCTGCTTTCGGCCGAAACCGAGCTGCAACGCCGTGCCGCGATTGCGATGGCGGGCGGCGCCTTTTCGCAGCAAGTGGCGCTCTGGCGCGATCGGGTGCTGAGCGCCTCGGCGGCGGTTGAGGCCATTCTCGATTTTGCGGACGAGGACGACGTGGCGGTCCTGCCCGAGCTCTTCCACGCGGACCTTGGCGCGCTGGCCGATGACCTGACCCGGTGGCTCGAGCGCCCCCGCGCCGAAGCCTTGCGCGAAGGGCTGCGCGTGGTTCTCGCCGGTCCGCCCAACGCGGGCAAGAGCACCTTGTTTAACGCGCTGGTCGAGGACGAGGCGGCGATCACCGCGCCGCTGGCCGGGACCACGCGCGACGTCCTCGTGCGTACCGTGGCGCTTGGCGGCGTCCCCTTTGCCTTCATCGATACGGCGGGCCTGCGCGAGGGGACGGCCGACGGGATCGAGGCGATCGGCATCGACCGTGCACGGGGTGAACTCGACCGGGCCGATCTCGTGCTCTGGCTCGGGCCCGAGGGCGAGGGACCCGTTGGGACCTGGGAAATCGACGCGCAGATCGATCGCGGTGATGTGGCGCGCAAGCGCGCTCCGCTTCACCGGGTGTCGGCGCAGACGGGGGAGGGGCTCGACGTCTTGCGCGACGCGCTTGTCGCGTTCGGTCGCGATCGCCTGCCGCGTCCGGGAGACGTGGCGATCAACCGGCGTCAGGCCGATCTCCTTGGCCGTGCGCGCGTGGCTCTGGCCCGCGCGCAGGGCCAGCGCGATCCGCTGCTGCTGGCCGAAGAGCTGCGCGTGACGCGGGTTGCGTTCGATACCCTGATCGGCCGGACGACGACCGAGGACATGCTCGATGCGCTGTTCGGACGTTTCTGCATCGGCAAATGAGTGCGAAATGGAGGTGGTGTTTCACGTGGAACAGTGCCCAAGGCTTTGACGCTTTCGCGTGGGTGGAGTAAGCGCGAAGCCATGCATTCTTTCGATGTTATCGTGATCGGTGGCGGTCATGCCGGCTGTGAGGCGGCGGCCGTGGCCGCGCGCATGGGCGCGCGCGTCGCGCTGGTCAGTTTCGATCTCGACGCGGTCGGCGCGATGAGCTGCAACCCGGCGATCGGTGGCCTGGGCAAGGGACACCTCGTGCGCGAGGTCGACGCCTTCGACGGCCTCATCGCGCGCGCGGCCGACGCCTCGGCGGTCCACTACCGTATGCTCAACCGCTCGAAGGGCAGCGCGGTGCAGGGGCCGCGCGTCCAGGCCGACCGGCGGCTGTTTAAGGCAGCGATCCACGGTCTGCTCAAGGTGCAGGGGGACCTCACGCTCATCGCCGGCGAAGCCGCCGCGTTGCGGATCGAGCAGGGCCGGGTGGTCGGCATCGACCTCGCCGATGGCACTGCGCTAGCCGCGTCGGCGACAGTCCTTTGCACCGGCACGTTCCTCGGCGGCACTCTGTTTCGCGGTGATGAGCGTCTTGTCGGCGGGCGGATCGGCGAAGCCTCGGCGCAGCGGCTCGCCGCGCAGATGCGCGAGGCGGCGCTGCCGATGGCCCGGCTCAAGACCGGAACGCCGCCGCGGCTCGATGGCCGCACGATCGACTGGGGACGGCTCGACGAGCAACCCTCCGACGGCGAAGGCTGGACCATGTCGGCGATGGGCCAGCGCCATGTCCCACAGGTGTTCTGCGCGATCACGCGGACCAATCCGCGCACGCATGACATCATCCGTGCGAACCTCGATCGCTCGCCGCTGTTCTCGGGCGCGATCGGCGCGCGGGGGCCGCGCTATTGCCCTTCGATCGAGGACAAGATTCACCGCTTTGCCGATCGTGACGGGCACCAGATATTCCTCGAGCCCGAGGGGCTCTCGACCCATCTGGTCTACCCCAACGGGGTCAGCACCTCGCTGCCGACGGATGTGCAGCTCGAAATGATGCGGTCGATGGAAGGGCTCGAAGCGGTCGAGATGGTCGTGCCCGGCTACGCGGTCGAGTACGATCACATCGATCCGCGCGCCCTGCGCCCCAGTCTTGAGCTGCGGGACATGCCGGGGCTCTATTGCGCTGGCCAGATCAACGGCACCACTGGGTACGAGGAAGCCGCCGCGCAAGGGCTCGTGGCCGGGATGCACGCCGCCGCCGCGACGCTGGGGTTCGAGCCCGCGCCGATTGATCGCGCGAACAGCTACATGGCGGTGATGATCGACGATCTCACGCTGCACGGGGTGAGCGAGCCGTACCGCATGTTGACCGCGCGTGCGGAGTACCGTCTTCGCCTGCGCGCGAACAACGCCGCGAGCCGTCTCACGCCGCTCGCCATCGCGGCGGGGACGGTCGGCGAAGAGCGCCGCGCCTGGTTTGCCGAACGCGGTTCGGTGCGTGCGCGTCTCGAATCCGGGCTCGATACGCTGGTGGGGGCAGGGGCGCTCAACGCTGCGGGCTTCGCGGCCCGGCTAGACCTTGGCACGCTGCCCCTGCGCGAGTGGCTGCGCTTTGACGGGATCGATCTGGACGCGCTGGGCGCCTGGATCGATCCGGCCCTGCTCGACGATCCGGCGCTGGTCGAGGAGGTCGGCGAGGATGTGGCCTATGCCCCCTACCTCGAACGCCAGGAGCGTGAGTTGAAAGACTTGCGTGCAAGCGAGGCCTTGCCGCTTGGCGATCACTTCCCCTACGATCAGATTCCGGGTCTTTCGCGCGAGATGGTCGAGCGTCTGACCAAGGCCCGTCCGGCCACGCTGGCCGCAGCGGGACGTATCCCCGGCATCACCCCGGCGGCATTGGCCGCTGTCCTGGTTCGCGCCCGCAAGGAGTCGGCCCGCGCATGATTACCACTGAAACCGAGGCGCGTGCCTGGCTTGAACAGCGCCCCGAATACACCCCCGAAGCAGCCCAACGCCTGGACACGCTGGTTGCGATGCTGGGGCAGGAGAACCAGCAGCAGAACCTCGTCTCGGCCGCCAGCCTCGATCAGGTCTGGCTCCGCCACATTGTCGATTCGGCGCAGCTGCTCGCCCATGTTCCACGTGAAACAAGCGGGGCCTGGTTCGATCTGGGCACTGGAGCCGGATTCCCCGGTCTGGTGATCGCCGCGCTGCGGCCCGATCTCGAAGTGGTCATGGTCGAATCGCGCGCCCGGCGCATCGAATGGCTCGACCGTGCGCGACTCGCCATGGGGCTCGACCGGGCACGGGTGGAAGGGCGGCGGCTCGAACTGGTCGATTCGTGTCACGCCGCGGTCATTTCAGCGCGTGCCTTTGCGCCGCTGCAAAGACTTCTTGAGTTATCCTCGCGATTTTCCACAAGTGACACCCGCTGGGTGTTGCCCAAGGGCCGTTCGGCAAAGCAAGAATTGGAAGACCTTCGCAAGTGGCGGCACGTGTTCCACGTGGAACAGTCCCTGACGGACCCGCAAGCAGGCATCATTGTCGGTACGCTGACCGGCAGGAAGGGGTAAGACCACGTGATCCGTATTGCTATCGCCAACCAGAAGGGTGGCGTCGGAAAGACCACGACGGCCATCAACGTTGCCACCGCGCTTGCCGCGACGGGGTGGAAAACCCTGCTTATCGACCTTGATCCGCAGGGCAACGCCTCGACCGGGATCGGCGTCTATCCGGCCGACCGCGCCTTCTCTTCCTACGACGTTCTCGTCGACAAGAAGGCCGTCGCCGACTGTGTGGTGCCGACCTCGATCCCCGGCCTCGACCTGCTCGCGGCGACGGTCGACCTGTCGGGCGCCGAGGTCGAACTGGTCAACGCCGACGACCGCGCCCACCGCCTGCGCAACGCGCTGCGCGACGATTCGGGCTACGACGTCTGCCTGATCGACTGCCCGCCTTCGCTCGGCCTGCTTACCCTCAACGCACTGACCGCCGCCGACAAGCTGCTCGTCCCGCTGCAGTGCGAGTTCTTCGCGCTGGAAGGGCTGAGCCAGCTGCTCACTACGGTCGAACGCGTCCAGCAGCGCTTCAACCCGGATCTGGGCATCATCGGCATCGTCCTCACCATGTTCGATCGCCGCAACCGTCTGACCGATCAGGTGTCGGACGACGTGCGCTCGTGCCTCGGCCAGCTCATCTTCGAAACCCACATCCCGCGCAACGTGCGCCTGTCCGAAGCGCCCAGCCATGGCGTTCCGGCGCTGATCTACGATCACGCCTGCGCGGGCAGCCGCGCCTACATGGCGCTGGCGCGCGAACTGATTACCCGGCTTCCCGAAACGAGAAAGGCAGCATGAGCGACGACACCGGCCCCCGCATCACGGCGATGAGTCCGTCGGCTTCGCGCAAGTCCCCCAATCGCGGCCTTGGGCGCGGCCTTGGCGCGCTTCTGGGCGAAAGCCGCCGCGAAGAGCCTGTCAGCCCCGCCGCTTCGGGCGAAGCGACAGGAACCGCTGCGGCGAACAACCGGGCCGGAGGGCTGCGTTCGCTGGCAATTGCCGACATCAAGCCCGATCCGCAGCAGCCGCGCCGCTACTTCGACGAGGAAGCGCTCGACGAACTGGCCGCCTCGATCGCGCAGCGCGGGGTGATTCAGCCGATCATCGTGCGTCCGACCGATACCGGCAGCTACCAGCTTGTCGCGGGTGAACGCCGCTGGCGCGCGGCGCAGAAGGCCCAGCTCCACGAAATCCCGGCGCTCGTGCGCGATCTGTCGGATCGCGAGGTCATGGCGCTTGCGCTGATCGAGAACCTCCAGCGTGAGGATCTCAACCCTATCGAAGAAGCGCGCGCCTATCAGCGCCTGTCCGAATCCGAAGGCATGACCCAGGCCGAAATCGCGCGTCTGGTTGACAAGAGCCGCAGCCATGTCGCCAACTTCCAGCGCCTGCTGGCTTTGCCCGACGATGTCGTGCGTCTGGTCGAGAAGGGCGAGCTGTCGATGGGCCACGCGCGTGCGCTGATCGGGTGCGAGGGCGCGGAGGAGATCGCACAAAAGGCGGTTTCCGCGCAGATGTCGGTGCGCGATGTCGAGAAGCTGGTGCGCAAGACCATGCGCGGGGACACCGCGCCGCGCCGCGCTGCGCGCACCGCGCGCGATCCGGCGCACGATGCGGATATCGTCGCGGTGCAAAGCCACCTTGAGGAGTTCCTCGGGCTTCCGGTCAAGATTCAGGCCGACGCCGACCCGCGCTCGGGAACGGTGACGATCCGCTACGCGACGCTCGATCAGCTCGACCTTGTCTGCCAGCGGCTGACCGGCGGCGCGATCTGAGCAAGGGCGCTCAGCCGTTCGATTAGAGCATTTTCCAGTCAGGTGGAATCACCTGACGGTTCAGAAAATGCGTCAAAACAAAAATCGAGAGCGGTCGATCCGATGCAATCTGATCGAAAACCGCTCTAGCGCAGGCTGACGGTCTTGCTGGGGGTGATCTTTACCGCCTTGCTCGGCACGGCCTTGCGCGGCTTGGGGCGGGGCGGGATCGTGCGGCGGGCTGGGCGCTCGGGTTCGTCCTCGGTGACGTATTCGACCGTCTCGGTGCAGTCCGCCTGCGCGGCCGGCAGGCTGCGCTTCGCCGGAGCGATCGCGTAGTCCGGGCGATAGCCGGGCTGGGTGTAGTCCGCGCCGTAGCCTGATCCCGCGCTGTAGGTGGCATAGCCCCCGCTGGTGTAGCGCTTGTAATAGGCATCGAGGTAGGCTTCGCATTCATCGCGCGCGCGGGCGTGATCGGCTGCGCCGTCAATCGCGGCGCCCGCCACGGCGCCGACACCGGCCCCCACCAGAGTCCCGACCGTGCGGTTACCCCGTCCGGCGATGCGGTTGCCCGCCAGCGCTCCCACCGCGCCGCCGATCAGCGCTCCGCCCAGTTGCGAATCGCGCGCGGCGACCTTCTGGCGGCAATCGACCAGCCAGGCGTCGCGCGCGACGGGATCGAACCCGCCGTAACGGACCGGCATCGGGGCGGCGCTCTGGGCAAAGGCTCCGGGGGCTGTAACCACCAAGGCGGCCCCGGCGGCAAGCAGGAGAGGAAGACGCATCGCAGGGCACCCTTTCGCGATAGAAGTCCGATTGGATCGGCATATTAACGCGAAATTTAGCATTGAATTGCACGAAAATCCAAGGATTCAAGGGAGACTGCTTAGGGCATGTCCTGAACTGGGGCAGGAATGACGGATTCAAGGGAGCGTCTTGCCCCGATGAGTCACGACCGCACCGCAGCCGCGCCTCCTTGGCGAAGAAAGCTGTCGTCGACAGTTCGGGGAGCCCGAGGGCGATGGCCCTCGGAAAATCCTCTGCTGTTATCCGATCGCTTCAGCGGCAATCGCGGCGAGGCGCGCGATACCCTCGGCATCGTCCGCGTCGAAGCGGCCGGGCAGGGGGCTGTCGAGATCGATCACCGCGATCACCTTTCCATCTTGCAGGACGGGGACGACGAGTTCGGAGCGGCTGTCCGCATCGCAGGCGATATGGCCGGGAAAGGCGTGGACGTCGGGGACCAGCTGGGTCTCGCCGCTCGCCGCCGCGGCGCCGCACACGCCCGCGCCGAGCGCGATGCGGATGCAGGCGGGCTTGCCGATGAACGGGCCGAGCACCAGCTCGTCTTCGATGCGGCGGTAGAACCCGGCCCAGTTGAGATCGGGAACGAACTGCCAGATCAGCGCGGCGAGATTGGCCATGTTGGCGACGCCATCGCTCTCCCCGGAGACGAGCGCGCGCGCGGCGCTGGCCAGGTCGTCGTAAAGCTCGGGCTTGGGCGCGTTGGCCTCGGGTGCGAATTCATACATGGTGGGGCGTTTAGCCCAAGTCCTTGTTGCCGCAAAGCCGGCGTGGCCCTATCTCGTGAGCCATGCGTACGATCCTGCTCAAGGCCCTAGCGGTCTTCGTCGTTGTTGTCCTGGCCGTGGCGGCCTTCTTCGCCTGGACGCAGTACTCCAACACCTCCGACCTGCCGATCGAGGCGACCGAGGGCAAGGACCCGCAGCTGGTCAAACCCGATCCGCAGACGATACCCAGTGTGTCGCTCGCGCGGACCGAAGGCTGGGGCGAGGGGGAAGCGCCTAAGGCCGCCAAGGGCCTGACGGTGACCCGTTTTGCGCAAGGGCTCGACCATCCGCGCACGATGCTCACGCTGCCCAATGGCGACGTGCTGGTGGCCGAAACCGGCGCTCCCGCCGCAAGCAAGCCCCACGGGCTGACCGGCGCGATCACGCGCTGGGCGATGAACCGCGTGGGCGCGGGCGGCGCTTCGCCTGATACCATCGTGCTGCTGCGTGACACCAATGGCGATGGCAAGGCCGACAAGACCTTCACCTTCCGCCAGGCCGATCTCCAGTCGCCTTCGGGCATGGCCTATCATGACGGCAAGCTCTACATCGCCAACCACAACGCGGTGCTCGAATTCGCCTTTACGCCCGGTGCGACCAAGCTCGAAGGCAAGCCGCGCAAGCTGGTTGACCTGTGGGGCGGGGGCGAGCACTGGATGCGCAACCTCCTCATCAGCCCCGACGGCAAGGACCTTTACGTTGCGGTTGGGTCGGCCACCAACATTGCCGATGACGGCATGGAAGCCGAGACCGGACGCGCCGCGATCTGGGACATCGACACGACCACGGGCCACCAGCGCCAGTTCGCCGCCGGGATGCGCAACCCCAACGGGCTCGACTGGAATCCCTCGACCGGGGAGCTGTGGGCGACGGTGCAGGAGCGCGACATGCTCGGCCCCGATCTCGTGCCGGACTATTTCACCAACGTCCCCGTCGGCGTGCAGTACGGCTGGCCCTGGGTCTACTGGAAGGACACGTTCGATACGCGGGTGGGCTGGGACATGCCGATCAACATGACCGGCTACACCCGCAAGCCCGAATACGCGATGGGCGCGCATACCGCCGTGCTTGGCATGACTTTCGTGAAGGGTGGCGAGCGGCTCGGCACAGCGTTCCAGAACGGGGCTTTCATCGCACGCCATGGCTCGTGGAATCGCCGTCCGGCGGTGGGTTACGACGTCGTCTTCGTGCCCTTTGACGCCAACGGTAACCCGAAGAACGTCAAGCCGGTGCCGGTGCTGACCGGTTTCCTCAAGAGCGATGGCAACGCCCATGGCCGCCCGACCTGGGTTTCCATCGCCGGCGATGGCGCGCTGCTGGTCAGCGACGATACCGCCGGGATCGTGTGGCGCGTGATCGCGCCCGGCGCCAAGCCCGCGCCTGAGGTGAAGCCGGTGGTGACCGAGCACATGAAGCCGCTCAAGGAGCTGATCGACCCGACTTCGCCCGAAGCGCTGCTCAGGCTTCAGGCGGGGCTGCGGCCGGATGCGCCGACGGTTATTCAGTAAAAGATAAGAATTTTATTCAAGGGGTTAATACCCCTTGACCCCAAACGACAGACCCCACCTTTCTCAGCCGACATGGCGCGAGAAAGGTGGGGTCTGTCGTTTGGGGAGCCCGAGGGGGATGGCCCTCGGTTTTACGAAAGCGCCTTGCCCGCACGGCCCGCCAGTTCGTTGACGTATTGCCAGGCCACGCGGCCCGAGCGCGCGCCGCGTCGGCGCGACCATTCGAGCGCGTCGTCGGCTTCGAACGCGAGGCCGAATTCCTGCGCGTAGCCGGTGATGATCGCGAGGTAGGAATCCTGGTCGCAGGCGTGGAAGCCGATCGAGAGGCCAAAGCGGTCGGCCAGCGCCAGGCGATCGTCGACGACATCGCGCGGGTTGATCGGATCGTCCTGCTCGCGCATCGAACGGGCGACGATCGCGCGCCGGTTCGAGGTGACCGCGAGGCGCACGTTGGCCGGACGCGCCTCTACCCCGCCTTCGAGCCACGAACGCAGCAGGCGCGGTCCCGCACCGTCGCTTTCCTCGAAGCCCAGATCGTCGACGAAGACGAGGAAACGGCGGTCGATCGTGCCTAGCGTCGCGAACAGGTCGCTCACGCCCGAAAGCGCGTCCTGCGCCACCTGCACCAGCGCGATGCCGTTGGCGTGTTCGGCCTGGCCCTTGCGGATCGCGGCGCGCAGCAGGGCCGACTTGCCCATCCCGCGCGAGCCCCACAGCAGCATGTCGTGCGCGGCATGGCCTGCGGCGAGGCGCAGGACGTTGGTGACCACGCTCTCCTTCTGCTGGTCGATCCCGCGCAGCATGTTGAGCGCGGGGGCATCGAGCCGGGCGACACCGCGCGCGGTGCTGCCGGTCCAGACATAGGCGGGGTAGCTCCGCCAGTCGGTTTCGGGCGCGGCGGGCGGGGCGAGCCGTTCAAGCGCGTCGGATGAGCGCGCAAGCGCGTCGGATGAGCGCGCAAGCGCGTCAGATGTGCGCGCAAGCGCGTCGGCAATCCGGGCGAGCAGGGCGGTTTGGGCGGCATCGGAGGCTGGGGACGTCATTGTATGCGCTTTTCCTTGGCTTTCGCTGCGCCGGGCTATAGCGCCGGGGTATGCCTACCGCCAGTCGTCCCCGCCTGCTTGCCGCCGATCCTGCCGCGATCTTCGATGCGGCCGAAATCCTGCGCGCAGGTGGCCTTGTCGCGATTCCGACCGAGACGGTCTATGGTCTTGCCGCAAGGGCCGACCGGGACGAATCCGTCGCCGCGATCTACGCCGCGAAAGGTCGGCCGAGTTTCAACCCGCTGATCGTCCATGTCGCCGACCGCGCGGGGGCCGAGGCTATCGCCCAACTCGACGCGCGCGCGGTGGCGCTGGCCGAGGCGTTCTGGCCCGGCCCGCTGACTCTGGTCCTGCCCTTGCGCGAAGGCGCGCCGATCGCCGCCGCGGTCACCGCCGGGCTGCCCACGGTGGCCCTGCGCTGTCCGGCGCACCCGGTCATGCGGGCGGTTATCGCGGCCACCGGCATCCCGCTCGCCGCGCCGTCGGCCAACCGCAGCGGCGCGGTGAGCCCGACTGAGGCCGCGCACGTGGTGGCCTCACTGGGGGACCGGATCGATGCGGTGATCGACGGGGGACCATGCGCGGCGGGGCTGGAATCGACGATCGTCGCGCTGCGCGCCGATGGCACCTGGCAGATCCTGCGTCCGGGGCCGATTCCCACCGACGATCTGGCGCAGGTGCTCGGCAGCGCGCCCGCGGTGGTGACCGACCAGGCGATCGAGGCCCCTGGTCAGCTCGCCAGCCACTACGCCCCCGGCAAGCCGGTGCGGCTCGGCGCGCTGGAGGCCGAAGCGGATGAATTCCATATCGGCTTCGGCATCATTGCCGGGCACGCGAGCCTTTCGCCGGGCGGCGATCTCAACGAGGCGGCGAGCCGGCTCTACGCGTTGCTCCATCAGGGTGCGGCGGACAGCCACCCGCGCATCGCCATCGCCCCGGTCCCCGAAGCGGGCATTGGTGCCGCGATCAACGACCGCCTGCGCCGCGCGGCGGCGTGAGGGCAGAGCCATTTTCGCCCCTCCCACCTGCGGGAGGGGTTGGGGTGGGCCGTTCTGAAGCCACACTGACCGATCGCCCCGCCCCGATAACGGTGCGCTGCCGCAGAACGCGCCTACGCCGCCACGTCGACAAGCCGGGCATCGAGGATGCGCGCAAGGTCCTCGGCGGTCACGCGCAGCTGAAGCCCGCGCTGGCCGCCGTTGAGGAAGATCGCGTCGAACAGGATCGCGGTCTCGTCGATCAGGGTCGGGACATGGCGCATCTGGCCAAGCGGACTGATGCCGCCGACCTTGTAGCCGGTCAGCCGCTCGGCATCGGCGGGCTTCATCATGCTGGCCGACTTGGCGCCGAGCGCGGCGGCGATCTTCTTCATCGAGACTTCGCCGCTGCTGGGAGCGACCACGCAGGCGGGTTTGCCCTCGGCGATGACCATCAGCGTCTTGAACACCTGTTCGGGCTCGGCCCCGATCGCTTCGGCGGCCGCGCGGCCCTTGCTTTCGACGCTGGCGTCGAAAGCGTAGGCGACGAGCGTGTAGGCGATGCCTGCCTCATCGAGTGTGCGGGTGGCGCGGGTTGCCTGGGCCATGGCGGGGGGATGCCTTTGTCGTGTCTTTCGGGAGGAGCGCTTAGCGCCCGTCGCGGTGCAGGCCAAGTCAGAGGCGGTCGAACACCGATCCCATGCGCGGGCTGAACAGCCGCTCATACGTCTTGAGAAGGTGGGTGTCGGTCATCGCGGCCACATGGTCCCCGATGACCCGGATCGCGCCCGAGGCGGCCTCGTAGCGCTCCAGAGCGGTCTTGGGGAGCAGGCGGGCCGGATCGGCGGCAAGCGCTTCGGTCACCGCGACGACCATCGTCTGGCCCTTGAATTCCAGATGCTGGACTTCGGGGCTGGCGATCAGCTCGTCGACGATGAAGCGCTGGAGCGCGTCGAGAAAGGCGCGGCGCGGACCTTCGAGCGTCACCCGCCAGCGCAGCAGGGGTTCGCCGAAGGCTGCTTCCTCGCGGTAGGTCGCGCCGGTCATGAAGTGGCCGACGAGACGGCTTACGTAGCGTTTACGCAGGCCCTCGTCCCCGAACAGGCCCTCGACCATGGCCGAGAACACGTCGTTCCCGCTCTCGCCGGGGTATCTGGCCTTGATCGCGTCGAGGAAGGGGGCGCTCGGCGCGGCGAGCGCACGGGCAAAGGCATCCTTCTGCACCAGGCCAAGCGCGATGGCGTCTTCCAGATCGTGGACGCCGTAGGCGATGTCGTCGGCCAGATCCATGATCGAGCAGTCGAAGCTCTTGTGCCGGGTCTTGCCGTGCTTACCCTCGCGGTGGTCGAGCGCGGTGAAGGCGTCGCGTTCGGCCGGGGAGAGCGGGGCGAGAATCCAGTCGACGACGTCGGCCTCGCTGTCGAGATAGGCCTTGGGCGGCTTGCAGGTGGCCGGGTCGAGCACGCGGATGGTGGTCGGTCCGTCGAGCAGGCGTGGGCGCAGCGCCGGATTTGCCGCGGCGGAAAAGGCGGCGGGGTACTTGAGCACGCCGAGCAGCGTGCGGCGGCACAAGTTCGCGCCCGCGTTGGCGGAAAAGCGTTCGAGCCGGGTAAGCAGGCGCAGCGTCTGGCCATTGCCCTCGAACCCGCCCGCATCGCGCAAGGCGTAGTTGAGCGCCACTTCGCCGCCGTGGCCGAACGGGGGGTGGCCAAAGTCGTGGGTGCAGCCGATGGCGTGAATGAGGCTGCGGTCGGGCAGGTGGGCGGTTGCGGGATGATCGGGAAAGCTCTTGGCGAGCTGGCGTGCGAGGCCGCCTGCGATCTGCGCGACTTCGAGCGAATGGGTGAGGCGGGTGCGGTAGAAGTCGCTGTCGCCAAGGTTGAGGATCTGGGTCTTGCCCTGAAGCCGGCGGAACGAGGCGGAATGGACCACGCGCGCGTAGTCGATATCGCCATCCTCGCGCGCGTCCTCGGCCTGCGCGGACCAGGCTTCACGCCGTGCGTACCAGTTCATGCGATCACCATGGCGAAGCTATTCCACCGCGTCGAGCAAGGGTCAATCGCCGCGCAGGTCCTCGATCCGCGCGTAGTCGGCGCGCGCGGCATCGCAGGCGGCCTGATCGCCTTTCTGGCAGGCCTTTCGTTCGCGTTTGTACTGCCGCTCAAGCGTGTCGAGCCGCTTGCGCATCTTGCGGCCGCGATTCTCGTCGGCTTCGGACTGGCTGGTGGTGGCAAGGTCCACGCCCTTGCCGACCACGCGCACCGGTGCGGTGGCCACTTTGGTGACGGTGCCCACGCAGCCGCCCAGAAGGGCAGACGCGGCGAGAGCCAGCAACGGGGCGGCCAGTCGGCGCGCGGGAAAACGGGACAGGGGCATCACGGGCGATGCTGTCACGAAGCGGCGCCGCGCGCAACGCCCAAGCCGACAGCGGATCCGTTGGGCGGGCTGAGGCGAGTGGGCGCACGAAAAAGGGGCCGCTTCGCGAGGAAGCGGCCCCTTTTTCACGCCGGGTCGGTGGCGAAAGGCGCTCAGGCGCTTTCGGTCGACTCGTAGTACTTGGGCGCGTGCTCGTTGAGGATCGCGAGGATCTTCTTGAGCGCGGCGGGCTCGTCGGTCTTTTCCATCGCGGCCAGTTCGCGTGCGAGACGCGAGGAGGCGGCTTCGAAGATCTGCCGTTCCGAATAGCTCTGCTCGGGCTGGTCGTCGGCGCGGAACAGGTCGCGGGTCACTTCGGCGATCGAGACGAGATCGCCCGAGTTGATCTTGGCTTCGTATTCCTGGGCGCGGCGCGACCACATCGTGCGCTTGACCTTGGGCTTGCCCTTGAGCGTGTCGAGCGCTTCGCGCAGGGTCTTGTCCGAGGACAGCTTGCGCATGCCGATCGATTCAACCTTGTTGACCGGGACGCGCAGCGTCATACGCTCTTTTTCGAACCGCAAAACGTAGAGTTCGAGCTGCATGCCGGCAATTTCCTGCTTCTGCAGCTCGATCACACGGCCCACGCCGTGCTTGGGATAAACGACGTAATCTCCAACATCGAAGGCATCGGCCTTGGTTGCCATGTATCGTCCTTTCACCTGCAGGGGTGATATGCGTGAACGCGTGGAAAAAGAGTGTCCCGTCGGCTTGCGACCTGGAGGCACGAATACCTCCGCCGTCCGGTCAGATTACTCTCCCACCGTTTGCTTTCGAACCCTGCCTCGTCATGAAAAATCTCTGCCGAACGAGTGAGTCCTCGGGCAGTCGGCCGATTATATAGCATGGATGTGACAAAATATCCAGTGCCGGACGCACGAATCCGGCCGGTCACGGGCTGGTCTCTGCGTTCTGGACAATTCCGACCCGAATTGAAACGGTTATTCGCCGTTTCCTGTCCGAAGGAAGGCGCCGATCAGTCGCCTTCGCCGGGCTCGGGCGAGAAATGCGTCTCGAGCTTGTTCTCGACGTCCTTGAGCTCGTCGGCCTCGGGCAGCGCGTCCTTCTTCGAGGTCAGGTTGGGCCACTCGGCCGAATACTTGGCGTTGAGTTCGATCCACGCCTCGAGGCCGCTTTCGGTGTCGGGCAGGATCGCCTCGGCCGGGCACTCGGGCTCGCACACGCCGCAGTCGATGCACTCGCTGGGGTTGATGACGAGCATGTTCTCGCCCTCGTAGAAGCAATCGACCGGGCAAACCTCGACGCAGTCCGTGTACTTGCAGGCGATGCAGGCGTCGGTGACGACGTAGGTCATGACGGCGAAATCCTTTTCGAGAACTCTAGTGCTGAAGCGGAGCCGCTACGGGATGAGACGGGCTGGCGTCAAGCACTCTGTAGCACGCCTGGGCCTCGGAGGCGGGCCCGCGGCGGGTGGGAAGGGCAAGAATTTCTATCACCCTGACGTGCGCGCCTATCGGCACGGTCAGCACGTCGCCCGGTGCGACCTTCTGGTGGGCGCGTTCGATCCGGCGCCCGTTAAGCCGCATGTGGCCTTCCTGCGCGAGCCCCTGGGCGACCGTGCGCGTCTTGGCGAGGCGCAGGAACCACAAGAGCTTGTCGATGCGCATCAGCAGGCCCTCACCCCCGCACCGTGCCGGTTGCACGGGCGAGGGCCTGCCGGGATCATCAGCGCACCATCCCCGCGAGCGCGGCGAACGCGCTGCCTTCGCGCACCTGCGGGGTGCGAGGGGCCTGCGGCGCGGCCTGGCGGCGCGGCNGCGGCGGACGCCAGGTCCAGCGCACCGGCGCGGGCGGCCCGTGCATGGTATCGGCGAGCGGCTTGGGCTCGAGCGGCTGGAACCCGCCCAGGCGCAGCAGGCGCGCATAGCTGGCGGTGGTCAGCCCCATCGAGACGGCGCGCGCCGGATCGAGCGTGAAGCTCGCGCGCGCCCCCCCCTTGGGGCCGCCCTTGCGGGCCTGATCGGGGTGTGCACCGCGGTGGCCGTTCCTGCCCTTGCCGCCTCGGCCGCGCTGGCCTTTCCGGCCCTTGGCGGGCTTGGCGTCATCGCTTTGGGCCTGTTCGCCGCTTTCCGGCTGTGCCTCCACCGCTTCGGGAGCGGGCTGGGCGGTCTCGATCGCCGGGGGGGTGTCCACCGCCGGCGTTTCGGGCGCGCCGGGTTCGGCTGCGGTGGATTCGATCGGGGGAGCGGGCTGGGCTTGCGCGGCCGACGCCGCGGCGGCTTCCTCCTGGGCCTGGGCCTGTTCGCGCGCCTGTTCGCGCTGGGTGTGCGCCTCGCGCAGCAGCTTTTCGGCCATGTCGAGGCGGATCAACTGCTTGCCAAGGCCACGGTAGCCCGGAATCCGGTCGCGCTTGGACGCGGTGATCGCGGGCGGCATCTCGGCCTCGGGCGCCCCGCCGCGCGGCGCACGCCCCGCGA
>NZ_JALHLF010000129.1 GCF_022832435.1 Novosphingobium organovorum | reverse complement strand
CTCCACGCCGCCGTCCCCGGCGCCATCGCCCGCCGGCTGGTGGGGCGCGCCAGCGGCGATCTGCCGCACTGGGACGAAGCCGACTTTTCGGTTCGCGAACTGCCCGTCGATCAGGGGCCGGGTGTGATCCTCCTGCTCGAGGCGGCTTACGAGCATGTCACCGAAGTCGTCAGCGGCTTCGGGCAGATGGGCGTCACCGCCGAGCGGCTGGCGCGCACCGCATCGGCCCGTATGCGCGGCTACGAGGAGAGCACGGCCTTTGCCGGACCCTACCTCGCCGATCAGCTGGTTCTACCGTTTGTACTGGCAGGCGGGGGGCTGTTCACCACCGTCAAGCCGAGCGGGCACACGCGCACCGCGCTGGATATCGCCGCAGCGTTCACCGGGCGGCGCGCCAGCCTGACCCGGCTGCCGGGTGGGGAGCATCGGGTGGCCTTCGGGTAATCCCAGGGTGGCAATCCCAGGGTGATCGCGCTCAGAATTTGATCTTGAGGTCGACCATCACGCGGTTGCTGATCGTGCCGTCGGGCATCGTCGCGGCTTCGAGGCGGGTGCCGAGCGCGAGCGAATCGGTCAGCCCCCATTGCGCCTGCCACGGGCCGTTGTCGCGGTTCTCGAGGCCCTTGAAGCCATCGCTACGGCCAAGGCGCTGGGCGTCGGGATCGGGGGCACAAACGACGATTTCGCGCCGGTCGCTCGCCGGGCGGCAACGGCGCTGGACGCTCGAGAGGTCGATCGTGCGCTCGGGATTGTCGAGCTTGCCAAGATCAAAAGTCCCTGTGTCGCTCTGGCCAACCACGCGGGGCGCGGCGATCGCGACGGGTGCGGAGGGAGCGGCATCGACGGCGGGCATGGCGTCTCCTCGCGGGTGGAACCTCGGGCGAAAGTCCGGGGCGGGGGCAAGGATGGCGCGTGATCGTGGCCAAATCGCGGCGGGCCCGTTCAGCCGCGCGAGGCCGCCTTGCGGCGCAGCAGGTCGAAGCTGAACAGGGCGACCGCGCTCCACAGGAAGGCGAAGCAGACCAGCTGCGTGGTGCGCACCGGTTCGTGGAACACGAACACGCCCAGCGCGAAGACCATCGTCGGGGTGAGGAACTGGACGAACCCGAGCGTCGAATAGTCCATGCGCCGCGCGGCAACCGCGAACAGCAGCAGCGGCAGGCCGGTCAGCACGCCGCTCAGCGCGATCAGCGCGTCGGTGGCAGGCGCCTGGCCAAAGCTCGATCCGCTGGGCCCGAGTGCGTAGGCACTGACCACAAGCACTCCGGGCACGGTCAGGATCAGCGATTCGACCGCGAGGCCGGGCAGCGATTCGACCGCGACGCGCTTGCGCAGCAGCCCGTAGACGCAAAAGCACGCCCCGAGCGCGAGGCTGATCCACAGCATTGCCAGCGCGTCGATCGCCAAGACCGCGACGCCGGTCGCCGCCAGCGCGACCGCGCACCATTGCAGGCGGTTGAGCCGCTCGCCCAGAAACAGCGTTCCGGCAAGCACGTTGAGCAGCGGGTTGATATAGTAGCCAAGGCTGGCGGCCAGCACATGGCCCTGCTGGACCGACCAGACGTAGATCGTCCAGTTGGCGCCGATCGCCAGGGCGCTGGCGCACAGGATACCCAGCGTGCGTGGGTCGCGCAGCGCCTGCACGACCGCGCCGACCTGGCGCTTCCAGACGACCATCACCGCGCAGAAGGGCAGCGTGAAGACGATGCGCCAGCCCACCATCTCGAAGGCGGGAACCTGGCGCAGCGCGGCGAAGTAGAGCGGAAACAGGCCCCAGCCGAAATAAGTGACGAGCGCATAGGGCAGCCCGCCGGTCGCTTGCCTGCTCTGCGCACCTTGCGCCATTCTCGCAGCCTTTTTCCGGAGGAAGGGCAGGCCGGGGGTACGGAGGCGGGCCCGCAGGCACGGTTCGTCGCGCCTGATCGTTCGTTTCGTCGATTAGCCCGAATCTTTCAAGCCCGTTGCGGGTCGTTCAGCTAAGTTGCCTTATAAATGAATGCATAGCGATGGAGGCCCGTTTCGGGCCTGCCCCATCAAGGAGAACGACGATGCACGCAATCATCAAGGCAACGCTGCTTGCTGCGGCGAGCGCCAGCGTCGCGACCGCACTTCCGGCCGTGGCGGCGGTCCCTCATTACACGCTGGCCCCGGCCTATGCGCCGGCTCCCGCATTCCAGAGCGGGGATACCGACACCTACTACCACCGTCACGAACGCTACCGTTACTCGCGCGAGGATTACCGGCGCGGTTACGGGCGCGAAGGGTACGATCGCGACATGCGCCCGACCCGTGTCTGGCGCGGCGACAACGGGCGCTATTACTGCCGCAAGTCCGACGGCACCACCGGCCTCCTGATCGGCGGCGCGGCGGGGGCGCTGGTCGGGCGTGGGATTGACACGCGCGGTGACCGTTCGACCGGTACCCTGCTCGGCGCGCTGGGCGGTGCGCTGCTCGGCCGGGCGATCGATCGCGACAGCACAAGCTGCCGCTAAACTGGATTGCCGGGGCGGCTGCGCGGGCTTTGGCCCGCGCGCGTCCCGACCGGTCTCCCAACCCCGTCGGTGCAGACGGCGATGCACCGATGGGCCGTCCGCCCGCAGGGCCGCTTCACGCCTTGCGCGCCGGACGGGAGGGCGCTCGTGCCATCGGCACGGGCGCCCTCGATCGTTTGGGGGCTTGTTCCAGGCCATGCGGCAAAAAGTTATGCGACAGTCACGCGCAGGAATCGGAAAGAAGCCGTGTCTTGTTTTCCCGAAATGGGACGCAGGTGCGCAAGGTGCTGGTTTTAACCTTGTCTTTGGCGTCTTATTGGTAATCCGCTTTGCCATGCGCCGCGCAAGGCGTCACTGTTCCCCGGTCGGGGGGCAGGCCCCTGTTTCGTACCGGGATGATGGAAGTCCGTCTGAACGATGGCCGGGTGAAAGAAGGCCAAGTGATAAAGGGCCAGTGAAAGGGCCCAGTGATAAAGCCAGTGACAAAGCCAGTGACAAAGGATGCCACGAATGACGATGTTGCACCGCCAGGACCTTCGAGCCGGTTCGCCCGTCGCGCTTGGCGCGTTCTGCGCGCTTGCGCTCGCGCTGGCGGGGTGTAGCGCGAAGCCGCAGCCCGAGGCGGCGCCGAGCGATCCGGCGATGACCGGCGCGCTGGGCGATGACATCCTGGTCGATCCGGACATGACCGGGCAGGACGGTTCGGCGGTTTCGGCCGACGATGGCGAAGTCTCGCTGCCGCCCGAGGATCGCTCGCCCGAAGCGATCGCCGATGCGCGCAAGCAGGCGCTCGCGCTGGCCGGGGGCAAGCTGCGCGCCGCGCCGCAGCCCCAGGCGGGCGGCGCCGAGGAACTCGCGGAAGGGGCGGCCACCGCCGCGCAGGTCGCCAGGGCAAGCCAGCAGGCCAGGACCGACTGCACCAAGGCGCTCGCCTTTTCGAACACCTGGGCGGCGAAGCTTCCCGCAGCGTTTCCGGTCTATCCGCGCGGCGCGGTCAACGATGCGGCCGGGGTCAATGCCGATGGCTGCGCGATGATCGTGGTCAATTACGCGACCCCGGTCAGCCCGACGGACATCATCGCTTTCTACTATACCATGGCCAGCAAGGCCGGGTACGGCGCCCAGTACCGCACGGCTGACGGGCAATCGGTTCTCGGCGGGCGCAAGGGCGGCCAGGCTTATGTCGTCTACGCCAACACGGCGGCCAAGGGCGTGACCGAGGTCAACCTGTTCGTGAGCGGAAAGTAACCGCACCGCCAAGGCGCTGCACGGCGTGCCGGGCGAATCGCCCCGGCGCGGGCGGGCGGCGCTCCCGGAAAGCGCCGAGCGGGCCTTCTGGGCCCGGCTCCGAGGCAGGCGCGTCGCGCCCGGAAATCAGGGCCTGATGCCTACCCCGATCACCGCGCGCGGCTGTTCCATCTCGCCCGAGGCGACCGGATAGGCGCAATAGTCCGCCGCGTAGTACCCGCTGGGGCGGTGGTTGCCCGAGAGCCCCACGCCGCCGACCGGAGCGGCGTGGCTGGGGCCGATCGTGGCCCGGTTCCAGTTGACGATCCCGGCGCGCATGTTGGCCCAGAAGCGGTTGTATTCCTGCGGCGTACCGCCGACCAGCGAGGCGGCCAGGCCGAAGCGGGTGTTGTTCGCCTCGGCGATGGCCTCGTCGAAATCCTCGACCCGGATGACCTGCAGGATCGGCCCGAACAGCTCGACGTCGGGGCGGTCGGTCATGGCCGTGGTGTCGATGATCGCAGGGCTGAGGAAGGGCAGGGTGCCATCGGGGCGCTGGAGGTGTTTGATCGCCCGGCCGCCGTGGCTCATCAGGTAGAGAAAGCTCTCGGACAGCCCGTCGGCGGCGGCGTTGTCGATCACCGGACCCATGAACGGGGCGGGCTCGTCGAACGGGGCGCCCACGATCACCCGGTCCGCGAGGCTCTTCACCATCGGCACGATCTGGTCGTAAAGCGAGGCCTTGACGATCAGCCGACGCGCCGCGGTGCAGCGCTGCCCTGCGCTCGAAAAGGCGGACTGGACGATCAGCGAGGCGGCGTCGGCGAGCTTGGGGGTGTCCCACATGACCATTGCGTTGTTGCCGCCCATCTCGAGCGCGACGAGCTTGTCGGGCCGGGTGGCGAGCTTGCGGTTGATCGCGATGCCGGTGTTGGCCGAGCCGGTGAACAGCACGCCGTCGATACCCTCGTGCGCGATGAGGCGCTGGCCTTCGAGCGGGCCGCCCGGCGCGAACTGCATGACCGCGGCCGAAATCCCGGCGCGGTTGAAGCACCGCGCGAGCATCTCGCCCGAGGCCGGGGCCTTTTCGCTCGGCTTGAAGACGACCACGTTGCCCGCGATCAGCGCGGGCACGATATGCGCGTTGGGCAGGTGGCAGGGGTAGTTGAAGGGGCCGAGCACGACGAGCACGCCGTGCGGCTTATGGCGCAGCGCCATCTTGCCCTGGAGCGCGGAATCGAGCTTTCGCTGGCTGGTTCGCTCGGCATAGGCGCGAATCGAGACTTCGACCTTGGCGACCAGCTGTTCGACTTCGGCGTGGGCTTCCCACAAGGGCTTGCCGGTCTCGCGCGCGATCATGGTGGCCAGCGCCTCGGCGTCCTTGCGCACTTCGTTGGCGAAGCGGCGCACCAGTTCCATGCGCGTGCTGAGCGGCTGCGCGGCCCAGGCGGGCCAGGCGCGCCGGGCGCGGGCGACCACATCGTCGACATCGCACGGCGTGCCGCGCCAGAGTTCCGCGCCGGTGGCCGGTTCGAACGAGATGATGTCCGCAGTGGTCACGCTGGCGATGGGTCCCCGATCTCTCGTTCGAGAGGCTGCACTGGTCGTTGCCCCGTCCATTACCGGTTCTTGGCCTGTTGGCGAATGAAAATTCGAAACACCCGGTGTCATTGCACGATTATCCCTACCGGGATGCTAACGCTGTGCCTGGGCGTGTGCTGTCGGCGCTGGAACGGGCTGGACGGAGCAGGACGTCAGGCGGGGGGAGGCGCGGGCGGGGCCTTGCCCAGATCGCGGCCGAGCGCGCGGATCGCGGCGACCTTCTCATCCAGCGCGCGCCAGTCGTCGTGCTCGGCGATCCCGGCCCAGATCCGCTCGACTTCCTCGATGTGCAGGTGGACCGGCGCGCTTTCCTGCCAGTAGGCCGCGTCGGCCGCGTCGAGCGCGCGGTAGCCTTGCAGGGCGCTGCCAAAGGCGTCGTCGCCCGGCTGGCGGGCGCCGCGGTGGAGGTGGAAGAAGTGATCGGGCGAGAGGCCGCTTTCGATCATCGCGCGTTGCGCGGTGTCGAGCAGGTGGGCGTCCGCTTCGGCCGAGCGCGGCTCGATGCCGAGCCGCCAGCACAGCCGCCGGGCCATTGCGGCCTGGTAGAGCGGGGCGAAGCGGTCGAGCGCGAAGATCAGCGGCGGCGTTTCTGCGAGGGGGCTGAGCGCCATCGCCAGCTGACCGCAGTTCCACAACAGCGCCTCGGCCTGGCGGCCGAAGGCGTAGAGCCCGGTCCGGTCGAAATAGGCGGCGGTGAAGCGCGCGTCCCAGCGCGGCGCCCAGCGCCAGGGGCCATAGTCGAAACTCTCGCCCGTAATGTTCATGTTGTCGGTGTTGAGCACGCCGTGGACGAAACCCGCGATCATCCACGCGGCGGCGAGATCGGCCAGCCGTTCGACCACCTGATGGAGCAGGATCACCGCCGGATTGGCGCGGTCGGGCGCGTCCTGGGGCGGTTGGGCGCCGGGGTAGGTGGCCAGGCAATAGGCCACCAGCGCTTCGAGATGGTCCCTTTCCTCGAGCGCGTAGAGCCGCTGGAACGAGCCGATGCGGATGTGCCCGTGGGACAGGCGCACCAGCACCGCCGAGCGGGTGGGCGAAGGCTCGTCGCCGCGCCAGAGTTCTTCGCCGGTCTCGATCACCGAGAAGGTCTTCGAGGTGTTGACCCCGAGCGCCTCGAGCAGTTCGGTGGCGAGAATCTCGCGCACCGCGCCCTTGAGCGTCAGCCGCCCGTCGCCCTCGCGGCTCCACGGGGTCTGGCCCGAACCCTTGGTTCCCAGGTCAAGCAGGCGCGTGGCCGACGCCTCGGGCGGGCCGTCGCGCAGCTGGGCGAACAGAAACCCGCGCCCGTCGCCCAGATCGGGGTTGTAGGCGCGGAACTGGTGGCCGTGGTAGCGCAGCGCGAGCGGGCGCGGCAGATTGCCCTCGAGCGGGGCGAAGCGACCGAAATGGTCGATCCAGGCCGCCTCGTCGAGATCGCCCAGACCCACCGCCTGCGCCCAGCGCTGGTTGCGGAAGCGCAGCGTGTGGGCGGGAAAGCGCGCCGGATCGACCGGATCGGCCAGCCAGGCGGACAGGGCCTCGATGGCGGGGTCGGGGCGGTAGGGCTGGGCCGGGGGATCTTTGCGCATTCCCCCTAGGTGGGCGTGGGTGGCCGGGGCTGCAAGCCGGTTCGCGCCTCGGGCCGTTGCTGCGCGCGCGGGCGCGGGCAAGGGCGCGGGCAAGAGAGCGGGATAAGCGCCGGGTCGGCGTGGCTGTTCAGGAGCCGCCGGGCTCGCTATGACCGGCGGGCGCGGTCCACCCCCGAGGGCGCGCGGATTGAGGGCGAAGGCCCGCAGGACAGGTTGCCGATGGCGAATAGCGCGCAATTCAAGGACGGTTTCTGGTCGAGCCGCGATGGTCTCAAGCTCCATTACCGCGATTACGAGCCCGATGAGGCGCTGTCTGGCGCTCTGTCTGGCGCTCTGGCCGAGGCGACGCGCCCGGCGGTGCTGTGCCTGCACGGGCTCAGCCGCAACGCGCGCGATTTCGACGTGCTGGCTCCCCGCCTGCGGGCGCAGGGCTGGCACGTGCTCTGCCCGGACCTGCGCGGGCGCGGGGAGAGCGACTATGCGCGGGATGCGGCCAGCTACACCCCCGAACAGTACGCGCTCGACCTCACCGACCTCATCACCGCGCAAGGGTTGCAGCGCTTCGTGGTGATCGGCACCTCGCTCGGCGGGCTGATCGGGATGGGGCTGGCGAGCCTGATGCCCGAGCGGGTCGTGGGCGCGGTCATCAACGATGTCGGACCCTGGCTCGAACCGGCCGGGATGGAGCGTATCCGCGACTACGTCGGGCAGGGGCGCAGCTATCCGACCTGGGTCCACGCCGCGCGCGGGATCGAGGATGCGCACGGCGATGCCCATCCGGGCCAGCCGCTCGATTTCTGGATCGGCATGGCCAAGCGACTGATGACGCTGTCGAGCAGCGGGCGCATCGTGTTCGACTACGACATGAAGATCGCCGAGCCGATGCTCAACCTCGATCTTGCCGAGCAGCCCGATCTGTGGCCGTTCTGGGAAAACATGGCCGGGCGAGCGCTGCTGGTGGTGCGCGGCAGCCTGTCCGACGTGCTTTCGCTCAAGACGCTGGCGCAGATGCTCGAACGCGTGCCCGAGGCCGAAGCGCTCACGCTTGCCGATGTCGGCCATGCCCCGACGCTCGACGAGCCCGAGGCGGTCGCCGCGATCGAGGCGCTGCTGGCCAGAGTTGCGTGAGCCGCGTCCTGCATCTCCATTCGGGCTTCAACGCGGGCGGCAAGGAGCTGCGCGCGGTGCAGCTGATGAACGCCTTCGGGCCCAAGGTGCGCCACGCCGTGGTTTCCGCTCAGCCGGGGGCCTATGGTGCGGCGGCGCGGCTCGATCCCGCGCTCGAAGTCGCCTTCCCCGCGGATTTCCCCAGCCTGCAGGGGCGGCCCATGCCCGCGCGGCTGCGGGGCCTTGCCGAAGCGATGGTCGGCTTCGATCTTGTGCTGACCTACAATTGGGGGGCGATGGACGCGGTGCTCGCGCATCGTCTGTTCCAGCGCCGCCTGCGCCTGGCGCCGCTGGTTCACCACGAGGACGGCTTCAACGAGGACGAGGCGGGCGGGCTGAAGTGGGAACGCAACCAGTTTCGCCGTCTGGCGCTGGGCGGCGCGGCGGCGCTGGTGGTGCCCTCGCGGCGGCTGGAGGCGATTGCGCTGGGGGCCTGGCGCCAGCCGCCGGGCAAGGTGCGCCTGATCGTCAACGGCATCGCGACGCAGCGCTA
>NZ_JALHLF010000128.1 GCF_022832435.1 Novosphingobium organovorum | reverse complement strand
CGTCCTGCTCGCCCTGGCGCCCTTTGCGGGCGGCGCAGCGGTGCGCGCGGCGCGCGGCTGACACCCGAGCCGGTGGCCGCCCGGCGCACAACGCTGTGGATAACATCGGGCCTGTGGATAACATCGGGATAGCCGGTGGGTGAGTTGTGGGCGAAAATCCACGCCACCCCCAGGCCCACCCCCTCCCGCTGGCGGGAGGGCCGCGAGACGTGCCGAACAACGCGAGGCTAGTCGCAGCGGGGTGGGGAACCTGGCGGCGGGGAGGATCCAGCGCGGCAGGCCGCAGCCGCGTTAGCCGAAACGCCGCCGCCGTCGGCGCTGGTCGCGCCAGAAGCGCCAGCTCGTGCACAGGAGCGCGAGCCCGGCGACGATCGCCAACGTCAGCGGCAGCCGATGCAGCGTCGGCTCGAGGCCATCGAACCCGATACGCACGCCGATCATGCCCGCCAGAACCGGCAGCCAGCGATAGGCGAACGCGCGAAGAAAGTGGTGGAGCCATGCGCAGACCATGGGGGCTGGGGCTGCCATGGATCGTGCCCCCTAGCAAGAATGCAAATGGTTGCAACAGCGCAATTAATTCGGAAAATTCGGACGGTGGAGAGCGCTGTTCCCACGGCGCAAAAAATGGCCGGAGCGAGCAAGGCAAGGAGCCGCTCCGGCCAAGGACACAGGATGGGAAGTCCGACGCCCCATGACGCGAGCCGAAGGCTCTGACGGCGGTTCCCGGGGGGACTTGACGGAAGCATCAAGCCGCGCAACAGTAGCTAATGATAATCATTCGCAGTTACAAGCCCTAAGATTCGTTTCGCGCAACTTTGTCGAATTGACCTTTCGAATCAGAATCTTGCAGCCGTGAATGCGCGTCGAAGCCACGAATGGAGACCTTCGCATGTACCAGTACGTCGACCGCCCGCTCAGTTCCCTGGACGAAGGCTGCCGCTTTCTCGTCTGGTCGATGCGCGCCTGGGTCACCTCGATCGCGCGGCGCCACTGCCCCGCGCAGATGCTCGCCCCGGCCTTCGCCAAGTGGCGCATGATCGGCGCGCTCCAGCCGTTTCACCGCACGATGCTGATCCTCAACCGCGAAGCGCTCGAAACGCTGCACTTCTGCCCGGTGGGCTGCGATCACGTGTCCGAGCACGAGGCGATCATCCTCGAACTGATCACCTCGCTGCGCGCGCGCGGGCCCATCGCGACGCGCGCGACGATCGAGCTGGTGGTGGCCGAGGACGCGGTGGGCGACCTGCTCGACACGCTTTCGCGCGTGGGGGCGGCGATGGCCATGGCGGGGATCTTTCCGGGCGAAGCGGTGGGCGCGCGGCCTTTGCGCGACTGACGCGCCAGCGAGGGGTGGCGCGTCACAACGCGCGCCCTTCAGCGCAGGAGGCCCCAGCCCAGCCCGGCGGCCAACACGAACACCTGCGCTGTCGCGATGGCCTTGAGCCGCGCCGAGAACGGCTGCTTGCGGGTCTTATGGCGCAGCCGCGCGCGGGCGCGAAAGGCGGCCGGGCTGCCGCCGAGCGCGGCGAGCAACAGCAGGCGCCGCTCGGGAATGCGCGCAGGCCCCTTTCGCGCCCGTCCTTTAGCGCCTTTTTTCGGCGCCCCCTCGGCCCGCCGCTTGTCGAGCCAGAACGCGGCGTACGTCACCGCGTTGACCAGCACCAGCCAGACAAGCGCTGCCCAGCCGGCCACCGGCCATACTCCCCCGTCCCCGCCGCTCATCCCCAGCCGCTCAGTCCAGCGGGGCCACGTCGACGGCGTAGAACATCGTCTGCTGCGAACTGCCGCGGAACGTCCCGTCGAGCGGGGCGACATCGGCGTAGTCCCGCCCCATGCCGATCAGGATATGGTCGGCATCGGCAAGCTTGTTGTTGGTCGGATCGAAGCCGACCCAGCCCAGTTCCTCGCCGCACCACAGGTTGACCCAGGCGTGCATCGCGTCCGCGCCGACCAGCCGCGCCTGCCCCGGCGGCGGGATCGTGCGCAGGTAGCCGCTGACGTAGGCCGCCGGGATCCCGCGCGCGCGCGCCGCGATGATCATCACGTGGGTGAAGTCCTGGCACACCCCGTGGCGGTTGCGGAACGCCTCGATCGGCGGGGTGTCGGTCGCGGTGGCGGTCGAATCGAAGGTGAATTCGGCGTGGATCGCCTCCATCAGCACGCGCCCCGCCTCCATCACCGGCATCGCCTCGTCGAGATGGCTCCCCGCCCACAGCGCGATCTCGTGCTCGGGCGCGGCGATGGGCGAAGCGAAGGCATAGGACGCCGGCCCCAGCGCCGAGAGATCGGGCAGCGCCATGGCCTTTTCGCGTAAGTCGTAGAGCCCCGGCCCCCTCGCCTCGGCAAGGTAGAACGGCGCATCCTCGCGCTCGACGGTGAAGCGGCTTTCGATGGTGAGCTGGCTGATCGCCTCGTGCAGCGCAAAGCGCGCCTCGTTGACGAAGTAGCTGCCGTCGCCTTCCGAAATCTGCGCCGGCTCGGGATCGACCCGCAGCGTGTAGTCCGACACGCTCTGCCCCGGCCAGGTCACCGGGCGCAGCCGCACGTTGAACTGCGCAAGGCGCACGGGCGAGGCATAGGACAGCGTGGTGCGGTGGCTGACGGCGTAGCGCATTACATCAATCTCGTGCGGCGCTCGGCGCCTTCGCGGTCGAACTGGAGGAAGTAGCGCTGCGAGACGAGGTCGGACAGCGTGAAAAGTTCGCGCTCGAAGGCTTCGAGCCGCGCCGCGTCCATCTCCTCGGCCACCGCCGCCTGGAGCTTGCCCAGGATCGCGCGCGCGGCGCGCAAGGGCGCCTCGGGCACGTTGTCGTCGCGAACGCTCGGCAATTGCGAGAGATGCTCGACGATCTGCGCCACCTGGAACACCAGCGCGCGCGGGTTGTCGGGATCGAGCAGGACGAGATCGCGCACCGGGTTGGGCATGGGCGCGGTGAGGTAGCGCGTGCGGTAGATGATCTGGCTGTCGCACAAGTCGAGCAGCACCCCGCTCGCCACCTCGGCGCTGGCGGGGCCGAGCGCGGTCAGTTCGCGGGCCATGCGGCAGATCGCCTGCGCGCGTTCGATCCGCTGGCCGATCAACAGGAAACGCCAGGCCGAGGAGCGCACCATGTTTTCCGCGACCAGCCCCGAAAGCGCGCTGAAATGCTCGCCCAGATTGCGCGAGGTGGCGAGCATCTCCTGCGGCCGCCCGGCGGAAATCACCGGCATCGGGCGGCTGACGATGCGCCAGAAATCGCGCGCAAAGCGTTCGCGAAGGCTCATCCCCGCCTCCATCCGGCGGCGCAGCAGCGTCGCCACCGACCCCACCAGCGATCCGTCCGAAAGCGCGCGGGCACAGACTGCGTTGGCATCGAGCGCCCCCGCGCCATTCCCGGCTGCCGCCCCGGTCCCGGCCGTCCCCCCGGCCGCGCCCCAGAAGGCAAGCAGGCGCACGAGCCCTGCGGCCACTTCGCCAACCCCGGTGGGGCCGCTTTCGCCCTCCATCGAATTGCCCAGCAGCGAACGCACGATGCGCAGCACGATTTCGCCGCGCTGGTTGTAGCGGCCGAACCAGAACAGGTTGTCGGCCGCCTGGCTGGCAAGAATGCCGCCCCCGCGCGAGATCGGCGGTTCGGCCGAGAGCGTGGTGCGCTGGTGCTGGTCGGTCGGCTTTTCGTCGACCACCCAGACATCGGCCGACAGGTCGCCCTCGCCCATCATCGTGGTCGGCCGCGAAGGCCCCGAGGAAAGCCGCGCAAAGCCGCCGGGCATCACCGTCCAGCCGCCATCGGCGGTGCGCGCGACGAAGGCCCGCAGCGTGAAGGGAAGCGCGGCGACCTTGCCCTCGATGATCGCGGGCGTGGTCGAAAGCTGGACGATTTCCTGCCCGCAATAGTCCATCGGGCGGCGCCGCAGCGCTTCGGTGAACAGCGCGCGCTCCTCACCCGAAAGCGCAACTCCCGCCACCGGCTGGCTCGCGGCGAGCCCTTCGACCGGCTGGCCGAAGGCGGGCAGCAGCGCCAGTTCGTCGATCCGCTGGCCGACCGTCGCGCCCTCGCTCGCCTGGCCGCACCACCAGGTCGCGATGCTCGGCAAAAGCGGCGCCTCGCCCATCAGGATGCGGCACAGGCGCGGCATGAAGGCGGCGAGCGCTGCGGACTCGAGCACTTCGGTCCCCGGCCAGTTGGCCATCCCCACTTCGCCCGAAGCCCAGGCCTCGTAGAGATTGGCAACCCCCAGCTGGCTGCGCGCGTCGAACGCCAGCGGGTCGAGCCGGTCGGTGTTGATCCAGCGCCAGATCCCGTCGACCCGCTTGGGCCCGGCGATCGTGCCGACGTAGAGCCGGTTGTCGAGCACCGAAAGATCGCGCCCCTCGACCAGCGGCAGGCCGAGATAGCGCGCCAGGTGCGCCTGTTCGGAATAGGTCTGGTTGAACCGCCCCGGCGTCAGCAGCGCGACGCGCGGCCGCTCGCGCCCGCAGGCCGCCGCCAGCCCCTCGCGCATGTCCTCGAAGAAACCCGCCGTGCGCCGCACGTTGCTGGCGCCCAGCAGATCGCCGGTGGTGCGCGACATCGCGAGCCGGTTTTCGAGCGTGTAGCCGATCCCGCTGGCCAGCCGCACGCGGTCCTGCAGCACCCGCCACTGCCCGCGCGGCCCCCGTGCGAGATCGGCCGAATAGACCTGCACGAAGCGCCCCTTTGGCGGGGTGTGGCCGATCATCCGGCGCACGAAATAGGGGCTGCCCGCGATGACCGCGGCGGGCAGGTGGCCTTCCTTGACCAGCCGCTGCGGGCCGTAGATGTCTGCGGCCAGCCGCTCGAGCATGTCGGCGCGCTGGATGAGCCCGCGTTCGAGCCCTTCCCATTCGCCCGCCCCGATCACCAGCGGCATCGCGTTGACCGGCCAGGCGCGCTCGTCCTCGTCGCCGGTGACGCGGAAGGTCAGGCCAAGGTCGGCGGCGTTGCGCGTGGTGGCGTCCTGCACGGCGGCGGGATCGCCCTCGCCCAGCCGCGCCAGTTCGCCCGCCACCGCGTCCCAGCGATGCGCCACCCAGCGCGGCGCATCGGTGTAGAGATCGCCGCCCGCAGCGCTCGCGGGGTAGTGTTCGAACCAGCTTGCCTTGCGCGCCGCGGCCCGCCCCGCCCGGCGCGCCGCAGGGGGCCTAGTGGACACGTGGCGGGCGCCTGAGATCAAGCGCGTGCGGGAATTCGCCGGGCAGTTCCTCGGGCGGGGTCGCCAGCGGGCCGGGCGAGTGGCCGTGCGGGGTGAAGCGCGCCTTGCGCCGCGCTTCGGCCTCGTAGCCGTTGACCGGCACGGTGTCGTAGTTGCGCCCGCCCGGATGCGCGACTTCGTAGACGCAGCCGCCCAGCGAACGGCCGTTCCACAAGTCGTAGATGTCGAAGGTCAGCGGGGTGTGCGGGGGCAGCAGCGGGTGAAGGCACTCGGCCGGCCACCACGCCTTGTAGCGCACGCCGCCCACACCCTCGCCCGCGCCCGCATCGGTCATCGTCAGCGGCACGCGCCGCCCGTTGCAGGTGATGACGTGGCGCCCCTTGACGAGGCCGCTGGCGCGAACCTGGAGCCGCTCGGTCGAACTGTCGACATAGCGCACCGTGCCGCCGATCGCGCCGGTTTCGCCCAGCACGTTCCACGGTTCGAGCGCGTGGCTGATTTCAAGCGTGACGCCGCCCCCCTCGACTTCGCCGTGGATCGGAAAGCGGAACATGCGCTGCGCCTCGAACCAGGCGGGGTCGAAGTCGTATCCGGCGCGGCGCAGATCGCCGAGCACGTCGAGGAAATCCTCCCACACGAAATGGCCGAGCATGAATCGGTCGTGCAGCTGCGTGCCCCAGCGCACCAGAGAGCCCTCCTGCGGGGTGGTCCAGAACCACGCGGTGAGCGCGCGCAGGAGCAGCTGCTGAGCCAGGCTCATCTTGCCGTCCGGCGGCATCTCGAAACCGCGAAACTCGACAAGGCCGAGCCGCCCGGTCGGCCCGTCGGGCGAGAACATCTTGTCGATGCAGATCTCGGTGCGGTGGGTGTTGCCGGTGACGTCCACCAGCAGGTTGCGGAACAATCGGTCGACCACCCAGGGCGCAGGCTGCATCCCCCCGGTGAACGGATCGGGCACTTGCGCCAGCGCGATCTCGAGTTCGTAGAGCGCATCGTGGCGCGCCTCGTCGATGCGCGGGGCCTGGCTCGTCGGGCCGATGAACAGCCCTGAGAACAGGTAGCTGAGCGAAGGGTGGCGCTGCCAGTAGAGCACGAAGCTCTTGAGCAGGTCGGGACGGCGGATGAACGGGCTGTCGAGCAGGGTCGGTCCGCCCAGCACGATGTGGTTGCCCCCGCCCGTGCCGATCGAGCGTCCGTCGACCATGAACTTGTCGGCGGTCAGCCCCACCTCGCGCGCGCAGTCGTAGAGCGTCTCGGTGATCTCGACGCTCTCGCGCCAGGACGCGGCGGGGTGGATGTTGACCTCGATCACGCCCGGATCGGGGGTGACCTTGAGCACGGTGAGGCGCGGGTCGGGCGGCGGGGGATAGCCCTCGATCCGCACCGGCAGGCCGGTGTCCTCGGCCACCTGCTCGATCGCGGCGACGAGTTCGAGATAGTCCTCCAGCCACTCGGTCGGCGGGATGAACACGGCGAGATAATCGCCGCGCGGCTCGACCGTCATGGCGGTGCGCACGGCGCCGTCGATGATGTCCTGCTCGACGATCGTCTCGCCGAAGTGGACCGGCTCGGGCACCGTCTCGAAGCGTTGTCCGGCGATGCCTTCACGCATCTGCTTGCCGCGCTCGGTCACCTGGCGGCGGATGTCGGCAAGCGGCGCACGCTCCTCGGCGGTGTCGCGCGGGTGGATGTAGGGGTAATTCGCCGGCGCCACGTAAGGCAGCGAGCCGAGCGGCAGACGGTAGCCGAGCGAACTGTCGCCGGGCACCGCGGTCAGCACGCCCTTGCGCACCCGCCACAACTCGCTCTGCCAGTGGCGGCGGATCGGCGCGACCTTGGTCTGCCAGCGCTGGATCGGCAGCACGAAGCCGACCGGGCGGTCCATCCCGCGCCGATAGGTACGCCGGAAGCGGCGCGCCAGTTCCTCGTCCTCGATCGCCGGGTCCATCGGCGTGGTGTTCACCGGAAGCTCGTCCTCGCGCAGCATCCACACGCCCGAATCCTCATAGACCGGCTGGACGAACTCGGGCTCGACGCCCAGGTTCGCCGCCGCCAGCTTGAGCACGCGCGCCGCCTCCTCGACCGAGACCGAGGGCACCGGATCGGGATCGCCGCCCTTTTCAAGCGGCTTTTCGCCCGCCAGCAGCGCATCGTCGCGCCAGATCGGCTCGCCGTCCTTGCGCCAGTAGATCGAATAGCCCCAGCGCGGCAGCGTTTCCCCCGGATACCACTTGCCCTGCCCGTGGTGGAGCAGCGAGCCGGGCGCGAATTTGGCGCGCAGGAGCCGGATCAGCTGGTCGGCATAGGCCGCCTTGGTCGGGCCGACCGCCTCGCCGTTCCATTCGCCCGCCTCGAAATCGGTCGCGGCGATGAAGGTGGGTTCCCCGCCCATGGTGAGGTTGACCCCGCCCGCCGCAAGATCGGCATCGACCTTGTCGCCCAGCGCCAGCAGGTTGTCCCAGCGCTCCTCGGTGAAGGGCTTGGTGATGCGCACCGCCTCGGCGATGCGGCTGACGTCCATGCGGAAGTCGAAATCGACCTCGGCCGGTTCGGCCATGCCCTCGATCGGGGTGGCCGAGCGGTAGTGCGGCGCGGCGCAGAGCGGAATGTGGCCTTCCCCGGCGAACATCCCCGAGGTCGCATCGAGCGCGATCCACCCCGCGCCCGGCACGAAGGCCTCGGCCCAGGCGTGCAGGTCGGTGACGTCCTGCAGCACGCCCTGCGGCCCTTCCTTGGGCAGCACGTCGGCGACCAGCTGGATCGAGTAGCCCGAGACGAACCGCGCGGCAAAGCCCAGCCGCCGCAGGAGGTGAACCAGCAGCCAGGCCGAATCGCGGCACGAGCCGATCCCCGCCTCGAGCGTTTCCTCGGGCGTCATCACGCCGGGTTCCATGCGGATCACGTAGCCGATGCGTTCCTGCAGGCGGCGGTTGATGTCGACCAGGAAATCGACCGTGCGCCCCTCGTGCCCGGCGTGCTGGGCGACCAGCGCCTCGAACAGGGGGCCTTGTTCCTCGACCTCGAAATAGGCGGCGAGATCGGCCTTCATCGCATCGGAATAGGCGAAGGGGTATTCCTCGGCCTCGGGCTCGACGAAGAAGTCGAACGGGTTGATGACCGCCAGTTCGGCGAGAAGATCGACCTCGATCGAAAAATGATCGACCGGCTCGGGAAAGACCACGCGCGCCAGCCAGTTGCCGTGCGGGTCCTGCTGCCAGTTGATGAAATGTTCCGGTGGGGAGATCTTGAGCGAGTAATTCGGCACTTGCGTGCGCGAATGCGGAGCCGGACGAAGCCGGATCACCTGGGGGCCGAGCCGGATCCGCTTGGAGTAGCGGTAGCGAGTGAGGTGGTGCAGTGCCGCTTTGATCATCGCGCATGACTGTGCGCGAAACAGTGCTGCACTGCAACGCTGTTTACTTGGCTTTCGACTCGAGCCTGATGCAAAAGTCGCCCAACGGCGACTTTTGGGGACGGCACCAGCCCGCGCCCCCACCCGACCTCCCACAAAAGTGTACATTAGTTGGGAGGTCGGGTG
>NZ_JALHLF010000127.1 GCF_022832435.1 Novosphingobium organovorum | reverse complement strand
GCCGCGCTCGGCGTGCCCCACGCCGCGTTCCTGGCCCAATCGGGCGCCGCCGCCCCGTCTCGCACCTCCACGTCCCCCCGCGCTCCGGCGCCTGCCACCGCCTGACCCCCGCTTCCCCGACAAGAGGATCCTTCGCCTTTGCCCCGTTTCCGCTCCCCTGTCGCCGCCACGTCCCTCACCCTTGCTGTCGCCCTGCTCGCGAGCAGTGCCGCGCCGGCCAGCGATGCCCCGCCCGCCAAGGTCGGATCGGCCATCGCCCATCCCGCGCTGTGGCCCCGCGCGCACAGCGTGGGGCTGGTCGACGCCGCAACCGAGGCGAAGATCACCGCGCTGATGGACCAGATGTCGCTGCGCGAGAAAGTGGGCCAGATGATCCAGGGCTCGATCGCCTCGGTGAAGCCCGAAGACTTGCGCGAATACCCGCTCGGCTCGGTGCTGGGCGGAGGCAACGACCCGCCACTCAGCGGCAACGATCGCGGCCCGGCGAGCGACTGGATCGCCACCGCCGATGCCTTCCGCGCGGTTTCGCTCGAACGGCGCCCCGGCCACGTGCCGATCCCGATCATCTTCGGGATGGACTCGGTCCACGGCAATTCGAACGTCTTTGGCGCCACCATCTTTCCGCACAACATCGGCCTAGGCGCGATGCGCGATCCCGCGCTGATCGAGAAGATCGGCGCGGTAACGGCGGCCGAAAGCGCCGCCTCGGGCTTTGACTGGGCCTTTGCCCCCACCGTCACCGTGCCGCAGGACGATCGCTGGGGCCGCGCCTACGAAGGCTATTCCGAACGCCCCGAGATCACCCGTGAATACGCCGCCGCGATGGTCCGCGGGCTGCAGGGCACGCCGGGCGAAAGCCGCATCCAGGACGGCCACGTCGCCGCCTCGATCAAGCACTTCCTCGCCGATGGCGGAACCTTCGGCGGGATCGACCAGGGCGATGCGCGGATCCCGGAGCAGACGCTCATCAAGACCCACCTGCCCGGCTACATCGGCGGCATCGATGCTGGCGCGATGACCGTGATGGCCAGTTTCTCCTCGTGGAACGGGGTCAAGAACCACGCCAACAAGAGCCTGCTGACCGGCGTGCTCAAGGGCGCGCTGGGGTTCGAGGGCTTCGTCGTTGGCGACTGGAACGCGCATGGCCAGATTCCGGGCTGCACCAATGGCGACTGCGCGGCGACCTTCAACGCCGGGCTCGACATGGCGATGGTGCCCGAGGACTGGAAGGCGCTGTTCGACAACACCGTCAAAGAAGTGAAGAACGGCACGATCCCGATGGCGCGGATCGACGATGCGGTGCGCCGCATCCTGCGCGTCAAGTTCAAGCTGGGCCTGTTCGATCCGGCACGCCCGTTCGAGCACAAGGAGGAACTGGGCATCGCCGCGCACCGCGCGGTGGCACGCCAGGCGGTCGCCGAATCGCTCGTCCTGCTCAAGAACAATGGCGGCCTGCTGCCCATCAGGCCGGGCGCCCATGTCCTCGTCACCGGCAGCCACGCCGATGACGTGGGGCTGCAATCGGGCGGCTGGACGCTGTCCTGGCAAGGCACCGGCAACACCGCGGCCGACTTTCCCGGCGCGACTTCGATCTGGGCCGGGCTCAAGGCCGCGATCGAAAAGACCGGCGGCACCGCAACGCTGAGCGCGCACGGCAAGCTCACCGGCCCCAAGCCGGACCTTGCCGTCGTCGTCTTCGGCGAGACGCCCTATGCCGAAATGGTGGGCGATATCTCCACGCTCGAATTCCAGCCCGGCGACAAGCAGGCGCTGGCTGAATTGAAGGCGCTCAAGGCCGCGGGCATTCCCACCGTCTCGGTGTTCCTGTCGGGCCGCGCGCTCTGGGTCAATCCCGAGATCAACGCGTCCGACGCCTTCGTCGCCGCCTTCCTGCCGGGCTCGGAAGGCGAAGGCGTGGCCGATGTCCTCGTCGCCCGCGCGGACGGCACGCCCAACGCCGATTTTCGCGGCAAGCTCAGCTTCTCCTGGCCCAAAAACGCCGCGCAGTTCGCCAACAACCTGGGACAGAAGAACTACGACCCGCTCTTCGCCTATGGCTATGGGCTGAGCTATGCCGACCACACCCGTCTGGGCCCGCTGTCCGAAGTCGCCGGGCTCGACGCCTCGCTCGCCAACGTGGCGAAATACTACAAGCCGGGGCGGGTACTGCCGCCCTGGACGCTGGGCCATGCAGGCGCGGTGACGATACGCAACGTCGATGGCGGCGGCACGCAGGAAGGCGCGCGCCAGTTCGCCTTTACGGGGCCAGGCAGCGTGACCATCAGCGGGCCGGTGATCGACCTCACCCGCCAGAGCAACGCGCAGCTTTCGCTGCGCATCGCCTACCGCATGGACGCGGGCTCGGCCAGGGACCTGCACCTTGGCATGGGCGCGGCAAGCCTGCCCGCCGCGACGGTGTTCTCCGCACCAGTGGGCGAATGGAGCAGCGTCAAGGTGCCACTGTCGTGTTTCGAGAAGGCGGGCGCGAAAATGGGCGCGCTTTCGCGGCCCTTCGTCCTTTCCGGCAGCGCCGGGGTGACGCTTTCGGTTGCCGACGCCGAACTCGACGCCGATCCCAACTACGCCATGTGCCCCAAGGACGGTGCGCAATGAACCGCCGCCTCGCCACCTTTGCACGGCGCGCGCTCCTCGCACTCGCCACGCTCGCCTTGCCCCTGGCGCAAGCGCACGCCGAAGGCGACACGCCCGCCCCCAACCGCACGCCCCCCTCGCTCGATCCCGCGCGCACCGCCAACGGCCTCGCGCCGACCCCGCCGATGGGCTGGAACAGCTGGAACCGCTTTGCCTGCACCATCTCCGAGGCGACCATCCGGCAGACCGCCGACGCCATGGTCTCTTCGGGGATGCGCGATGCCGGGTACACTTATGTCGTGATCGACGACTGCTGGCACGGGGAACGCGACGCGCAAGGCTTCATCCACGCCAACGCCAAGGCGTTTCCCTCCGGCATCAAGGCGCTTGCCGACTACATTCACGCCAAGGGGCTCAAGTTCGGTATCTATTCCGATGCGGGCATGAAGACCTGCGGCGGACGGCCGGGCAGCCAGGGGCACGAGTACCAGGACGCGCAGACTTACGCCTCCTGGGGCGTCGACTATCTCAAGTACGACTGGTGCGCGACCGGCTCGCGCAATTCCGAGGAAGCCTATGCCCTGATGGAAGACGCGCTGCGCGCCACCGGCCGCCCAATCGTCTTTTCGCTGTGCGAATGGGGCAGCACCAAACCCTGGCTGTGGGGCGCGAAGATCGGCAACCTGTGGCGCACCACCGGCGACATCACCGACAAGTGGTCGGGCAAGCACGGCTACGCTTACGGGATGCTCGATATCGTCGACAGGAACGAGCCCTTGTGGCCTTACGCGGGGCCGGGCCACTGGAACGATCCCGACATGCTCGAAGTCGGCAACGGGGGGATGACCACCACCGAATACCGCGCGCATTTCGCGCTCTGGGCGATGATGGCCGCGCCGCTCATCGCGGGCAACGATGTGGCCAAGATGGACCCGGCAACCGCCGGCATCCTGCTCAACCGCGAGGTCATCGCGATCGATCAGGACCCGCTCGGACGGCAGGGCCGGCGCGTCCGGCGCGATGGCAGCGGCGAAGTCTGGGTGCGCACGCTGGCCAATGGCGCGCGCGCGGCGCTGCTGTTCAACCGCGGCGATACGCCGGTCACGCTCACGCTCGACTGGTCGGCGCTCGACTATGCGCCCGATACCCCGCTCGCCGCGCGCGATGTCTGGGCGCACAGTTCCCTCGGCACGCTTACCGGCAGGTGGCAAACGAGCGTTGCCCCCCACGACGTGGTGATGCTGCGGCTCACCCCGGCACCGCTGCCGACGAAAAAATCGCGTCTTTGAACGCGCGAACTATCGCGCCTTGTGAACCACTTGCCGTGCCCTCCCGCCGATCGATGGGATTTGCGGGGGGGCTTGTTCATCGCTCTGAAATGCGCGCGACCTATCGCAGCCTCCCCCGCATTCTGGAGGCGATGTTTCGTCGCGATTTCGATGACCCGATACCCCAACGACCTGGCGCTTCCCGCGCAAATCGAAACCGCTCCGGGCACTTTGCGCCCGATCACCGTGGCCGCGCTGGACGAGCGGACCTGCGAGCTTCACGAGAACCTGAACGAGCTGAACCTCAGCGCGAGCGCGCACTTGTGGCTCGGCGCGATCGGCCCGCTCACCGTGCGCCCGAGCGCCGAATCGCGCACCCGGCTCGATTTCGACGGCGCGATCCATCCCGCGATCGTCGCCCATTTCAACGGCCGCGGCCAGAGCTGAACACACCCCGGAAATTCACGCCACGAAGCCGAATTTGCTTCATTCCGACACGCGCTTGGCAATTTGACCTAACTATGATCTTTGTGCGGGGCTTCCTCGCCCCCGACACCCGCGCGCCTGCGCTCCCGTTCGCGGGACACCGCAAGGGTGGCGATGGCCTCGACCACTACCGCGACTTCCTCGCCAACCTCACCCAGATCCCCGGCGTCGCGCATATCCAGAGCAGCTTCACGCTCGGCGCGTTCATCAACCGCTCTTCCCCCAACATCTGACGCTCGCCCCTTCGGCCAGCTGTTCCAGCAAGGCCGGGTCGTGACCTGTTCGTCGCGTGGCAGCGGGACGGCGCGCGTCCGTTACCCCGCACGAGAGGACCAATAATTGCCACCTTTGGCAACAGGGGTAGAAAATTATTTTACGAAAACCCTATTCGCGCGACGATTATTTTCAAAAATGACAGTTTTATGCCACATCTTTGGCAAGATTTGCGCAAACGGTTGTGGCAGCGTGTGCAGACTTGGTGAGGGACAGGCCAAGTCAGTGGAACGCCAGAGGGAAACTCGGCGTCGANAGATTTGCGCAAACGGTTGTGGCAGCGTGTGCAGACTTGGTGAGGGACAGGCCAAGTCAGTGGAACGCCAGAGGGAAACTCGGCGTCGACTAGTGGTTCGATTCTGACATTTGATACCCTATCGGATAGGGCGCGCTCAAGCGCTTGACCACGCGGCAGGACACCCCGCTCGCGATCAGCGCCGCTTCGGGTGCGACGCTGGCCCCGATGGGCATTTCGGGCACCAGGCAGATCGCGCGCGTCAGCCCTTGCCTGGTCCGGCGCGAAAGCGGCTTTTCGGGCTCGCGGATCACCATTCGCAACATCCGCGCCTCGGGCGAATCGCTGGTCGGGCTCTACTATGACGACATTGCGATCCTGGGTTCGGCCGGGGTGAATTGGGACGCGGGCGGCACGCTCTACGGCTCGTCCTCGATGGCCGGCGCGGTGCGCGTGGTCATGGCCAAGCCCGACCTCACCCAGCTTGCCACGGCGGCCAAGGGCCAGATTTCCAGCGTCGAGGGCGGCAACATGGGCTTCCAGAAACAGGGCATGGTCAAGCTGCCGCTGATTACGGGCAAGCTCGCGGTGCGCGCGATGGCCTCCTACAAGGACCAGCCCGGCGACATCGACAGCGAAACGCTGGGCCGCGACGACGTCAACAACCTCACCAATTCGGACGCGGTCATCATGAAGGCCAGCGGCTCGATCTTCGGCGGGCTCAACAACGTGCGTGCGATCTGCGTGACACCGCGTACGATCGGGCTCGACCTCAGCACGCGTTTTTAAGGAGTAGGCCCAAGTGAACCGTTTGAAGACCCTGCTGTGCGCCGCCTCGGCCAGCGCCATCCTCGCCGTTTCGGGCGCGGCCAGCGCGAAGGACCTCGTCATCCACGCCGGAACGCTGATCGACGGCGTGTCCAGGACCGAGCGCCAGCACGTTTCGATCCGCGTCCACGACGATCGCATCGTCGCCATCGAGGACGGCTTCACCACGCCTGCGGGCGCCGAAGTGATCGACCTTTCGGACAAGACCGTGATGCCCGGCCTGATCGACGCGCACGTCCATCTCACGCTCCAGCTCGGCAAGGGCCCGCAGCAGCTCATGGCGGTGACCAATTCGAGCTTCGACAACGCGATGAGCGGTGTCGCCAACGCGCGCACCACGCTGCTCGCCGGGTTCACCTCGGTGCGCGACGTGGGCGGGGACACCCCGGTCGTCGTCGCGCTGCGCAAGGCGCAGAAGAACGGCACCATCGAAGGGCCGCGTATGTGGGTCTCGGGCCATATCCTGGGCCCGACCGGCGGCCATGGCGACGCCTCGCACGGGTTCGACCCCGAGCTGACCAAGCCCTCGTGGTCCGAAGGGATCGTCGACGGGCCCGAGGAAGCGCTCAAGAAAGTGCGCCAGATGTACCATGACGGCGTCGATCTCATCAAGATCGTGCCCTCGGGCGGGGTGGCGAGCGTGGGCGATGATCCCAACGCCCAGCTGATGACCGACGCGGAGATCAAGACCATCGTCGACACCGCGCACACGCTGCACATGAAAGTTGCCGCGCACGCGCACGGCAAGCAGGCGATCGACCACGCCTCGGACATCGGTGTCGATTCGATCGAGCACGGCACTTTCGCCGACGCCGAAAGCTACGCCATCATGAAGAAGCGCGGGACCTACCTCGTGCCCACGCTGATCGCGGGCGAGACCGTGTACAACTTTGCCAGGAACCACCCCGAACTGCTCAGCCCCTCGGTCGCCGAAAAGGCGCTCGCGGTGGCTCCGCGCATGGCCAGCAACGCCTACAACGCGTGGAAATCGGGCGTGAAGATCGCCTTCGGGACCGACGCGGGCGTCTACCAGCACGGGCTCAACGCGCAGGAGTTCGCGCTCATGGTCAAGGCCGGCATCCCGGCCATGGACACGATCATCGCGGCGACCTCCTCAGCCGCCGACCTGATCGGCGACAGCGCGGACATCGGCTCGATCCAGCCCGGCCGCTACGCCGACTTCGTGGCGACCGATGCCGATCCGGTGAAGGACATCACCCAGCTCCAGCACGTCAGCTTCGTGATGCAGGGCGGGCGCGTCTACAAAAAGGACGGCCAGATCGTTCCCTGACCGGGACGCGGCGCGGGAGGGGCCTGTGGTCCCTCCCCGCTCGCTCAGGCCGCCTGTTCGGGCCGCCGCGCGAACCACAAGGTGTGGTCGTAGACCTCGCCATCGGGCCGTGAGCCCACGGTCTGCGCGCTGACCGCGAAACCGGCGTCTTCCAGCCGCTCGGTGAACGCGGGATCGAACCAGGCCGACCACACCGCGAGAATGCCGCCCGGCCGCAGCGCGCGCCAGGCCGCGGCCAGCCCCAGCGGCGAATAGAGCGCATCGTTCTGCCAGCGGGTCAGCCCCTCGGGGCCATTGTCGACGTCGAGCAGGATCGCATCGTAGCCCTCGCGCGCGGCGGCGATCAGCATCGCGACGTCATCCTCGACCACCATCACGCGCGGATCGTCGAGGCATCCGGCGGTCAGCGCGTGCATCGGGCCGCGCGCCCAGGCGAGGATTTCGGGCACGATCTCGGCCACGAACACGCCCGCCTCACGCGGCAGCGCGGCAAGCGCGGCGCGCAGCGTGAAGCCCATGCCATAGCCCCCGATCAGCATCTGCGGCGCCGCGATTCCCGTCAGCCGCGCGCAAGTCATCTGCGCCAGCGCCTCTTCGGAATGGCTGGCAAGCGTGCTCATCAGCTCGGTTTCCTCGAGCATGATGGTGAAGTCGTCGCCGTGCTGGAGGAGGCGCAGTTCGACCCCCTGGGGTACGTGCGCGACGCCCAGCAGGACGTCGCCGCTGGTGTCGTCAGACGTGTCAAGGAGAGGGACGATCGGCGCCTGCGCGCACGCGGACTGGTCAAGAGGGAGTACGGGAGGGGTCATCGCTGGCTTTCCGGCTGTGTAAGCAAGAGCGCGGGCGCGCGTCTCTCCGCCGGGCCGTGCCTACGAACACGATGGATGGCCCCGATTGCCCCCGGCATGGGGGAGCGGAGCCGGGCAATCAAGGCTGGCGGCACGAAAGCGGCAATCATCTGTGGATGGCATCTGTGGATGGCATCTGTGGATGGCACCTGTGGAGTGCGGCCTTGAATTGCGCCGCCCAGCCGCTTTTTGCGCAAGGCCTGTTGGAATCGCCACCGCCTTCTCTTGCTCCGCTCGCGCCCTTGGGTAATGACGGGCCATGGCAATTCTGAGCGATAAATGGATTCGGCAGCAGGCCCTGGACAACGGCATGATCGAGCCGTTCGTCGAGGCCCAGCGCCGCGACGGCTGCATTTCCTACGGCCTTTCCTCCTACGGCTACGACGCGCGCGTCGCGCCCGAATTCAAGATCTTCACCAACGTCGACAGCGCGGTGGTCGATCCCAAGGACTTCGCCAGCAACTCCTTCGTCGATCGCGAGACCGAGGTCTGCGTGATCCCGCCCAATTCCTTCGCTCTGGCGCGCACGGTGGAGTATTTCCGCGTGCCCAAGGACGTGCTGGTGATCTGCCTTGGCAAGAGCACTTATGCGCGCTGCGGGATCATCGTCAACGTGACCCCGCTCGAACCGGGCTGGGAAGGCCACGTCACGCTCGAATTCTCGAACACCACCCCGCTCCCGGCCAAGATCTACGCCAACGAAGGCGCCTGCCAGTTCCTCTTCCTGCAAGGCAACGAGCCGTGCGAGGTGAGCTACGCCGATCGCGCCGGCAAGTACATGGGCCAGCGCGGCGTCACCCTGCCCCGGCTGTAAGGGCCTGATCCCCAAAGTCGCCCTTCGGCGCCTTTGGGAAGCGGCCCCGGCCCACGCGCCCACACGCCGCGCGGCGCGAACATGACCAAGGCATCCTTCGCCCCCGCCTAGGCGATTGTGCGAGGGGCCCGTTCGAGAGGTCTTAGCCCCGTGTTGCTAGATTCTTTCCAGGTTCCTGGCTTGGGAGGTTTTACGTGCACGAGATTACACGGGTATCGTTGGTCATCACCATCGGCAGCCTGCTCATGGCGCTGGCCGACCCCGCCGAAGCCGCGCACGCCGAACCCGCCCACGCGCAGCCAGCCCACGCGCAGCCCGCCC
>NZ_JALHLF010000126.1 GCF_022832435.1 Novosphingobium organovorum | reverse complement strand
CCGGGCGCTGCGCGAGGAGGTTCACGCGCTCACCCGTGCGGCCCAGGCCGTGCTGCGCCCGCAGGTGGACGTGGTTGTTCCCGCCAGGCTCGAGCGGCGCTTCACGCTGCGCACCAACGAAGGCTTCGTCGAGCGGTTTGCCGCCCCGCTCGCCGCCCTTGCCGCGCGCGAGGCGCCGGGCGTGCAGCTGCGTTTCGCGCCCAAGCCCGAAAAGGACGCCGCGCCTTTACGCGAAGGGCTGGTCGATCTGGAGATCGGGGTGCTCGGCGCCTTCGCGCCCGAAGTGCGCACGCAGCTCCTGCGGCGCGACCGGTTCGTGGGCGCGGTGCGCACCGGCCACCCACTGCTCGACGCGCCGATCACGCCTGAACGCTACGCCGCCTGCCGCCACATCGTCGCCTCGCGCAAGGGCGCGTTCGAAGGGCCGGTCGATGCCGCGCTGGCGCCGCTCGGGCTCAGCCGGCGGGTTGCGGTGGTGGTCCCGGCCTTCGCCGATGCCTTGCGCATCGCGCGCCGTTCGGACCTCGTCGGACTGGTCCCCGAAACGAGCCTCACGGCCGATACGGCCGATGGACTTGTGTCCTTTCCCTTGCCCGTCGCGACGCCCGCGATCGCCATTTCGATGCTCTGGCACCCGCGCCTGGACGCCGATCCGGAGCATCGCTGGCTGCGCGAAACCGTCCAGCGGGTGTGCCGCGAGGCCGAAGGTGAGCGGCTTTAGGCGCCGCGCACGCGGCCCAGCGCCAGCAGGGCGAACAGCGCGACGAGCGAGCCCAACGCCATCGCCATCGAAACGCCCAGCAGGCCAAGCCCGCTACTGAACAGGAAGCCCGCGATCACCGGGCCGAGCGCCGCGCCGCCGCGCCCGACGCCGATGACCAGGCCCGTGCCGCCCGCCCGCGCCTCGGTCGGGAAGACCGCCGCAATCAGCGGATAGAAGCCGACCATCACCGCGTTGGTGAAGAACCCCGCCCCCGCCGCCGCCAGCGACAGCCCCGAAAGATCGGCCGCGCCGCGCCCGAAATTGACGACCATCACCGCCGCCATCGCCAGCGCCGCCATCATCACCCCGCGCAGGCCCAGCCGCAGAATCAGCGCGCTGAACACCAGCGAGCCGATCAGTCCGCCGACATTGGCCATGACCAGCACGCCGCCCGCCGCCGAGGGCGCATGGCCCATGTCGACGACGATCTTGGGCACCCATTTGAGGATGTAGTAAAAGGTCATGACGTGGCTGAAATAGGCCAGCGTCAACAGGATCGTGGTGCGCCTGAGGTCGGGCGCGAAGAGCCGGGCGAGCCCCGCCTTCGCCGCCGTGCCGGCATCGGGTATCGCGAGTGCACCGAGCGCGCCGTGGCCAAGCCCGGCCAGCGCCCGGTTGACCCGCGCCAGCGCGTCCGGCCGCCCGCTGCGCGCGAGGAACCCCACGCTTTCGGGCACGAACAGCAAGACCAGCGGCAGCAGCAGCGCGCTGACGATCCCGCCGAAAGTGAAGACATGGCGCCAGCTGTCCCCCAGCAGGAAGGCGCTGACGAAGGCGCCGCCGGTGATCGCGCCGACCGGATAACCCGCCGCCATGATCGCGATCGCGCTCTTGCGCCATCGGTCGTTGGAATATTCGGCGACCATCGCGTTGGTGCAGGCGAGCATCCCGCCAATGCCGATCCCGGTCGCAAAACGCAGCGCAGCCAGCTGCACCACCGAGCCGACATGCGCCGCGCCGAGCATGCCCAGCGCCATGATCGCGAGGCAGGCCAGCGCGGTGGGCTTGCGCCCCACGCGATCGGCCAGCGCCCCCAGCACGAACGAGCCCAGCGCCATGCCGAACAGCTCCATCGATAGCACCACGCCCAGCTCGGCACGATCGATCCCCCAGTCCGCGGCAATGCCGGGCGAAGCGAAACTGATCGCCAGAACGTCGAACCCGTCGAGCGCGTTGAGCGCGACGCACAGGCCGATCGCCAGAATCTGGCGCGCGCGCATCGGCGCTGCCGCCAGCACCTGGCGCGGATCGATGGGGCTTGCGGAAATGTCAGGCATCGCGAAAGGGTCCTCTCCCTGAGGATCGTTGCAGTGTCGGGTACGCGAAAAGGGGGGGGCGAAGGGGGCTTTTTGCGCCCCCTCTGCCGCCCTTACGCCAGCGCGGGTTCGACCAGCATCAGGGCGTCGAGCGCGACGACGCCCTCGCCCTGAGGGTAGACGATGACCGGATTGAGATCGAGCTCGACGAGGTCCGGCTCGGCGCTCAGCACCGCGCCGACTTGCGCGACGAGCCGCGCCAGCGCGGGCACGTCGAGCGCGGGCGAACCGCGATAGCCCGCGAGCAGCGCCGCGCTCTTGAGCTGCATCAGCCCGGCCTCGATCTGCGCCGTGGTCATGTCGGGCGAGAACAGGCACACGTCCTTGAGGATCTCGGCAGTCACCCCGCCGAACCCGGCCAGCACGACCGGGCCCCATTCGGGATCGTTGCGCCCGCCCACGATCATCTCAAGGCCCCGCGCGCCCATCTTTTCGATCAGCACCCCGTCGAGCACGAGCGCCGCGTCATAGGCGGCGACATTGGCGTGAATGCGCTCCCAGGCCGCACGTACCGCGTCGGCATCGGCGAGGTTGAGCAGCACGCCCCCCGCATCGCTCTTATGGCCGAGCGCGGAGGCCTGCGCCTTCATCGCGACCGGGTAGCCGACCCGTTCAGCCTGCACGACCGCGCTCTCGGCGCTGTCGGCAAAGCCGCCTTCGGGGAAGGCCAGGCCGAGCGGGCCGAGCAGGCGCTTGGCCTGATATTCGGCCACCACGCCCCGATGATCGGCCAGCCCCGCGACCGGGGTCGGCGCAGGCTCTGCGCGGGAAAGGTCGCGCCGCGCGCGCGCGGCGAGCCGCGACAGCGCGCGGATCACGCGTTCGGCGTTGGGAAAGCAGGGAATGCCGCGCGCGCGCAGATCGAGGATCACCTCGGGCGGGATCGGCGCGCCTTCGTCGAGCCCGGCGTAGATCAGCGGCTTGGTCGCGCGGCGCCCTTCGAGCGCGGCGCGGATCGCCGGGGCCTTGATGCCGATCGTCACCGGATCGGTCTGGATGATCCCGGCGAGCACCGCGCCGACGCGATCATCGTCGAGCAGCGCGGCCAGCGTGTTGGTGTAGATCTCGGGCTGGCTAAGCCCTTGCGCGGTGATGTCGAGCGGGTTGCTGACCGGCACAAAGGGCGGCAAAGCGGCGCGCAGCGCGGGCGCGTTGGCATCGTCGAGCGCGGCGAGCGGCACCGCGAATTCCTCCGCGAGATCGAGCGTCAGCGCCTTGAACGCGCCCGATTCGCCCAGCACCGCAATATCCGCGCGCTCCATCGCCGGGCAGCGCATGAGGATTTCGGTGATGTCGCCCAGTTCCTCGAGCGTCTCGGCGAAGATCACCCCTTCGCGCTCCACCTTGCGGCGCATGAGCGAATAGTCGCCCGCCATCGCGCCGGTGTGGGTCGCCGCCGATTCGCGCGCCGCGCTGGACTTGCCCGGATGCAGCAGCACGATCGGCTTGCCCGCCGCGCGCGCCCTTGCGGCGGCGGCGAGGAAACGCGCCGGGCCGCGGAACTGCTCGACGATCATCGCGATGACCTGCGTCGCCGCATCGTCGATCAGCCACTCGACATAGTCCTCGACCCCGCTCGCCGCCTCGTTCCCGGTCGAGATCGAATAGCTCATCGGCAGGTCGCGCGCGCCGAACGTGGCGCCCAGCACCGCGGCCATCGCGCCCGATTGCGACACGATGCCCAGCGCCCGGCGTCCGGCCGGGGGAACCGCGCGCGTCTCGACGAAGGTCAGCGGGATCGCATCGACGTAGTTGACGAGGCCAAGGCAGTTGGGCCCCTCGATCGCCATGCCGTGCTCGGCCGCGATGCGCCCGATCTCGGCCTGCTGCGCCTTGCCCTCCTCGCCGCCTTCGGCAAAGCCGGCGGAGAAGATGATCGCCGCGCCCGCCTTGCGCGCGGCGAGCGCGCGCACCGCGTCGAGCACGGCGGGCTGCGGGATCGCCAGCACGGCGACGTCGATCCCTTCGGGCAGCGCTTCGACGCTGGGGTAGCAGCGGCGCGCACCGATCGTCTCGCGCTTGGGATTGACCGGGTAGACTTCGCCCGCAAAGCCGTTGCGATCCAGATTGCCAAGCACCGAGGCGCCGAGCGCGCCGGGCTTGTCGCTGGCGCCGATCACGGCGACCGAGCGCGGCTTGAGAAGGCGCGCGAGAGCGCCGTGCGAAAGGGTTTGATCGGTCATTGTTCCTGCCTCTCCCGGCTGGGTATTCGGACGCGGGCCGCCGTTAGGGAACGGCCCGCGCAAGGGGGTGTTCAGCGCGCCTTGTTGAGGTCGTAGGCGCCCAGGCCCGGCTTGAAGGTCTTGTCGTCGATGAACTGGCGGGTGGCTTCCTTGCGGCCTTCGCCATCGAAGAAGTTGGCCGCTTCCTGCGTGCGCACGAGGTAGTCCATCGAATTGTCGAAGGTCATCTCGCCAACCCGGCGGATCGCCCACTTGGTGGCGCGCAGCGCGGTGGGGTTCTTGCCCAGCAGCACTTCGCAGATCGCGGTGACGCGCGCCTTGAGCTGGTCGGCGGGGACGGCTTCGTTGACCAGGCCCCATTCGGCGGCCTTCTTGCCATCGACGTTCTCGCCCATCATCGCGTGGTACATCGCGTTGCGAAAGCCGGTCAGTTCGACGATGACCTTCGAAGCGNGGCGGCCTTCTTGCCATCGACGTTCTCGCCCATCATCGCGTGGTACATCGCGTTGCGAAAGCCGGTCAGTTCGACGATGACCTTCGAAGCGCCGCCGCCGGGCAGGATGCCCCAGTTGATTTCGGACAGGCCGAACTGCGCGTCCTCGGCGGCCACCGCCAGGTCACAGCCGAACAGCGGGCCGTAGGCGCCGCCGAAGCACCAGCCGTTGACCATCGCCACGGTCGGCTTTTCGTACCAGCGCAGGCGTTCCCACCAGCCGTAGGCCTCGCGCTGCGCCTGGCGGGTGGCGCCAAGGCCCTTTTCCTCGTTTTCGCGGAAGTATTCCTTGAGATCCATCCCGGCCGAGAAGGCGGTGCCCTCGCCGGTCAGCACCAGCACGCCGACATCGTCGCGAAACTCCAGTTCGTTGAGCACTTCCATCATGCGCCGGTTGAGGTTGGGGCTCATGCAATTGCGCTTTTCGGGGCGGTTGAAGGAAACCCAGGCAATCCGGTTCTCGACGGTGTAGGAGACGGTATCTTCCGGTGCGCGATCAGACATGACAATATTCCTCGATCTGTGTACTTGACTATATTCAATAGCTATAAAGGCGCTCAGGCGCCGCTAACCTGCGGAGGTTCCCTTTGGTCGATCCGACCAGCCATCCCGACAATTCCGAGAGCCCGGCGGCCACGGACAAGGCCGCCCGCGACCCGCTGGCAATCCTGCCCGGCTACACCCTGCGCCGCGCGGCCAACGCAATGATGGCCGAACTGGGCGCGCTGCTGGGCGAGGTCGAACTGCGCGTTTCCGAAGCCTCGATCCTGCTGCTGATAGACGGGCGTTCGACGATGACCTCGAGCCTGATCGGCGCCGCGCTCGACATTCGCTCGGCCAACATGGCGCCGCTGATCTCCAGCCTCGTCGCGCGCGGCCTGGTCGAGCGTGTGCCGCTCGACGGCAAGTCGATGGCGATCGTGCTGACCGAACCGGGGCGCGCGGTGCTGGCGCGGGTCCGAACGATCACCCAGGATTTCGAACAGACGTTGATGCTGCGCATCCCGCCCGAACACCGCGACCACTTCGTCCCCGCGCTCAACGCGCTGTGGCGCTAGGCGGGCCGGGTCCCTGCTCGGGGACGCGCCTGGGGGAGAGTGTGTGAGCATCGCTGGTGATCCGCTGGCGCCGCCGACCCGCGCTCAGATCGGGTAGTGGCCCGGCTGGGTCTCGAGCGTGATCCAGCGCAGTTCGGTGAAGCTGTCGATCCCCGCCTTGCCGCCGAAGCGCCCGTAACCCGACGCGCCGACCCCGCCGAAGGGCATCTGCGCCTCGTCGTGGACGGTCGCGCCGTTGACGTGGCAGATCCCGGAGCGGATGCGCCGCGCGACGCTGAGCCCGCGCGCGGCATCGCGCGTGAAGACCGCAGCGGACAGGCCGTATTCGGTGTCGTTGGCCAGCGCGATGGCGTGCTCCTCGTCCTTCGCGCGGATCATCGCGACGACCGGGCCGAAGCTTTCGTCGCGGTAGATCTTCATCGCATCGGTGACCTGATCGACCACGGTGGCGGGCATCAGCACGCTCTCGCCCGGACCGCCGGTGAGCAACCGCGCGCCCTTGTCGAGCGCGTCGCCGATTAGCGCGTTGACGTGATCGACGGTCTTGCGATCGACCACCGCGCCGAGCGGGGTCGTGCCCTCACGCGGGTCGCCCGTCGCCATCGAGGCGACCTTGGCGGCGAACTTTTCGGCAAAGGCCTCGGCCACCGCCTCGACCACGATGATCCGCTCGGTCGACATGCAGATCTGGCCCTGGTTCATGAACGCACCAAAGGCCGCGGCCTTGACCGCCTCGTCGAGATCGGCATCGGCGAGCACCAGGAACGGCGCCTTGCCCCCCAGTTCGAGCAGGCAGGGCTTGAGATGTTCGGCCGCGCGCTTCGCGATGATCCGCCCGACCGTGGTCGAACCGGTGAAGTTGATCCGCTTGACCCCCGGCGCATCGATCAGCGCGCCCACGACCGCACCCGCATCCTCGGGCGCGTTGGTGACGACGTTGACCACGCCTTCGGGAAAACCGGCGTCGGCAAAGGCCTCGATGATGAGCGCGTGCACCCGCGGGCAGATCTCGCTGGCCTTGAGGATGACCGCGTTACCGCAGGCCAGCGGCACCGCGATGGCGCGCACGCCCAGGATGATCGGCGCGTTCCACGGCGCGATGCCCAGCACCACGCCGACCGGCTCGCGCACCGCCATGGCAAGGCACCCCGGCTTGTCCGAGGGGATCACTTCGCCCGAAATCTGGGTGGTCAGCGCGGCGGCCTCGCGCACCATGCTGGCCGCGAGGGTGAGGTTGAACATCGCCCAGCCCGCGGTCGAGCCGATCTCGTGCATCATCGCCTCGACGAAGGCGTCCTTGCGCGCTTCGAGCGCTTCGGCGGCCTTGACCAGCACCGCACGGCGCGCGTTGGGGCCCATCGCCCCCCAGGCGATCTGCGCCTCGGCCGCCCTGGCGGCAAGCGCGGCCATCTCGGCCGCAGGCATGGCCCTGGCGCGCGAGGCGACCTCGCCGGTCAGCGGATTGAGGCGCACGAATTCAGTCATCCCGGATCTCCCTCGGCTCGGTGGCCGCGATTCACTTCGCTATGATAGATAGCGAAGTTTTACCTATCATCAATAGCAATATGCGCAAGGAGACGAGCCCGCCGGGGCCGGAACGGTGCCACGTCGCCCCGCGCCGCTCCCGAAAAGCCGGGAAGAAGCGCGGGAGGACGCGGGCAGATGCGCGCCGGGCGCGCAGTTTCGATCAGACGCTCTTTCGGGTCGGCGGCAACGCGCACTGGTAGTGGACACTCGCCCCCTCCCGCGTGCCGACCGCGATCTTCGGGTAGGGGCACAGCGGCATGGAACGGCCGGGGAAGGGCGTGTCGGGACCGGCCTTCGCGGGGATCTGATCGGGCGCGCGGTGGTCGATCACCCAGTGTTCGAGCGCGGTCAGGCTGTCGAACTGGCCAGTCGCCGGCCCGCCCGAGCAGTGGTTCATCCCCGGCACCGGGAACACCCGCGCAAAATCCTGCGCGTGCCCGCCGTTGGCCGCATCCACCTCGCGCCACCAGGCCAGCGTGTCCATCACCGAAAAGACCGGGTCGCTCGCGCCATGGGGCACGATCAGCTTGCCACCCTGCCCGCGAAAACGCGACAGGTCGCTCGAGCGCATGCCCACATCCTGCCAGGGCGAGGTGGTGTAGGGCGCGGTGACGGCGTAGATGCGCGCTGCGTCGCGATCGAAATCGAAGCCCAGCATCCACTTGAGGCGGCTTTCGGGATCGGGGCCGAGCGCGGTGGGCGGCGCGGTGAACACCGCCGCGAGCGAGCCACCGCCCAGCAGCACGTTGAGCGCGGGCGGCCCGTCGACCAGTCCGGTCTTCCAGATCGCCCAGCCGGGTGCGGCAAGCCCGATGTCCCAGCTCCACGAAGCGTAGAGCGGCTTGCCCGCGCTGTCGTGCGGTCCGGCCATCATTCGTTCGAGCGCGGCGATCTGCGCGGGTTCGAGGCAGGCCGCCGAACCGGATGCGCCCGGCGTGCACTGATGCCTGCGCAGTACCGGCACGACGCGCTGTGCGGTGCACTGCCCGACGGCGGCGATCACCCCGTCGGCAAGGCCGTCGTCCTTGTCGCACACCGCCAGCGCCGTATCCGCGACGAGCTGGAGCTGCGCAGGGGAAAAAGCGCTCTTGAGCCCGGCCACGGTGACCGGCTCCCCGCGCGCGGTGAGCACCGAAGCCACCGCCTGGGTATCCCACGCCTCGGCCAGCGCGGCGCGCGGCAAGGACATCCCCGGCGCCATCGCGACGATACCGTCGAAGGCATCGGGATAGCGCTGGGCAAAGGCCATGCCTTCCTGTCCGCCCTTCGAGCAGCCCCAATAGAGATTGGTCGCGCTGTCGCGGCCGTAGAAGGACTCCATCAGGTAATGCGCCAGGGCGTTGGTCTGCGGCAGGCTGGCGTGGCCATAATCGGCGCGGGCCTCAGGGTCGAACCCGAAGACCAGCTCGTTCTGATGGCTGGGCAGCGTGTTGCGGGTGTTGTCATGCCCCGAATCCTGCGCGATCACCGCATAGCCGCGCACCAGCGCGAGCGGGTTGCCCGGACCGTTGGGCCCGGTCGCATCGCCCACCACCCCATTCGAGCCGCCGCCGCCCTGGAACAGGAAGCGCCCGTTCCACGCGCCCGGAAGGCGCATGCGAAAGCCGATCGCATAGGGCCCGCCGATGCGCCCCTCGTGTTCGGCGAAATGGCCTTCGATGAGGCAGTGCGCGGGCAGCGGATCGCTTTGCCCTTCGCGCGTCGCGACCCGCGAGCCCGCCTCGATCCAGGCGCTGCGGGTCACCACCAGCCCCCGGACCGGACCGCCCGAAAGGCTGCCCAGCCGCGCGCACTGCGCCTCGCGTTCGTCGGCTGGCGCGCTGG
>NZ_JALHLF010000125.1 GCF_022832435.1 Novosphingobium organovorum | reverse complement strand
CGGCGCGAGGCCCTCCGCCGACCAGCAGCAGCCGCGCGTCGCGCTGGCGTTCGAGCAGCGCGGGCATTGCCGCGATCAGGTCGTCGAGCCCTTCGTAGTCGTAGAAGCTGCCGATGAAGCCTATCACCGGGCAGGGGGCGCCGTCGGCGGTCTCGAAGCCGAGCGATCGCGCCAGCGCGGCGTCGCGCGCGGCGGGCGCGCCGAACAGCGCGAGATCGACCCCGTTGGGCATGACCGTGATCTTTTCGGGCGGGGTGCCGCGCGCGGCCAGATCGGCGCGCAGCCCTTCGCAGATGGTCACGACCGCATTGGCGCCGCGCACCACCCGGTTTTCCAGCGCGCGGGTCAGCCGGTACTTGAGCGAGCCTTCCTCGCCGGTGCCGTTGCCTACCGCTGCATCCTCCCAGAAAGCGCGGATTTCGTAGACCACCGGGATGCCCAGCCGCCGCCCCACCCGCAGCGCCGCCGCGCCGCACAGCGCGGGCGAGTGGGCGTGGAGGATGTCGGGCCGCCATTCTCGGGCGAGGCTCTCGATCCCTTGGGCGAAGCGCTTGATTTCCTGCCATTCGCGAATGCCCGCAGGGCCCTGCACCACGCCCGTGACACGGTCGAATACCAGTCCGTCCGCCTCCTCGGGCGAAGGGCCGGAGGCGGTGTGGCGCAGCCCGGTGATGGAGCGCACCGCAAAGCCCATCGCTTCCTGCGCCTTCAGGATCGCGCGGGTGCGGAAGGTGTATCCGCTTTGCATCGGCAGCGAATGGTCTAGGACGTGAAGGATACGGGGGGAGCGTTCGGTCATGGGGCGCTTTTCCTACAGGAGAACGCTTAACGTGGCGTCAACCCGGAAGCTCTAGCAGGTTCTGCGATGGTCGACATTCTCGCCCTTGCCCTGGCCCATGGCCTGATCGCGCTGGCGGTCTGGCGGCTGCTGGCGCGCCCCGATCTCGATGATGATGCGCTGGCGGCCGATGCGCCCGCCAAGGGCGGGCCGCCGCCGAGCGCCTCGTCCGGAAAGACCGGAAAGGGGCGCCGTGCGGCGCGCCAGCGGGGAGTGATGATCGTGCCCGGCGCGGCGCACGAAGAGGGCACGGGGCACGCCGCAGGGCCTGAGGACGGTAGCGGCCATGCTTAACCTTGGCCTCACCGCCTTCTTCGCGTTCCTGATGGTGATGGGCCTGCGCCGCCCGTTCATCTGGATCCTGTGCTATCTTTATATCGACATCGTCGCCCCGCAGATCATCTCGTGGGGCTTCCTGTCGATGATCCCGACCTCCTTGATCGCTTTTGCCGCAGCGTTCCTGGGCTGGCTGGCGTTCGACGACAAGACCGATTCGCGCTTTACCTGGCGCCAGGGGGTGATGGTGGCGCTGTTGGTCTATTGCGGGCTGACGACGCTGGGGGCGGTCTATCCGACCGAGGCGTTGCAGAAGTGGGCCTGGGTGTGGAAGGCGCTGGTCTTCGCGATCTTTCTGCCGCTGACCTTGCGCACCCGGTTGCGGATCGAGGCGACGGTGCTGGTCATGGTGCTGGCGGTCAGCACGCTGATCGTCGACGGCGGGCTCAAGACCGCGATGGGCGGGGGCGGCTATGGCGAGCTGCGCATCTTCGTGGAGAACAACACCGGGCTCTACGAAGGCTCGATCCTGTCGTGCGTGGCGATCGCGATCATTCCGGTGGTGCTCTGGCTGGCCCGGTATTCGACGGTGTTTCCCACCGACTGGCGGGTCAAGACTTACGCCGCCGCGCTGATCTTCGCCTGCTGCCTCATTCCCATCGGCACCGCCGCGCGCACCGGGCTGGTCTGCCTTGTCGTGGTCTGCCTGCTGTACTTGCGCACCGCGCGCCACCGCTTTGCGATCATGGCCGGCATGGCGCTGGCGGCCTTCGTCGCGATCCCCTTCCTGCCCCAGTCCTATGTCGCGCGCATGGACACGATCGAGGATCACCAGTCCGACCAGTCGGCCAGCACCCGGCTCGGGGTGTGGAAATGGACCATCGGCTTTGCCAGGGAGCATCCCTTCGGCGGTGGGTTCATGGCTTATCTTTCCAGCCACGTCGATTACGACACGGTCACGGTCGACAATTCGGGCGGAGTGGCCACGGTTCACCGCGACCATATCGTCGAGAAGGGGCGCGCCTTCCATTCGAGCTATTTCGAGATGCTGGGCGAGCAGGGCTATCCCGGCCTTGCGCTGTGGCTGCTGCTGCAGGTTTCGGGGCTGTGGCAGATGGAGGCGATTCGCCGCCGCTGGAAGGACCGCACCGCTCCGGGCGAGCGTTGGGCCGCTCCGCTGGCGAACGCGCTCCAGCTCGCGCAAGTGTCCTACATGATCGGCTCGCTGTTCGTGGGAATTGCCTTCCAGGCCTTCATCCTCGATCTGATCGGGCTGCAATGCGCCTTGTGGACGTATCTCAGGCGGATCGAGAAAACCCGCGATTCCCGCGGCGAATCGGCTGAACTCGGCGGTCCGGCCACCGCGCGTAAAGGGCCCGCGCGGCCCGCCTTGCGGCTGCCCGCCGCCCGCTGAGCGCTGCGGCCCGCGTCGGGCGGGACATCTTTTTACGATCCCTACCCCTTAAATCGGGACAGTTCCTTCCGTTATGGTTACGGATGCGCGGTGAAGGCTCAGGATAAGAACCTTTCCATAGCCTGCACTTCGCATCCGCATTTACGGCAAATTAACCTTTAACCTTCATTGCTGATATGGTTAATTCACGGCAATGACCGTTTAAGCCCGGTTAGCGAAGCCGAACACTCCGGGGGCAACAAGGGGACATCCCAATGCGAGTTCTGTTGATCGAGGACGAACCGACCACTGCGCGGGCCATCGAGCTGATGCTGACGGCGGAGGGCTTCAACATCTATTCGACCGATCTGGGCGAGGAAGGCCTCGATCTGGGCAAGCTCTATGATTACGACATCATCCTGCTCGACCTCAACCTGCCCGACATGCATGGTTATGACGTCCTGAAGAAGCTGCGCGTCGCCAAGGTGCAGACGCCGGTGCTGATTCTCTCGGGCATTTCCGAAATGGATTCCAAGGTCCGCTCGTTCGGCTTCGGCGCGGACGACTACGTGACCAAGCCGTTCCACCGCGAGGAACTGATCGCGCGCATCCACGCCGTGGTGCGCCGCTCGAAGGGGCACTCGCAGTCGGTCATCCGCACCGGCAAGCTGGTCGTCAACCTCGACGCCAAGACCGTCGAGGTCGACGGCGCGCGGGTCCACCTGACCGGCAAGGAATACGCGATGCTCGAGCTGCTCTCGCTGCGCAAGGGCACCACGCTGACCAAGGAAATGTTCCTCAACCACCTTTACGGCGGCATGGACGAACCCGAACTCAAGATCATCGACGTGTTCATCTGCAAGCTGCGCAAGAAGCTCAGCCACGCCTGCGGCGGCGCGAACTACATCGAGACCGTGTGGGGCCGTGGCTATGTGCTGCGCGATCCCGACGAGCTGCAGGAAGTCGCCTGAGCCATCCCTTATTCCCCTTGTCGTCACAGCGCCTGCGCGCGGTGACCTCATGCGAAACGACCGGCTTTCCCATCGGAAAGCCGGTCGTTTTGGTTTTCATGGTCGGGATGTTCAGAGCGCGATCGCGACGAGCGAGAGCAGCAGCGCGGTCATTACCGCGTTGAGCGCCATGCCAAGGCTGGCAAAGGCGCCTGCGGTGTCGTTGACCTGGAACGCGCGCGCCGCGCCGAAGCCATGCGCCGAAACCCCCAGTGCAAATCCGCGCGAGCGGTAGTCGTCGAACCGGAAGGCGTTGAGCAGCGGCGTCGCGGACATCGAGCCCACGCACCCGGCGAACAGCACGATCACCGCGGCGAGCGCGGGGATCCCGCCCAGCTGGTCGGCGATGGCCATGGCGACCGGGGTCGTTGTCGCGCGCGGGGCGATCGAGGCGAGAATCGCGCGCGGGGCTCCGAACAGCGAGAGAATGCCCACCGCGCAGGCGATCGAGGTGATCGCGCCGGCCGTCAGCGATAGCGCGATCGGCACGGCAAGGCGCGTGATTCGCTCGCGCTGCGCCCAGATCGGCACCGCCAGCCCGACCACCGAAGGGCCGAGCAGGAAGCTGAGCAGGAACGTATCGGCCTTGTAGGCGGCGTAGTCGGTCCCGGTGGCCCACAGCAGACCGATCAGCACCGGGGTGGTCCACAGCACCGGGTGGCAAAGCGGGTGGCGGCCCGACTTGCGCGAGAGGATATCGAAGGCCTCGAATACCCCGACGGTCAGCGCCAGCCAGAACAGCGGGGTTGCGACCAGCGCGCTGAGACCGTCGGGCGATGCGCCGCCGCCGCTCACGAGGTCGGCTCCGCAGCGACCGGCCGACGGCCGACTTCGCCGGGTGTGAAGCGGTGCAGCGCCCAGCGGAACACCGCCGCGGTGACAAGGATCGTCACCAGCGTCGAGACGGCGGTGGCGACGGCAAGCCCGAGCCCATAGCGTTCGAGCGCGGGTCCTTCGTTCATCAGGCCCACGGCGGCGGGCACGAACATGATCGAGAGGTGCGCGGTCAGCCAGGCGCTCACCGCCGAAAGCGTGGGCCGTTCGCGCCGCACGAGCGCGAGCCAGCCGATCAGCAGGACCATGCCGATGACCGAGCCGGGCAGCGCCAGCCCGGTCAGGCGGTGGAGAACCTCGCCGGCCAGCTGGCAGGCGAGGAGAAGAAAGATGGCGGACAGCATCGCTCGGATCGGTTCCTGCAAACGGAGTGGGGCACGAACCCGTACGCGCCCCTGTACCCCTTACAAACGCGCCTTGGCGCGCAATGCAATGGTGCAATTCGTGCAACGTCATTGCCCTTTGGGCGCAGATGCGCTGCGCCGGGCTAATCGCCTGCGCGCGCGGGAGAGGCCGCCGGGCATTGACCGCGGGCTTCTGTCCTGTCAGTGCCGCGCGCCATGACTGCGCACAAACCCGGCGATCCGACGACTCTCAACCGCCTTTATGGCCGCGCCAAGGGCAAACCCTTGCGCGCTGGGCAACAGGCGCTGGTCGACACGCTCCTGCCCCGGATCGCGATGCCCGAGGAAGGGCCGATCACCGCCGAGGCGCTGTTCGGCCACGATTGCCCGCTCCACTTCGAGATCGGCTTTGGCGGCGGCGAGCACATGGCCTCGCGCGCCGACATGCTGCCCGGCCACGGCTTCATCGGTGCCGAGCCGTTCATCAACGGCGTCGCGCAGGCGCTCGTCCATGTCGCGGGCGGGGTGGAGAACGCCGGGGCCGAGCGCCCCCCGCTTGCCAACGTGCGCATCCATCATGGCGACGCGCTCGAAGTGCTGGCGCGCATTCCCGATGGTTCGCTCTCGTTCCTCTACCTGCTGCACCCCGATCCCTGGCCCAAGGCGCGCCACGCCAAGCGGCGGATGATGAACGATGGCCCGGTCGACATGTTCGCGGCCAAGCTCAAGCCCGGCGGGGAGTTTCGCTTCGGCACCGACCACGCGATCTACCTGCGCCATGCGCTGATGGTCATGCAGCGGCACACCGACCAGTTCGAATGGCTCTGCGACACGCCGGCCGATTTCCAGAAGCGCCCCGGCGGCTGGCCCGAGACGCGCTACGAAGCCAAGGCGCGCGCGGTCTACAAGCACGAGGTCTGGTACTTCCGCTACCGCCGCAAGGGCTGAAGGCGAACAGGGAGGCCTGCGCCGAACCCCGGTCATGGCGCGGCCTTTGCGCCACGAAAAAAGGGGCCCCGGTACGCACCGGGGCCCCTTTTTGTCGTTTCGCGTCACCAGAGGCTGGCGACTGGCGCCTCGTCAGCCCGCGACGCCCGCCGCGGCGAGCACCGCGCTGGTCAGCACGTCGGGCGCGATGGCGGTCATCGGCACGATCTGGACCGGCTTTTCCATGCCCAGCAGGATCGGCCCGATCGAGGTCGTCCCGCCGATCTCGCGCAGCAGCTTGGCCGAGATGTTGGCCGACTGCAGACCCGGCATGATCAGCACGTTGGCCGGAGCCGAGAGGCGGCAGAACGGGTAGAGCGCCATGATCTTGGGGTTGAGCGCGGCGTCCGGGGCCATTTCGCCCTCGTACTCGAACGGCACGTTCTCCATCGCATCAAGGATGTGCACCGCATCGCGGGTGCGTTCGATCCACTTGCCCTCGGGGTTGCCGAAGGTCGAGTAGGACAGGAACGCAACGCGCGGCTCATGGCCCATGCGCTTGGCGAGCGAGGCGGCCTCGCGCGCGATGATCGCCAGTTCCTCGCCGTTGGGGCGCTCGTTGATGGTGGTGTCGGCCAGGAACACGGTGCGGTTCTTGCCGACCAGCATGTGCATGCCGAAGGGCAGCTTGTCCGGAGCCGGATCGAGCACGCGGCGGATGTTCTTCATCGACTGCGCGAAGGGGCGCGTCATGCCGGTGATCAGCGCATCGCCCACGCCCATCTTGAGCAGGCCCGAGGCGAAGGTGTTGCGGTCGGTGTTGACCATGCGCTGCACGTCGCGTTCGAGGTAGCCCCGGCGCTTGAGGCGTTCGTAGATCATGGCGACCATCGGTTCGACGTGACCGGAGACCATCGAATTCTCGATCTGGTAGCTCTCCGGGTTGGAGACGCCCAGCTCGTTCATCAGGTCGTGGATGTTCTGCGTGCGGCCGACCAGGATCGGTTCGCCATAGCCGAAGTCGCGGAACTGGATCGCGGCGCGCAGCACCACTTCGTTGTCCGCTTCGGCGAAGATGACGCGCTTGGGGTTGGCGCGCACTTGCGCGTAGACCGAGCTGAGCACCGAGGTGGTCGGGTTGAGACGGCCCTTGAGCTGAAGGCGGTAGGCGTCGAAATCCTCGATCGGGCGCTGCGCGACGCCCGAATCCATCGCCGCCTTGGCCACCGCGACGGGCACGATTTCCATCAGGCGCGGGTCGAACGGTGCGGGGATGATGTATTCGCGGCCGAACTGCTGAAGCTCGCCGCCGTAAGCCGCCGCAACGTCCTCGTGGACCTGCTCGCGGGCGAGTTCGGCGATGGCGTTGGCCGCCGCGATCTTCATTTCCTCGTTGATCGCGGTCGCCGACACGTCGAGCGCACCGCGGAAGATGAACGGGAAGCCGAGCACGTTGTTGACCTGGTTCGGGTAGTCCGAACGGCCCGTGGCGATGATCGCGTCGGGGCGCACGGCCTTGGCGTCATCGGGATTGATCTCGGGATCGGGGTTGGCCATTGCGAAGATGATCGGTTCGTCGGCCATCTTCTTGACGTATTCGGGCTTGAGCGCGCCGGCGGCCGAAAGGCCCAGGAACACGTCCGCGCCGACCAGCGCTTCTTCCAGCGTGCGCGCCTCGGTCGGAACCGCGTGCGCGCTCTTCCACTGGTCCATGCTTTCGGTGCGGCCCTGGTAGATCGTGCCCGAACGGTCGCACACGATCACGTTGTCCGCGCGCACGCCCATCGACTTGATCAGCGAGGTGCAGGCCAGCGCCGCAGCGCCCGCGCCGTTCACCACGACCTTGATCTCATTGATCTTGCGGCCGGTGATGAGGCAGGCGTTGATGAGGCCCGCCGCGGTGATGATCGCGGTGCCGTGCTGGTCGTCGTGCATGACCGGGATGTTCATGCGTTCGCGCAGCGTCTGTTCGATCACGAAGCACTCGGGCGCCTTGATGTCTTCAAGGTTGATGCCGCCAAAGCTGGGCTCCATCATCGCGATGGCTTCGATCAGCGCGTCGGGGTCTTCGCTGTTGAGCTCGATGTCGATCGAATCGACGTCGGCAAAGCGCTTGAACAGCACCGCCTTGCCTTCCATCACCGGCTTGGAGGCGAGCGCGCCCAGGTTGCCCAGGCCCAGGATCGCCGAGCCATTGGAAATCACCGCAACAAGGTTGCCCTTGGCGGTGTAGTCATAGGCCTTCTGCGGATCGTCCGCGATGGCCTGCACGGGCACGGCGACGCCCGGCGAATAGGCCAGGCTGAGGTCGCGCTGGGTCGCCATCGGCTTGGAGGCGATGATCTCGATCTTACCCGGACGGATCGTCTGGTGGTAAAAAAGCGCCTCGCGCTCGGTGAACTGGACCTTGCTTTTCTCGGACAAACGTTTTCTCCCGGATTCGCTTGGGCCGATAACGCAAGATTTCGGCACGCGATAGGGGAAAGGCGAGGGGCGCGCGCTTCACAAGGGCCTGTGGCAGCCGCTAACGCTGCCCGCATGAGTTCTGCCGTGACCCCCATGATGGCCCAGTATCTCGCGCTCCGTGAGGAGGCAGGCGATTGCCTGCTGTTCTACCGGATGGGCGACTTTTTCGAGCTCTTCTTTGAAGATGCAAAAAATGCAAGCCAGATTCTGGATATCGCACTTACCACGCGCGGCGAGCATAACGGCGCGCCGATCCCGATGTGCGGAGTGCCCGTCCACGCCGCTGAAGCCTATCTGGCCCGACTTATCAAGGCCGGGTGCCGGGTGGCCATCGCCGAACAGACCGAGACACCGGCCGAAGCGAAGAAACGGGGCGGTTCCAAGGCGCTCGTCGCGCGCGACATCGTGCGCTTCGTCACCGCGGGCACACTGACCGAGGAAGCGCTGCTCGAACCGCGCCGGGCCAACGTGCTGGCTGCGGCCTGCGAAGTGCGCGGGACGATCGGGCTCGCCGCCTGCGACATTTCGACCGGACGCATGGTGCTGGAAGAGTGCGCGCCCGAGCGGCTCACCGCCGCGCTGGCGCGGATCGGGGCGAGCGAACTGGTCGTGCAGGACGGCTGGGCGCTGGCGCCCGAGGGCGCGATCGCGCGTTCGGGGCACGAATTCTCGTCCGACGGCGGCGAGGAGCGGCTGAAGGGCATCCACGCGGTGGCCACGCTCGACGGGTTCGGCACCTTCACCCGCGCGATGCTGGCGGCGGCGGGCGGGCTGATCGCCTATCTCGACCATGTCGGGCGCGGCGCGNCGGGGCACGAATTCTCGTCCGACGGCGGCGAGGAGCGGCTGAAGGGCATCCACGCGGTGGCCACGCTCGACGGGTTCGGCACCTTCACCCGCGCGATGCTGGCGGCGGCGGGCGGGCTGATCGCCTATCTCGACCATGTCGGGCGCGGCGCGCTGCCGCTGCTGCTCCCGCCCGAAGCGCGCGCGGGCGACGCGGCGCTGGCGATGGACGAGGCGACCCGCGCCAGCCTCGAAATTCTCGAATCGAGCCAGGGCGGGCGCAAGGGCAGCCTGATCGACGCGGTGGACCGCTGCGTGACCGGCGCGGGCGCGCGCCAGCTGGCCGAGGATCTGGGCGCGCCGCTGACCGATCGCGCGGCGATCACCCAGCGGCTCGAACTGGTGTCCTGGCTGCACGAGGATGCGCTGGCGCGCGAGGATCTGCGCGCCGCCTTGCGCGCGCTGCCCGATCTCGGCCGCGCGCTGGGCCGCGTGGTTGCCG
>NZ_JALHLF010000124.1 GCF_022832435.1 Novosphingobium organovorum | reverse complement strand
GTCAGCGGCCAGCCGGGCCCGGCGCCGGTGGCAACCGGCGCGGGGCTGCCTGCCTGCGCCAGCAGCGTCGCGACGCGCAGGGCAAAATAGAGCGCCCAGATCGCCAGCAGCACCGAGCGTCCTTGCGTAAAACGCTCGAGCCGGATCGCGAGGCGCGAGGGAGGCAGCGGAAAGGCAAGAATGTCGGCGCTCATGCGGCCCCTCGGCAAGGACGAAAAAAAGGCCGACGCGGGAGAGTGAGGAGGCCCCCTGTCATCCCGCGCGGCTGCGCCTTGCGCTATGCCCAAATCGGGCCCGGCGGGCCAGCCCCCCGTTCGCCGCGCCATTCGCCTTTTTTGCGAATTTTCAAGCGGCTTGGGAGGCGCCGGGGGCGCTTTGGCGGGCATCGGGCGGGGGCGTGCCTCCCGCGCGCCTTGCCCTTCGCGGCCCGAACCCCCACCTTGCGCGCCATGACCGAGATCCGCTTTCACGAAATGCCCGACGGGCGCCGCATCGCCCATCGCTTCACCCCCGGACAGGGCCCGACGCTGGTCTTCCTGCCCGGCTACATGTCCGACATGGCGGGTTCCAAGGCCACCGCGCTGTTCGACATGGCGGTTCACGCCGGGCGCGCCTGCCTGCTGCTCGACTATTCGGGCTGCGGGCAAAGCTCGGGTGATTTCGCCGACGGTACGCTCAGCCGCTGGCGCGACGAGGTGGTCGCGCTGATCGCGGCCGCCGCGCTCGACAAGGTGGTGCTGATCGGCTCCTCGATGGGTGGCTGGCTGATGCTGATGGTGGCTGAGGCCCTGCCCGACACGGTCCATTCGATGATCGGCATCGCTGCCGCGCCCGATTTCACCGACTGGGGCGTGGCGCAGATGGACAAGGGGCTGCTCGCCGATGGCGAGACGATCTACGAAGACAACCCCTATGGCCCCGAACCGACCCCGACCCACCCCGGCTTCTGGGCCGACGGGCAGGCCAACCTCCAGCTCGAATCGCCGATCGGCTTCGACGGGCCAGTGCGGCTTCTCCAGGGCCAGCGCGACGCCGAGGTTCCCTGGGAACTGGCGCTGAGGCTGAGCGAGACGCTGCGTTCAGATGACGTGCAGGTAACCTTCATCAAGGACGGCGATCACCGCCTCTCGCGCGAGAGCGATCTCGCCGTGCTGATGCGCACCGTGGCCGAACTGGTCCTGGCGCGCGAGACGGCGGCCTGACCCGGAGATTTTCACGACGATGAGCCTTCTGCTGTTCCTCCCTCTGCTGGCCCAGGTCGGGCCGGGCATGACGATCGGCGAACAACCGGCCTCCCAGCTTCCGATCGAGATCATCGAGAAGAAGGAAAAGGAGGAACGCGAACGCGCCCGGCAGGCGCAGCCCTTCACGCTGCCCACCGCACCGGCCAGCGCCAAGGGCTGCATGGCGCAGGTCCAGGCCGATCCCGAAGGTTCGGCCGATGTCGCGCGCCAGGCGCTGCAGACCGCGGTCGCGCGCGAACGCGTGCGCGCCGGGCTGTGCCTGGGCGCCGCGCTCACCGAATTGCAGCGCTTTGGCGAAGCGCGCGATGCCTTCGTCGCCGCGCGCGACGCTGCCGATGACGGCGACCACCTCAGCCGCGCGCGGCTGGGCGACATGGCCGCCAACGCCGAACTGGCGCAGAACCAGCCGGCCAAGGCGCTGCTGCTGCTCGCGCCCGCGTTGACCGAGGCCAGGGCGAGCCAGTCCCCCGCGCTTATCGCCGAAGTCCAGATCGACCGCGCGCGCGCGCTGGTCGGCGTCAACCAGATGGCCGAGGCCGACAAGGCGCTGGCCGATGCGCGCACCGCGCAGCCCGACAACGCGCAAAGCTGGCTGCTCTCCGCGACGCTTTCGCGCCGCCAGAACAACCTGATCGCGGCGGGCAGCCAGATCCAGCAGGCGGCCAAGCTCGCGCCGAGCGATCCGGCGATCGGGCTCGAGGCGGGCGTCATCGCGATGCTCTCCAAGGACGTCGCCGCGGCGCGGCGCAGCTGGCAATCGGTGGTCCAGGTCGCCCCCGGCAGCCCCGAGGCGGCAACCGCGCAGACCTATCTCGAGGAAACCCGGCCCGACGACACCGCCGCGCCCGGCCCCCAACAACCCGCGACGCCCAACTGACGCCCGCACCGCCCGGTCCCAGACGAAAGCATGCCCATGGTTCCCCTGTCCGTTCTCGATCTCGTCACCGTTCGTGAAGGCGATACGATCGCGCGCTCGCTGGAGATCAGCGTCGCGAGCGCGCAGGCGGCCGAGCGATCGGGTTTCAAGCGTTACTGGGTGGCCGAACACCACGGCATGAAGGGGATCGCGGGGGGCGCGACCTCGGTCGTGCTGGCGCATCTGGGCAACGCGACGAAGACCATCCGCATCGGCGCGGGCGGGATCATGCTGCCCAACCACACGCCCTACGTCATCGCCGAGCAGTTCGGCACGCTCGCTGCGCTGTTTCCGGGCCGGGTCGACCTTGGCCTGGGCCGCGCGGCGGGGGCCGACGGGCGGCTGGGCAACGCGCTGCGCAAGGACATCGTGGGCGCGTCCGAGCGGTTTCCGCAGGATGTCGTCGAACTGCGCGCGCGCTTTGCGGGGCAGGCGGTGGGCGGGGTCGAGTCCCCTCAGGCCAGCGGCGCCGAGCTGGAAATGTGGATGCTGGGATCGAGCCTGTTCGGCGCCCAGCTCGCCGCGATGCTCGGGCTGCCCTACGCCTTTGCCTCGCACTTCGCGCCGACCCATCTCGACGAGGCGGCGCGCGTCTACCGCGAGCGTTTCCAGCCGTCCGAGTTCTGCGCCAGGCCCTACTTCATGGCCGCGATCAATGCGCTTGCCGCCGAGACCGAGGAAGAGGCCCGCTTCCAGCTGTCGAGCGTCGACCAGAGCTTCGTCGCGCTGCGCACGGGCAATCCCGGATGCCTGCAACCCCCGGTCAAGGACTACCGGGCGAGCCTGCCCGCCCCGGCGCGCGCGATGCTCGAACAGGTGCGCTCGGTGAGCGCGGTGGGCACGCCCGGGCAGGTCGCCGAAAAGCTCGAGGCTTTCGTTGCGCGCACCGGCGCGGACGAACTGATCGTGAGCGCGGCGACGTTCGATCCGGCGGTGCAGATCCGCTCGCTCGAATTGCTCGCGCCGCTGCTCGCCTGACGGCGAGGCGCGGCCCGGAGCGCGGCTCGGGGCTATTGAAATGTCGTTTGCTCTATCGACGGCGCAACAAAAGGTGCCTAGGGAGAGCAGCATGAACCAGTCTGACATCGTCATCGTCGGCGCCGGGCACGGCGGCGCCCAGTGCGCCATCGCCCTTCGCCAGAACGGGTTTGCCGGCACGATCACCGTCATCGGTCGCGAACCCGAGTATCCTTACGAGCGTCCGCCGCTGTCCAAGGAATATTTCGCGCGCGAGAAGACCTTCGACCGGCTCTACATCCGCCCCGCGACGTTCTGGGCGGAAAAGGAAGTGACTTTCCGGCTGGGCTGCGAAGTGGTCAGGGTCGATCCCGAGGCGCACGAGCTGGCGCTCTCGAACGGCGAGACGATGGCTTATGGCAAGCTGGTCTGGGCGACCGGGGGCGATCCGCGCCGCCTGTCGTGCAGCGGCGCGGACCTGGCCGGGGTCCACGCGGTGCGCACCCGCCAGGACTGCGACCTGCTGATGGCCGAAGTCGACGACGGTATCCGCCGCGTGGTGGTGATCGGTGGCGGCTACATCGGGCTGGAAGCGGCGGCGGTGCTCTCCAAGCTCGGGCTCGAGGTCACCCTGCTCGAAGCGCTGCCGCGCGTGCTGGCGCGCGTGGCGGGGGCGCAACTGTCCGAATTCTACGAGAACGAACACCGCGCGCACGGGGTGGACTTGCGCACCGGCGTCGCGGTCGAGGGGCTGGAAGGCGACGGGCACCGGGTGACCGGGGTCAGGTTGGCCGACGGTTCGGTCCTGCCCGCCGAGGCGGTCATCGTAGGGATTGGCATCGTGCCCGCGGTCGGCCCGCTGATCGCGGCGGGCGCGGCGGGGGCCAACGGGGTGGACGTGGACGAATACTGCCGCACCTCGCTGCCCGACGTCTACGCCATCGGCGACTGCGCGTCCTTTGCCTGCGCCTTTGCCGGGGGCGATGTGATGCGCGTCGAATCGGTGCAGAACGCCAACGACATGGCCAGCTGCGTCGCCAAGGCGCTGTGCGGCGACGAACAGCCCTACAAGGCCTTCCCCTGGTTCTGGTCGAACCAGTACGATCTCAAGCTCCAGACCGCAGGGATCAGCAAGGATTTCGACGCCAGCGTGGTGCGCGGCGATCCGGCGAGCCGCAAGTTCTCGGTGGTGTACCTGCGCGGCGGCAAGGTCGTCGCGCTCGACTGCGTCAATCTGGTCAAGGACTATGTCCAGGGCCGCAAGCTGGTCGAGGCGGGGGCCAAGGTCGATGCCGAGCGGCTGGCCGATCCGGACGTGCCGCTCAAGGAACTGCTCTGAGGGATAGGTCGTCCGGCCTGTCCGCTCGGGCTGGTCTTTTGCGAAAATTGCTTTAAGGGGCCGCCCCTTGATATTTTCATAGGGTCGGGCGCCGTGGCGCGCCGTATCGGCCCGGCGGCCCCCTCGGTCGGGCCAGCAGGATTGAGGTGGTGAGCGGACATGGACAGGTTGACGGGGCTTGCGCCCTATCGCGCGAACGCGCGGGTGCTGGTGGCGAGCCTGGTGGGCACCGCGGTCGAGTTCTACGACTTCTACATCTACGCCACCGCCACCGCGCTGGTCTTCGGGCCGCTGTTCTTTCCCGCCCATTCGGCTTCGGCGCAGCAGCTTGCGGCCTACGCCAGCTTTGCCATCGCCTTCCTCGCGCGGCCGATCGGGGCGACCTTCTTTGGCCATTTCGGCGATCGCGTCGGGCGCAAGTCCACGCTTGTCGCCTCGCTCATGCTGATGGGCGGGGCGACTGTCGCGATCGGCTTCCTGCCGACCTACCAGAGCGTGGGCTGGTGGGCGCCGCTGCTGTTGTGCGTGCTGCGTTTCGGGCAGGGGCTGGGGCTGGGCGGCGAGTGGGGCGGCGCGGCGCTGCTCGCGGTCGAAAGCGCCCCGCCGGGCTGGCGCGCGCGCTTCGGCATGTTTCCGCAGCTGGGCGCGCCGCTCGGCTTTCTGGCCGCCAACGGGCTGTTCCTGGTGCTTTCGGGCGTGCTTGACGAGGCGCAGTTCGTCGCCTGGGGCTGGCGTCTTCCGTTTGTGCTCAGTTCGGTGCTGGTGGGGCTGGGTCTGTGGATCCGCTTCAAGCTGACCGACAGCACCGCGCTCGATGCCTCGGGCCATGGCGCGTTGCCCAAGGCGATCCCGCTGGTCGAGCTGTTCGGGGGTTATCTGCGCCAGACCATCGCGGGCACCTTCGCGGTCGTCGCGTGCTTTGCGATCTATTACCTCACCACCGCCTTCGCGCTGGGCTACGGCACCACGGCGCTGGGCTATGACCGGCAGGCGTTCCTTTCGGTTCAGCTCTTCGCGATCCTGTTCATGGCGCTGGGCATCGTGGTGGCGGGTTACGCCGCCGATCGCTGGTCCTCGCGCGCGGTGCTGGTCATCGGCAGCCTGTGCGCGATCGGCGTCGGGCTGGCCATGGGGCCGATGCTGGGGGCGGGCTCGCTCGGCGTGATCGGGTTGTTCCTCGTGCTCGGGCTGTTCACTATGGGGCTGGTCTATGGCCCGCTGGCCGCGCTGCTGCCCCAGCTGTTCCCCGCGCGCGTGCGCTATACCGGCTCATCGATCGCCTTCAACGTCGGCGGAATTCTCGGCGGGGGCTTTGCGCCCGCCTTGGCGCAGGGGCTGGTCGACAAGGGCGGGCTGGCGTTCGTCGGGCTCTATATCTCGGGCGCGGCGGTGCTCACGCTGGTCGGCCTGCTGAGCATTGCGCGCCACACCGAGCGCGACTTCGTGGTTTAAGCGCGGATCTGCCCGGCCGCCCAGCGCGCGGCTTCGGCGACAACCGGGTCTTCGTCGTCGAGCAAGGCCTCGATGTGGGGCCGCAGGTCCGCATCGCCGCTGTTTCCCGCCGCGTAGAGGCAATTGCGCACGAAGCGGTTGCGCCCGATCCGCTTGATCGGCGAGCCCGAGAACAATCTGCGAAACCCCGCATCGTCGAGTGTGAGGAGGTCGGCAAGGTCGGGCGCGGTCAGTTCGGCGCGCGGCAGGAAGGCCTTCATCGTGTGCGCGCTCTGCGCGAACTTGTTCCACGGGCAGACCGCGAGGCAATCGTCGCAACCGTAGATGCGGTTGCCCAGCCCCATGCGCAGGTCCTCGGGCACCGGGCCCTTGTGCTCGATGGTGAGGTAGCTCACGCAGCGCCGCGCATCGAGCCGGTAGGGCGCGGGAAAGGCGTCGGTCGGGCAGGCGTCCTGGCAGGCGCGGCACGATCCACAGGTGTCGCGCCCCGGCCTGGAGAGCGGCAGGTCGAGCGTGGTGAAGATCTCGCCCAGGAACAGCCAGGAGCCATGTTCGCGGCTGACGAGATTGGTGTGCTTGCCCTGCCAGCCCAGCCCCGCGGCCTGCGCCAGCGGCTTTTCCATCACCGGCGCGGTGTCGGTGAAGACCTTGACCCCGGCCTCGCCCAGCCCGCGCCTGGCCGCTTCGGCGACGAGCCAGCGGGCCAGGTGCTTGAGCGCCTTCTTGACCGTGTCGTGGTAATCGGCCCCTTGCGCATAGACCGAGATGCGCGCCTTGTCCGGGTGCTCGCCAAGCGCGAGCGGGTCGTGCGCGGGGGCGTAGCTCATGCCCAGCGAGATGACCCGTTGCGCCTCGTTCCACAGCCCCTGCGGCGAGCGGCGGTGGTGCGCGCGCTCTTCCATCCAGCCCATCGTGCCGTGCATCCCGGCGGCCAGCCACGCCTCGAGCGCGGCCGCGCGCGCGGGGTCCTCGCTCGCCGGGGCGATGCCGAAGGCGCAGAAGCCAAGCGCGCGCGCCTCGCTCTCGAGGTCCTTCGCGAGGGCGTTTAGCACGGTCTTAACCAAGTGGGCTCCATTCGAGGCGTCATGATACGCTGGGCACGCGCGCGCGGAACGCTGGGGGCATGATGGATTGTGCAGTAGGAGATCGCGGTGCGCCGGGCAATCCGTGCGAAGCGGTGGGCGGGTTTGACCATGGGGTCGCCGCCTCCCGGCCCGCGCGCCCGCTGGCGATCGAGGCGCGCGCGCTGGTCAAGCGCTTCGATGGGACCACGGCGGTCGACGGGGTCGATCTCGCGGTGCCCGAAGGCTCGGTCTACGGCATTCTCGGCCCCAACGGCGCGGGCAAGACCACGACCTTGCGCATGCTGCTGGGGATCATCGATCCCGATTCGGGGCTGCGCCGCATTCTGGGCAGCGAGCGCCCGCACGAGGTGGCGCACGCGATCGGCTATCTGCCCGAGGAGCGCGGGCTTTACCCGGCGATGAAGGCGGTCGAGGCGATCGCGTTTCTGGGCGCGCTGCGCGGGTTGCCGCTCAAGGAGGGGCGACGGCGCGGGCGCGAGCTGCTCGAACGCCATGGTCTTGGCTACGCCGCCGACCGGCAGATCCGCCAGCTTTCCAAGGGCATGGCGCAGCAGGTGCAGATCCTGGGCACGCTTGTTCACCGCCCGCGGCTGGTCATCTTCGACGAGCCGTTTTCCGGCCTCGACGCGCTCAACCAGGGCAAGCTGGAGCGCATGATGCGCGATCTCGCCAAGGAGGGCACCACGGTGATCTTCTCCACCCACGTCATCGCCCACGCCGAGCGGCTGTGCGACGAGGTCGCGATCATTGCAGGCGGCAAGGTGCCCTTCGCCGGGCCGGTCGACGTGGCGCGCGATCGTATCCCCGCCCAGGTCCGGCTCGAGACCCGCGCGCAGGACGGGCCCTGGCGCGCCGCGCTGCCGCCCGACGCGCGCTGCGAAGGCCATTTCTGGTACTTCCCTCTCCCTGAAAGCGGGATCGAGGCGCTGCTGCGCGCGCTGATCGCAGGCGAGGCGGGTATCCTCTCGCTCTCGGTCGAGCGGGCGGGCCTGCATGATGCCTTCGTCTCGATCGCGGGCGAGGCGGCGGCGCGGGCGATGGTTGATACCGCTCCGGCCGACGGGGAGGTGCGGGCATGAGCGCGGCGCCCTACCCCGAGGCGGGAATGCACAATGGCCGGCTCTCGATCCTCGCGGCGGCCTGGGTCATCGCCCGGCGCGATTTCGTGGCGATCCTGTTCAGCCGCGCGTTCTTCTTCTTCCTGCTCGGGCCGCTGTTTCCGGTGATCGTGGGCGTGCTGGCGGGCTCGGTCGGCCAGCGGGTGCAGCAGACCGCGGCCAGCCCCGAGGTCGGCGTGGTCATGCAGGCCGCCGATGCCCGCGCGGTGATCGCGGCGGGCAAGGCGCTGGGTGACCGGCTGGGCGATGCGGTGCCGCGTCTGGTCCTCGTCCACGCGCTGGCGCCGGGTGAACGCTATGATCCCAAGGAGGCGCTCGAAGGGCGCGAGGCGAACATCGCGGCGATCCTTTCAGGCACGCCCGCCGATCCGGTGCTGACCGGGCCGCGCAGCCGCATTGCCGACTGGCAGGGTCCCGTGGCGATGATCGCGGCGCAGGCGCGCGCCGGGACACTCGCCGCCTGGCCCGAGGTGCACCTTGCCACCACCTCCTCGAGCAGCGCGAGCGAGCGGCGCGGGCGGTTGAGCACCGCGCAAGGCGCGCAGACGCTGCTGTTCCTCCTCACGATGATGCTGGCGGGCATGGTGCTGTCCAACCTCGTCGAGGAAAAGGGCAACAAGATCATCGAAGTGTTGGCCGCCGCGATCCCGATGGAAGCGGTGTTTCTGGGTAAGCTGTTTGCCATGCTCGGCGTGTCGCTCGTCGGCATTGCGACCTGGGGCGCGGTGGCGGGCGCGGTGCTGCTGGCGGGCGGATCGGCGCTGCCGCATCTTGCCACGCCCGCGGTCGGCTGGCCTGCGTTGCTGGTGCTGGGCGTGATCTATTTTTCGACCGCCTACCTGCTGCTTGGCTCGGTGTTCCTCGCCGTCGGCTCGCTCGCCTCGACCGTGCGCGAGGTGCAGACGATCTCGATGCCGGTGACGATGGTCCAGCTCATGGTGTTCTTCCTGGCGAGCTACGCGATGACCCAGCCGGGCAGCGGGATCGAGCTGTTCGCGCTGATCTTCCCGTTCAGCGCGCCGTTCGCGATGCTGGCGCGCGCGGCGCAGGACCCGGCGATCTGGCCGCACGTGGCCGCCGTGCTCGCCCAGTGCGCCTGGGTCCTGCTGCTGGTGCGGCTGGGCTCGTCGCTGTTCCGCAAGCGGGTGATGAAATCGGGCCCGGCGCGGGTCAGGCGCGCGCGCCGGGGTCTGTTCAGGCGCAAGGCAGCGGGCGCGGTATAGTCTCCTTCGCGACTCGCCCCCGCTACACAACCCACGAACCGGGGCGGGCAGGCTTGGGAGGCGATCATGGCGAAGAGTGCGCACGAAATGGAGGCATCGGGCAAGGGGCCGGATGACGGGCTCGTTCGGCGCGAGGTGCCGCGCCGCGCGGTGCTTGGGCTGATGGGCGGCGGCGCGGCGGC
>NZ_JALHLF010000123.1 GCF_022832435.1 Novosphingobium organovorum | reverse complement strand
GCGTCGAGCCGGCCATGGCGGCGCAGCGCCTCGGCGCGACGCGCGGCGGGGATACCCGGCCCCTCGTCGGCCACGAACAGCGCAATGTCCTCGCCCCGGGCGGTCAGCCCCAGCGTGACCGTTCCCGCGCCGTACTTGAGCGCGTTGTCGACGAGGTTCGCCAGCGCGGTGTCGAGCAACTGGCGGTGAACCGCGCGCCGCGCGTGCGGGCCGGGGGCAAGCACGATGGCGCGGCCCAGATCCTCGAACACGGGTTCGTAGATGTCGACCATCGTCTCGAGCACGCCCTGCAGGTCGCACGGCGCGAAGCTCTCGCGCCCGATGCCCGCCTCGGCGCGGGTAATGCTGAGCGAGGTCTCGACAATGGCCAGCAGCCGCTCGCTCTCCCCGCTCGCCTGCGCGATGAGCGGTTCGAGCGCGCTGCCCGCCGCTTCCCCCGCCATCCGGTCGAGCACCGTGCGCAGCCGCGTCAGCGGCGACTTGAGATCGTGGCCCAGACTGTCGGTGGCCAGCTTGAGTTCGCCGTTGAGCTGCGCCACCCGGTCGAGCGCGCGGTTGATCTCGCTGCCCAGCCGCGCGAAGGCATCGCCCGAGGTGTCGATCGGGATGCGCCGGTCGAGCTGCCCCGCGCGCACCGCCTGAAGCGTCGCCACGGTGCCCTTGAGCCGGCGCACGATGAGCCGGGTCAGCACGAAGGCGGCGAGCGCGGCGAGCCCGCAGGCCGAGACCAGCGAGAGCAGCGTGATCGCGCGCAGCTGCGCGAAGATCTCGCGCTGTTTCTCGAACACGGTGCCGGTGAGCAACCGCGCCCCACCGCCCAGCCGCGCGACCTGAACCAGCATCGTCTCGGGCGTGCGGTGCCCCTCGCGCCGGGCGCGCACTGCGGTATAGGGCGCGCCGGGCACGAGCCGGGGCGGCAAGGCGGCCAGATTGCCCGCAAGACGCCGCCCCTTGCCATCGACCAGCAGCAGCACGGTGAAATGCTCGCCACGTTCCTGCGCGCGCGCGGCGACATCGCGGCGCAGCGCGGCAAGGCCGCCCTCGTCGTGGATCGCGAGCAGATCGTCGCGCTGGTTGCGCGCCAGGTCGATCGCGTCGGCCTCGGCGCCCACCCGCAGCAGGATCGCCACGCCCAGCAGCAGGATCGCGGCGGCCACCAGCTGCAGCGCGAAGACCAGGGTGGCGAAGCGCAGCGTGGACGAACGCCAGTTCACCCCGCCACGCCCATCCGATACCCCGCGCCGCGCACGGTGTGGAGCAGCGGCGCTTCCTCGCCCTCGTCGACTTTCTTGCGCAGGCGGCTGATGTGGACGTCGACCACGTTGGTCCCCGGATCGAAGTGGAAATCCCATACCCCCTCGAGCAGCATGGTGCGCGTCACCACCTGATCGACATGGCGCAAGAGGTATTCGAGCAGGCGGAATTCGCGCGGCTTGAGGTCGACCACCCGTCCCTTTCGCGTGACCCGGCGCGCCAGCAGGTCCATCTCCAGATCGCCGCAGCCAAGCGTGGTCTCGGCCGCGGGCGCGCTCTTGCCCCGCCGGATCAGCAGCTTCACCCGCGCCGAGAGTTCGGCAAAGGCGAACGGCTTGACCAGATAGTCGTCCGAACCGCTGGTGAGGCCGGTGACCCGCTCGTCCGCCGAACCGAGCGCGGAAAGGATGATGACCGGGGTCTCCACCCCGGCGCCGCGCAGCGCGGCCAGCACCGCCATCCCGTCGAGTCCGGGCAGCATCCGGTCGAGCACGATGCAGGCGTAGCGCGCGTCGGTCGCCAGGAACAGGCCGTCGCGCCCGTTGTCCGCGCGATCGACCACGAAGCCTTCCTGCTCGAAACCGTTAGCGATGAAATCGGCGGTCGCGGCATCGTCCTCGACCACGAGTATCTTGTGCGCCATCGGGCCGCCACGCTTTCCCTGAGGGGGGCCGCCACGCGGCCCGGAACCAGGGTCCCGGCATAGCCTGCGACCCGGCGGCGGCCAAGCGGCCTCGGCCCATCCCGGTCCAACATTACAAAAAGGTCACGAACCGGTCAGCCGCGCGATAGACGCCCCGGCGCAAGGAGGCAGGGTCCGCCGTCAAGGATCGAGAGCCCGCATGCGCCCTTCCCGCCCTGAATTCCCCCACTGCGATGCCTCCTGCGCGCGACGCGGCCCATCCGGCATCGCTCTGGCGATGCATCTTGCGCTTTGCGCGCTGCTCGCGCTCGCCCCGGCGGCCGGGAACGCGCAAAGCCCGCCACCCCCGCGCGCCGGGCCGAACGGACCGAACGGGCTGACCGGACTGTGGCTCAACCCGGCCGGCTCGGTCGCGGTCCAGGTCGAGCCGTGCGCCGACGCGCTGTGCGGCCATGTCGTGTGGGCGAGCGAAGAAGCCAAGGCCGACGCGCGCGACAGCGGGGTGACCGCGCTGCTGGGCACCGCGGTGCTCGAACAGTACCGCCCGACCGGCGCGCGGCGCTGGGCGGGAACGGTCTACGTGCCCGACATGGGCCACCACTTCGATTCGACGATCGAAGCGATCGGCCCCGACGTGATGCGCGTGCGCGGCTGCGTGCTGCACCGCCTGCTGTGCCGCTCGCAGGACTGGAACCATATCGCAAGGCTGCCGCAATGAGCCCGACGCTGGCCTTCCTGCGCCGCTACCGCGTGGCGCTCGGCACCGCTCTGGTGCTGGTGCTGATCGGCCTCGGCCTGCTCGCGCTGCGCGCGCTCACGCACGAGATCACCTACGACCAGCTGCGCCAGACGCTCCACGCGCTGACCCTGCGCCAGCTCCTGCCCGCCATGGCGCTCACCGCGCTGAGCTATCTTGCGCTCACCTTCTACGACGTCATCGCGCTGCGCGTCATCGGCCGCCCGCTGCCCTGGCGCACCGCCGCGATCGGCGCCTTCGCCAGCTATACCCTGACCCATAATCTGGGCCTTTCGGTCCTGACCGGCGGTTCGGTGCGCCACCGCGTCTACGTCGCCGCCGGGCTCGACAGTCTCGACGTGGCGCGGGTGATCGCGCTGACCGGCGCGGCGTTCTGGATCGGTGTCAGCGCCCTTGCCGCGCTGGCGATGAGCCTGCACACCGGCCCGCTGGCGATCGGCCCGCTGCATCTCGGTGCCGGCCCCACCCGCGCGAGCGGTGCGCTCATGCTCGCGCTGCTGCTGGCGCTGGGCACGCTGTGCGCACGGGCCAGGGGCCCGCTGCGGATCTGGAAGATCTCGCTCGCGCTGCCCGATGGCCCGACCCTGCTCGCCCAGCTCGGCGTCTCGCTGGTCGATCTGGTCTGCGCGGCGAGCGCGCTCTTCGTGCTGCTTCCCCACGCCTCGCTGGCGCTGTTCCCCGCCTTCGTGCTGGCCTATGCGCTGGGCCTGCTGGTCAGCGTGCTCTCGCACGTGCCGGGCGGGATCGGGGTGTTCGAGGCGGTGATCCTGGCGGTCATCCCGCAGGACCATGCCCAGGTCCTTGCCGCGCTGATCGCCTACCGCATCGTCTACTACCTGCTCCCGCTCGCGCTCGCGCTCGTCCTGCTGGCCTGGCGCGAGGCGCGCGCGAGCCGCGCGGTCAACCAGGTGCTGGGCGATTCGCAGGCGCTCGCCGGCAGTCTGGTCCCCGCGCTCAGCAGCACCGCGGCGTTCCTGGGCGGCGGGATGCTGCTCCTTTCGGGCTCTCTCCCCGCGATCCACGACCGGCTCGGCGGGCTGTCCGACGTGCTGCCGCTGCCGTTCATCGAAGCCAGCCACATCGCCGCGAGCCTGGTCGGCACCGCGCTGCTGCTGGTCGCGCCGGGGCTCTACCGCCGGCTCGACGGTGCCTGCCTCGCCACCCGGCTGCTGCTGGTGGCGGGCGCGCTGTTCTCGCTCGCCAAGGGGATCGACTATGAGGAGGCGATCGTGTGTCTGGCCATCGCGGGCATCCTGCAGGTCAGCCGCAAGCTGTTCTACCGGCGCACCGCGCTGACCGCGCAGCCTTTCACCACCGGCTGGGCCACCGCGATCACCATGGCGCTGGGGCTGGCCACCTGGGCCGGGTTCTTCGCCTACCGCCATGTCGCCTACCAGGACGACCTGTGGTGGAAGTTCGCGCTGCACGGCGATGCCCCGCGCTTCCTGCGCGCGACGCTCGCCAGCGCGGTGTTCCTCGCCGCTTTCGCGCTGTGGCGCCTGCTCTCCCCGGCCCGGCCCGAGGACCCCGCCGAGCTCAGCGCCGAGGATGCCGCCGCGATCCGCACCATCCTCGCCCGTTCGCCGCGCAGCGAGACGATGCTCGCGCTGACCGGCGACAAGCGCTTCCTGCTCTCACCCGCGCGCGATGCCTTCGTGATGTACCAGGTCAAGGGGCACAGCTGGATCGTGATGGGCGATCCGGTGGGCGAGCCTGCTGCGTGGAGCGACCTGCTCTGGGCGCTGCGCGAGCGGGTCGACCGCGCGCAGGGGCGCCTGCTGCTCTACGAGATGACCCCCGCCGCGCTCGACCTCGCGATCGGCATGGGCCTGCAGGTCATCAAGTTTGGCGAGGAGGCGATCGTCGACCTCGCCGGATACGACCTGCAATCGCCGCGCCTGCGCTCGATCCGCAAGGCCGCGCGGGTGGCCGAGCGCGCCGGGGCCGAGCTGCGCATCGTGCCGGCCGAGGCGGTCCCGGTGATCCTCGACGAACTCGAGCGCATTTCGGACGAATGGCTCGCCGCCAAGGGCGCGCAGGAAAAGGGCTTCAGCCTCGGGCGGTTCGATCGCGCCTATATCGAACAGTTCGACGTCGCGCTGGTCATGGTCGAAGGGCGGATCGTGGCCTTTGCCAACCTGTGGCTGACCGGGGTGCATCACGAAGCCTCGCTCGACCTCATGCGCCAGAGCGCCGAAGCGCCGAGCGGGACCATGGCCTTTCTGTTCACCCGCCTGATCGGCTGGGCGCAGACGCGTGGCTACCAGCGCTTTTCGCTCGGCATGGTGCCGCTCGCGGGGATCGACGCGCGCCATCTCGCCCCGGTCTGGGCCAAGGCGGGCGCGCTGGTCTTTGCGCGGGGGGAGCGGCTCTACGGCTTTCGCGGGCTGCGCACCTTCAAGCAGAAATTCGCCGTGGACTGGGAGCCGCGGTACATCGCGGGGCCTTCGGGGCTGGGCCTGCTCAAGGGGCTGCGCGACGCCTCGCGGCTGATCGCGCAAGGCCCGAGCGCGCCGGTGCAGCCCCTCCCGCCCGCTACCGACCGGCCTGAAGCCCCCCCGCCTGCTCCGGCGCTCCCGCGCACCCCAACGCCGCCGGTCACGGCCAGCGCCCCCACTCCCCGTCCGGCTCTCGCCTGACCGTTCGAAACGTCCGCACCCATGACGCTCCCTCCCCGTCCCAACCACCGCTGCATGGGCGCGCTGCGCTTTGCGGCTGCACTGCTCCTCGCGCTCGCCCTGCTCGGCGCGCTCGCCACGCAGGCCACTCGGCTGGGCCTGCTCGGCACCCAGGCCGAACAAGTCTTCGCCCCCGCCCCCGATGCGCCCCGCCGCGCGCTGCCGGTGGTCATGTTCTCGGGCGACATGGGCTTTCACTTCGGCCTCAGCGGCGACCTGGCCCGCGCGCTGGCGCAGCGCGGCTTCCCCGTCCTTGGCGTCAGTTCGCCCGCCGCCTTCGGCACGCACCGCAGCATCGGGGAAACCCGCGCCATCGTCATCGGTGCGCTGCGCCGCGCGCTGGCGCAAAACCACGCCCGGCGCCTCATCGTGATCGGCCAGTCCTACGGCGCGGACATCCTCGCCACCGTTCTGCCCGATCTGCCCGCCGACTTGCGTCCACGCATCGCCGCGATCCAGCTCACCGTACCCGCCCGCCATGTCTATTTCCGCGCCGATCCCACCGGCCTTGCCTATACCGGCCCCGCCGACGCGCTGCCGCTCGCCCGGCTGCGCACGCTGACTTACGCACCGCTGATCTGCATCCACGGGCTCGAGGAAGACGACAGCCTGTGTCCGCCGCTCGCCGGGAGCGGCGCCGACGTCATCGCGCTGAGCGGCGGGCACCCGCTGCACCACGACGGCAAGCGCCTGCTCGCCACCACGCTCGCCGCGCTGCGCCGCGCCGATCCGCGCTTCAACACCGCCCTTTCCCCCCGGCCCGGCGCACCGCGCGCGGCCCTTTCCCCTCATTCCTGAGCGAGCCCCCGATCGCCATGTCCAGACCGGTTTTCTTCGATCCCACCGGGCGGCGCAGCCGCTGGTCCAAGCGTCTTCTCGGCGCGCTGCTGCTCATCGCGGTGCTCGCCGCGGTGGCCTTTGCCACCACGCTCGTCGTGCTCCCGCGCGAGCGTGAGCTGGACATGCCCGTGCCCGTGCTGCGCGCCGCGACCTTCCGCCAGACCGGCATCCGACGCGACTTGCGCGCCTGGCTGCCCGCGCCGCTCCACCGCCACGCCCAACCCGCGCTGACCATCGGCTTCTACGACCCCAACAACGACGACAGTTTCTATTCGCTGCTCCACCACGGCGGCGATCTGGACTGGGTGGTGCCCGCCACGATCGGTGTCGCCGGGCCGGACCACGCCGTCACCGTCGCCCGCGACGTGCGCTTCACCAACCTCGTCGCGAACGGGCGCCACCACTTCAAGGTGCTGCCGATGGTGCAGAACTACGCGGGCGATCACTGGGACGGCGCGGGCGTGCAACGCCTGCTACAGGACCGCCGCGCCCGCCGCGCCTTCACCGCGCGGCTGGCGCAGGAGGTCATCGCCAGCCACGCCGCCGGGCTGGTGATGGACTTCGAGGCGCTTCCCCCCCGCGCCATGGGGCCCTATCTCACCTTCCTCAGCGAACTGCGCGCGGCGCTGCCCAAGGGCGCGCTGATCGCCGTTACCGCCCCCGCCGAAGACCCCCACTGGCCCTTCGAAGCGCTTTCGCGGGCCTGCGACAAGGTGATCTTCATGGCCTACGACCAGCACTGGCAGGGCGGCGAGCCCGGCCCGATCGCGGCACAGGACTGGTTCGTGCGCGAAGTGCAGACCGCGGCCCGGCGCATTCCCGCCAGCAAGCTGGTCGTCGCGCTCGGCAGCTACGCCTACGACTGGCACGGTAGCCAGACCGACGCGCTTTCGCTCGACGAGGCGTTCCTCGCCGCCAACGACAGCGAAGCCCCGATCGCCTTCGATCCGGGCAGCGGCAACGCGGGCTTCGCCTATGACGAGGCGGGTACGCACCACACCATCTGGATGCTCGATGCGGCAAGCACCTGGAACGAACTGGCCGCGCTTGACCGGCTCAACCTGTCGAGCGTCGCCTTGTGGAAGCTGGGCTCGGAAGACCCTGGCGTGTGGAGCGATTTCGCCGCCTGGCGCACCGGGCACCGCCCTAACCTCGCCCGGCTCACCGCGACCGGCAGCGCCGACGTCGAGGGCGAGGGCGAGATCCTGCGCATCACCGACACCCCGCAGGACGGCGCGCGCACGGTCCGCTTCAGCCCCGCAGGCGTGATCGAGAGCGAACACTACAGCGCCCTGCCCACCCCTTACGTGGTGCAGCGCGCCGGGGGCAGTGACCCCAGGCGCATCGCGCTGACCTTCGACGACGGCCCCGATCCCGACTGGACCCCGCGCATCCTTTCGATCCTCGAAGGGGCGCACGTGCCCGGCACCTTCTTCGTGATCGGCGAGAACGCGCTGGCCGAACCCGGCCTGCTCGAACGCGAGGTGGCCGACGGCGACGAGATCGGCAACCACACCTACACCCACCCCAACATGGCCAATACCGCGGCCAACCAGGCAAAGCTCGAACTCAACACCACCCAGCGCCTCGTCGAGGCCTATACCGGCCGGCGCATGACACTGTTCCGCGCGCCCTATTTTGGAGACGCCGAGCCGACCACGGCCGACGAACTGGGCCCGGCGCTCGAAGCGCAGAAGGCGGGCTATACGATCGTCGGCCTCCACGTCGATCCCAACGACTGGCAGCGTCCAGGCACCCAGGCGATCGTCCAGACGGTGCTCGACGAGATCGAGAACGCGCCCGCGGGCACCGCGCGCAACGTCGTGCTGCTCCACGATGGCGGCGGCAACCGCGCGCAGACGATCGCCGCGCTGCCGCAGATCATCACCGCGCTCAAGGCGCGCGGCTACCATTTCGTCACCGCCTCGCAGCTCATCGGCGTGCCGCAGGCGCAGGCGATGCCGCGCATCTCGCGCGCGGACCAGACCGCGGTGCGCCTCGATGTCGGCGTGTTCCTCGTGCTGGGCGGCTTGCTCGCGCTGCTCACCTGGCTGTTTTATCTCGCGATTTCACTGGGCATCGTGCGCGCGGTGACGATGACCGCGCTGGCCTGGTTCCAGAGCCGCCGCCAGCGCGGTGAACCGCCCGCTCTCGAGCCCAGCGTCAGCGTCATCATCCCGGCCTACAACGAGGAACGCGTGATCCTCGCCTCGGTCGAACGGATTCTGGCGAGCGACTATCCCGCGCTCGAGGTCATCGTCGCCGACGATGGGTCGCGCGATGCGACGAGCGCGCTGGTCGCCGCGCGCTACGGCCACGATCCGCGCGTGCGCCTGCTCACGCTCACGAACGGGGGCAAGGCCGCCGCGCTCAACCGTGCGCTGGTCGATGCGAGCGGCGCGATCATCATCGCGCTCGACGCCGATACCCAGTTCGAACCCGAGACCGTGCGGCGCCTGGCGCGCTGGTTCGCCGATCCGCAGATCGGCGCGGTGGCGGGCGATGCGCGGGTGGGCAACCGGGTCAACCTCATCACCCGCTGGCAGGCGGTCGAATACATCACCGCGCAGAACCTGGAACGCCGCGCGCTTGCCGGGTTCGAGGCGATGACCGTGGTGCCCGGCGCCGTCGGCGCGTGGCGGCGCAGCGCGCTGGCCTCGGTCGGCGGCTATCCCGAGGACACCCTGGCCGAGGACCAGGACCTCACCATCGCGATCCAGCGGCAGGGCTGGCGGGTCACCTACGATCCGCGCGCGGTGGCCTGGACCGAAGCGCCCGAAAGCTTCCGCGCGCTTGCCAGGCAGCGCTTCCGCTGGGCCTTCGGCACGCTGCAGTGCCTGTGGAAGCACCGCGCGGTGATCGCCCGGCGCCAGCCGACCGGGCTCGGCCTGATCGGCCTGCCGCAGGCCTGGCTGTTCCAGATCGCCTTCGCCGCGATCTCCCCGCTGATCGATGCCGCGCTGGTGATCTCGATCGTCGCCACCATCGCGCGCACGCTGGCCCACGGCTGGGCGCAGACGCGCGGCGATGTTTCGACGATGGCGCTGTTCTGGGCGGTGTTCACGCTGATCGACGTCGCCTGCGGGTGGATCGGCTACCGCCTCGACACGCACCGGGTGCGCTACAATCCGCTGCTGCTGATCTCGCAGCGGCTGGTCTATCGCCAGATCATGTACGGCGTGGTGCTGCGCGCGATCGCCTCGGCCATTGCCGGGTGGGTGGTGGGCTGGGGCAAGCTGGAGCGCACCGGCCGTGTCTCCGCCGCCGGAACCGTATCCGCCCCCCGTGTCCCGGCGCGCGCAGGGCTGACCGAGGGGGGCTGACCGAGGGGGGCGGGCGCACGGTGCGCCCGGCGCCGGTCAGACGCT
>NZ_JALHLF010000122.1 GCF_022832435.1 Novosphingobium organovorum | reverse complement strand
GGCGCGGGTGCCGGGGCTGCCGCGCGCGGATCGCTGGCAAACAGTTCGTCCTGCGCACGGGGCACCGGGCGCGAGCCGAACGGCATCGAGCGCGAGCCCGAGAGGCTGGCGTAGGGCGGTTCGCTGGCGCCGCCGTCATCCTCGCCCAGCTCGTCCGATGCGTCCAGTTCCAGTTCGGCCGAAGGCGTGAAGGGCTCGGGCACGTAAGGCTGTGCGGGCGGCGCGACCGGAGCCGGGGCGGGCGTGTTCAGCACGAAAGGCTCGGACGGCGAGGAAGGCGCGACCGGGCTCGGCGCGGGGGCCTGCACGGGTGCGGGTGCGGCAGAGGCCGGAACCTGCATCGCGGGGCGTACCGGGCCACGGCCCGAGCCGATGGCCATCGGGCGCGGCGCGGTGTCGGCCTGCTCGGCGGTCTGCTCGATGCCGGTGGCGACGACCGAGACGCGGATCTTGCCGTCGAGGTCGGGGTTGAAGGCCGAACCCCAGATGATGTTCGCGTCGGCATCGACGAGTTCGCGGATGTGGTTGGCCGCTTCGTCGACTTCGAGCAGCTTCATGTCCTCGCCGCCGATGATCGAGATGATGACGCCCTTGGCGCCCTGCATCGAGACACCGTCCAGTAAAGGATTGGCGATCGCCTGTTCGGCCGCCTCGAGCGCGCGGTTGGGGCCTTCGCCCTCGCCGGTGCCCATCATCGCCTTGCCCATCTCACCCATGACCGAGCGCACGTCGGCGAAGTCCAGGTTGATGAGGCCGGGCATGATCATCAGGTCGGTGATCGAACGCACGCCCTGCTGGAGCACTTCGTCGGCAAGCTGGAAGGCTTCCTTGAAGGTCGTCTCTGCCTTGGCGATGAGGAACAGGTTCTGGTTGGGAATGACGATGAGCGTATCGACGTTCTTCTGCAGTTCCTCGATGCCCGATTCGGCCGCGCGCATACGGCGCGTGCCTTCGAACAGGAACGGCTTGGAAACCACGCCCACGGTCAGGATGCCCTTCTCGCGCGCGGCCTTGGCGATGATCGGCGCGGCGCCCGTGCCGGTGCCCCCGCCCATGCCCGCCGCGATGAACAGCATGTGCACGCCTTCGAGCATCTGGCCGATCTCGTCGAGCGATTCCTCCGCCGCCGCGCGGCCCACTTCGGGGCGTGCGCCGGCGCCGAGGCCCTGCGTGATCTCGTGGCCGAGCTGGATGCGGGTTTCCGCGATCGAGTTGTTGAGGGCCTGCGCGTCGGTGTTGGCGACGACGAAGTCGACCCCTTCGATCTGCGCCTGGATCATGTTGGCGATGGCATTGCCGCCGGCGCCGCCTACGCCGATGACGACGATACGCGGGCGAAGTTCGTCGATCGTCGGCAGTCCGATGTTAATGCTCATTTGTGACTCCTGCCAGACACATGCGCGTCAAAATATTCCTTGACCATCCTGATTGCACGCTTCGACTCATCGAAGCAAAGGATAGCAATTCGTTGTCCACAGCCAAAACCGCCCTTTTGCGGCCGATCCCGGCACCCGTCGCAGCGCAGCCACGTCCCGTCCGGGTGTCCCAAATCGGACACCAGAACCGGATGCGCCACCAGTACTTCAAAAATATTCCTTCAATGCCTGTACGATACGTACAGCCATTCCACTCCATCCCAGCTTCACGGTACGCTGCTGACGGCGCGCGAAGCTGCGAATATCGACCGGATCGTTCGAGGCGTAGAGTACCAGACCCGTCAACGTCGAGAAACCCGGCTTGAGGTGGGCTTCGGCCAGACCCGAAAGATGCGGCACGCGCCCGATGCGCACCGGCCGCCCGATCGCGGCCTGCGCGTAATCGGCGAGGCCCACCAGTTCGGCGCCGCCCCCGGTAAACACCACCTGCTTGCCGCGATGGCTGGAGAACTGCATCGCCTTCAAGGCCTTGTTGACCTCTTCCATGAGCATCCCGAGCTGGCCGGTGATGACCCCGATCAGTTCGGCGCGCGGGATGCGGTTCTTGTCGTCGGCGTGGCGGGCGATCGGGCCGGTGCCCTCTTCGCCCGGCGCGTTGACGGGAATCATCTCGCGGTGGTCGTGCGGGCTGGCGATCGCCGAGCCGTTGACGCACTTGAGCCGCTCGGCCTGGTAGCGCCGGATGCCGAAGGCCGAGGCGATGGCGTCGGTGATGTCCGCGCTGCCCATCGGGATCGAGACCATGTCGCGCAGCATCCCGCCCGCGTAGAGCGAGACGTTGGTGACTTCGGCGCCGAATTCGACCAGCGCGACGCCCAGATCGCGCTCTTCCGGCGAAAGACAGGCCTGCCCGGCCGCGATCGGCGAGCCGACCACCGCCTCGACTTCGAGGTGCGCGCTCTGCACCGCCTCGGTCAGATTGCGGATCGGCGCGCCGTCGGCCAGCATGACGTGGATGTCGACGCCCAGACGCTCGGCGTGCAGGCCCACCGGATCGCCCACCCCGTGCGCGCCGTCGAGCCGGTACTGCGCGGGCTGCGCGTGCAGCACCATGCGCCCGTCGGGCTGGATCGCGTCGCGCGCGGCGACGAGCAGCTGGTCGATGTCCTCCTGCTCGATCCGGCGCCCGCCGATTTCGGCATCGAACGGCTGCAACCGGCTGGCCAGCCCCGCGCCCGAACAGCCGATCCACACTTTCTGGACGGAAACGTCGGCCATGCGTTCGGCGCGTTCGATCGCATCGCGCACGGCATAGGTCGCCGCGGCCATGTCGGTCACGTAACCGCGCTTGATCCCCTGGCTGGCGCGGTGGCCCGAGCCGAGCACGACGAGATCGCCGTTCTCCGAAATCCCCGCGATGATCGCCGAGACGCGAAACGAGCCGATGTTGACCGCGCCGAACACGCGGCTGATGCGCGGGCCTGCCATCAGCGCCGCTTTTCCGTCATGACACTTGCCCCGTTCATTCCTCGCCCCCACCCGAGGCCAGCGCGACCGCGCCGGTCTTCGTCGACACTTCCTGCGGCTCGCCATCGGGCACGCGCAGGTACACCCGGTCGGGTGCGCGCATGTCGATGGCGATCGCCTTGCCCCCGATCAGGCGGTTGGTCCCGTCGAGCCGCGCGAAGGTAACGAGCGCGCTGGCCGAAGGTTGCGCGCCTTCGGGCAGCGCGAGCACCTGGCCGGTCTCGAACACCAGGTTCCAGCGCCGGTTGCCCACCCACTGCGCCTCGTGGACGCGCGGCTTGAGCGCGGGCGCGGCGTCGAGCAGGTGCTGGAGCTGGAGCACCTGCTGGCCTGCGCCTTCGCCCGAGACGATGAGCTTGCCCCGGGTATCCTTGCGGTCGATCGTCTGGAGTTCGTGGCCGGTCTCGTCGATCAGCGCGTAGGTATCGGCCTTGCGCAGCACCGCGATGGGCTTCCTCTCGACGATGTCGATCACCAGCGTGGAGGGCAGCTGGCGCGAGACGCGCGCGTCCTGGACCCAGGGCAGCGCCAGCAGCTGGGCGCGCAGCGCGTCGAGATCGACCAGCGGCATCGCGCGGGTCTTCTGTTCGAGCGCGCGTTCGTAGACCGCGTACTGGTTCATGTTCTTGATGCCGCGCAGTTCGATGTGCTGCACCTTGAACCCGGCTTCCTGCGAGATGAAGGCAAAGCGCTGCTCGGCCAGCACGGGCAGCCCCGCGGCCGAGGCCAGCAGCCAGACCAGCCCCGCGCCCGCGGCCAGGATGATGAGCACGAACAGGCGCTGGAGCTGGCGCTCGGAAAACGGCAGCCAGCCCATCGCCATGTCGATCGCGCTGCCCCCGGTCGCCTTGGCGCTGCGCATCCGCGCGCGGTTGCCCTGCGCGCTCGCCGCCTTGCGCGCGGTGCGCCCCTTGCGCTTGATCGTGGTGCTCATTTGGCCCCGGCCTCTTGCGTGGGGGCCTTCTTGGCGGCCGCCTTTTGCGCGTCGGCCAGCGCTTCGGCGATGATCATCTCGACAAGGTCGGCGTAGTCGATCCCGCAGGCCTTGGCCTGTTCGGGCACGAGGCTGAGCGGGGTCATGCCCGGCTGGGTGTTGGTTTCGAGCAGGAACAGCCCTTCGACGCCTTGCGTATCGTCCCACCGGAAATCCGAGCGGCTGGTGCCCTTGCAGCCGAGCAGCTGGTGCGCGCGCAGCGCATAGGCCTTGCACGCCTGGGTGATTTCGTCGGGAATTTCGGCCGGGCAGACGTGCTCGGTCATGCCGTCGGTATATTTGGAATCGAAGTCGTAGAAGCCCGACTTGGGTTTCAGTTCGGTCACCAGCAGCGCGCGCTCGCCGGTGTTCGGACCGCCGATTACCGCCGTGGTCAGCTCGCGCCCGCGAATGTAGGGTTCGGCCAGCAGCTGGTCGAACTCCTGCCAGGGCCCCTTGGCTTCGGCCGAGATCGGGTTGCCGTAGTTGCCCTCGGCGGTGACGATCGCCACGCCCACCGAGGACCCTTCGTTGACCGGCTTGAGCACGTAAGGGCGCGGCAGCGGGTCCTTTTCGAACAGGCTCGCGGTGTCCACCACGCGCCCGCCGGGCATCGGGATGCCGTGGGGGACGAGCGCCTGCTTGGTCAGCTCCTTGTCGATCGCGATGACCGAGGTGGCGAGGCCCGAATGGGTGTAGGTAAGGCCCATCAGGTCCATCAGGCCCTGCACCGTGCCATCCTCGCCCGGCGCGCCGTGGAGCGCGTTGAACACCACGTCGGGGCGCGTCTCGGCAAGCACTTCGGCAACGTCGCGGCCCATGTCGATGCGGGTGACGCGGTGGCCCTTGCTTTCGAGCGCCTTGGCCACACCCTCGCCGCTCATCAGCGAGACGGGGCGTTCGTTCGACCAGCCGCCCATCAGGACGGCGACGTGGAGCTTGGCAAGGGTCACTTTGAAATACCTACTCGTTGATCGTCGGGCGTCCGGGCGAACTCGCCGACGCGCTGAATTTCCCATTCGAGCGTCACGCCCGAGCTTTCCTTGACCCGGCGGCGCACTTCCTCGCCGAGCGCTTCGATCTCGGCGGCGGTGGCCTCACCCGTGTTGAGGAGGAAATTGGTGTGCTTTTCGGAGACTTGCGCGCCGCCGATCTGCAAGCCCCGGCAGCCCGCCTCGTCCACCAGCTTCCACGCCGAATGGCCCGGCGGGTTCTTGAAGGTCGACCCGCCGGTCTTCGAGCGCAGCGGCTGGCTGGCTTCGCGGCTGGCCGAGATACGGTCCATCTCGGCCTGGATCGCCGCCGGATCGCCGGGGCGGCCCTTGAACCGCGCGGCCACCACCACGCAGCCTTCGGGCAGGGTCGAATGGCGGTAGGTGTAGCCAAGCTCCTCGTTCGCCAGCGTCACCCGTTCGCCCGAGCGCAGCACCACGTCGCAGGATACGAGGATGTCCTTGACCTCGCCCCCGTAGGCGCCGCCGTTCATCCGCACGAAACCGCCCACCGTGCCCGGTATCGAGCGCAGGAACTCGGTCCCCGCAATGCCCTTGTCGCGCGCGGTCGAGGAAACGAGAATGCCGCTCGCCCCCCCGCCGCATTCAAGCGTCACGTCATCGAGCGCGGTCACTTTGGCAAAGGGCTTGCCCAGACGCACGACAACGCCCGGCACGCCCCCGTCGCGCACGATCATGTTCGAGCCCAGCCCCAGCGCCATGACCGGCATCGCCGGATCGAGCGCGGCGAGGAAGGCCTGAAGATCGGCGGTGTCTTTCGGCTCGAACAGCCACTGCGCCGCGCCGCCCGCCTTGAACCAGACGAGCGGAGCCAGCGGCGCGTTCGCCGTCAGCTTGCCGTTCACCGGGGGAAGCAAGGCGTCCGTCCCGCTCATGCGCCGCGCGGCCTCAGTTTTACATTATTTTTGACCCAAGCAGCGTAATCATCTCCACCCCGCTTCGCGCTCACCGCCGCCGCCAGCCCGGCGGCCCACTTGGTGATGTCGCCCGCGCCCAGGCACACGACCATGTCGCCGGGCAGCAGGATCGGGGCGAGCGCTTCGGCGAGCGCGTCGGGCCCGGCGATTTCCTGCGCCGAACGGTGGCCGCGCGCCTTGAGCCCCTGGACCAGATGCGCCGCGTCGACGCCCTCGATCGGGTCCTCGCCCGCGGCGTAGACCGGGGCGATGAAGACCATGTCGGCGTCGTTGAAGGCGCTTTCGAAGTCGGCCATGTGATCGCGCAGGCGCGTGAAGCGGTGCGGCTGGGCCACCGCGATGACGCGGCCCTTCACCCCTTCGCGCGCGGCGGCGAGCACGGCGCGGATTTCGACCGGGTGGTGGCCATAGTCGTCGATCACCGGAACCGGCGTTCCCGACACGTCGATTTCGCCGACCTTGGTGAAGCGGCGCTTGACCCCGCCGAACTGGGCAAAGCCATGCTGGATCACCGCATGGTCGATCCCCATCTCGATCGCCACGCCGATCGCGGCCAGCGCGTTCTGCACGTTGTGGCGGCCGGGCATGGGCAGTTCGATGCCCTCGATCCGCTCGAACGAACCGTCGCGCTGGCGCAGCGCCACGTCGAAGCGGTTGCCGCCGGGCACCGGGGTCACGTTCTCGCCGCGAATGTCGGCCTGCGCGGAAAAGCCGTAGGTCACCACGCGGCGGTCGCGCACCTTGGGGATGATCGCCTGCACTTCGGGGTGATCGATGCACAGCAGCGCCGCGCCGTAGAACGGCACGTTCTCGATGAATTCGACGAAGGCGTCCTTGACCTTGTCGAACGAGCCGTAGTGATCGAGATGCTCGGGATCGATGTTGGTGACGACCGCGATGGTCCCGTCGAGCCGCAGGAACGAACCGTCGCTCTCGTCGGCCTCGACCACCATCCAGTCGCTCTCGCCCATGCGCGCGTTCGAACCGTAGGCGTTGATGATGCCCCCGTTGATGACCGTGGGATCGACCCCGCCGGCATCGAGCAGGGCGGCGACAAGCGAGGTCGTCGTCGTCTTCCCATGCGTGCCCGCGATGGCGACGGTGGATTTGAGCCGCATCAGTTCGGCCAGCATTTCGGCGCGGCGCACCACCGGGATGCGGTGTTCGAGCGCGTAGGCGACTTCGGGGTTGGTGCGGCGCACCGCGGTCGAGGTGACGACCACCGAGGAGCCGTTCACGTTGTCCGCCGCGTGGCCGATCATGACCGTGATCCCGCGTTCGCGCAGGTGGTCGACCACGTAGCTTTCGGCGATGTCCGAACCCTGTACCGAATAGCCCAGGTTGTGCATCACTTCGGCGATGCCCGACATGCCGATACCGCCGATGCCGACGAAATGAATGGTGCCGATATCGGTGCCGACGGCCTTCACTGTGCAATCTCCGTGTTCAGACGGCGCGCCAGCGCCTCGCCGCCGGTCGCGCTCGCGGTGCCTTCGGGCACCACGCGCAGCACGTCCATGAGCGGGGCCGCGCCAAAACTCTCGACCAGATCGGCAAGGTCGCTCGCGGCCCTGGGGTAGCCGCAGTTCCACGCCGCGTGCGCCGCGTTGGCAAGCGTCTGAGGGTTCTGCGCGATGGCCTGGATCTGCTGGCACACGTCCTTGGCCATCTTGCCGAAGATCGCGCCCTGTTCGCGAAGCAGCGCGTTGCGCTTGTCGAGATCGGCGATCGCCTCGGGCTCCTCGGTGGTCACCGCGGGCTGGCGGATCACCCGCGCCCCGCCCGCCGCGACGATCTCACGCGTGTTGGCGACCTGATGATCGTCCATGGCGTAGGGCAGCGGGATGAGGATCGCGGGCCGCCCCACGGCGGTCAGCTCGGCGATGGTCGAAGCACCCGAGCGGCCGATGAACAGGTGCGCGCCCGCCAGCCGCTCGGCCATGTTCTCAAAATAAGTGGCGAGTTCGGCGGGGATGCCGTGGACGGCGTAGCGTTCGCGCACCGCCTCGATGTCCTCGGGCCGGCACTGCTGGATCACCTGCAGGCGCGAGCGCAAGGCGGTGGGCAGCATGGCCAGCGCCTCGGGGATCACCTGGCTCAGGATCCGCGCGCCCTGGCTGCCGCCGGTGACGAGGATGCGAAACAGGCTGTCCTCACCGAATTCGGGGAACGGCTCCTCGCGCAGCGCCAGCACCTCCTCGCGCACCGGGTTGCCGACCAGCGTGACCTTGGCGGCGTACTTGCGATCGAGAAAGTCGACATCCTCGCACGGGGTGGCGATCGCATCGACGCGCCCGGCGAAGTAGCGGTTGACCCGGCCGAGCACCGCGTTCTGCTCGTGCAGGACGCTGGGCACCTTCATCGCGCTCGCCGCGAGCATGGTGGGCAGCGAGGGATAGCCACCAAAGCCCACAACCGCGCTCGGCTGGAAACTCTCGAACAGGCGCTTGGCCATCGACCGGCCGCGCAGCACGCCGCGCGCGCCCTTGAGCCAGCCCAGCGGGTTCCTGCCCGCGATGCGCCCTTGCGGCAGGACATGGGTGGTCAGATACTCGGGCTTGCCGGGGATCTTGGCCCCGCGCTCGTCGGTGATCAGCGCGATGTGGTGGCCGCGCGCGTGCAGTTCGGCGGCAAGCGCGAAGGCGGGGATGAGGTGGCCGCCGGTGCCGCCGGCCGCCAGGACGTAGTGGCGCGAAGGCCCGCTCATGAAAGGTCTCCGGTAGAACGCAGGGAAAAGGGCTCGCGCTGGATGAAGGGATTGCGCCGCGTGATCGCCAGCAGCAGACCCATCGTCAGGCACAGCGCCACGGTCGACGAACCACCGTAGCTGATGAGCGGCAGCGTCATGCCCTTGGACGGGAAAAGCTGAAGATTGACGAGGATGTTGATGAACGCCTGCCCGCCGAACTGCGCCGCGATGCCCGCCGCGGCGAGCACCGTGAACAGGTCCTCCTCATCGACCAGGCGCAGCAGCACGCGGGTCAGGAATGCCAGGTAGAGACCCACGATGACCACGCAGGACAGCAAGCCGAACTCCTCGCCGATGACCGAGAAGATATAGTCGGTGTGCGCTTCGGGCAGCGCCATCTTGCGCACGCCCATCCAGAACCCCTGCCCGGTCCACCCGCCGTTGAGCAGCGTGCGCTGGGCAAGGTCCACCTGGTCGAACGCGCTGCCCCCGAACAGGAAGCTGTCGATGCGATTGCGCCCGTTCTCATAGGTGAAATACATCAGGACCAGCAGCACCACGCCGACGCCTGCGAACATGCCCATGCGCCGCATGTCGAAGCCCGAGAGCAGCACCATGACGAGGAACGTACCCGAAAACAGCATCGTCGAGCCGAAGTCGGGCTGAAGCATGAGCAGCGCGGCGAGCACCGCCATCAGCGCAAAGCACAGCGCGACGACGGGAATGTTGGGATCGCGCGCGCGCCAGGACAGCACCCAGGCGAGCAGGATCGGCCAGCCCACCTTGAGGAATTCGGACGGCTGGAGCGAAATCCCGAACTGCAGCCAGCGCCTGGCGCCGTTGACCTCGTGGCCGACGACGGGGACGAGGAACAGCGCGGCGAACATCGCGCCCGCGATCAGCACGCCGAAACGGCGCGCGGCCTCGCGCGGGAGGCTTGAGGCCCAGAACATCCCGCAGAGCCCCAGCAGCTGCCAGCGCATGTGGATGTAGAAGAAGTAGAGGTCGGGCAGGCGCTGCTTGGCGGTCGACAGGCGCCGCGCGCTGGCGGGCGAGCCCGCCGCGACCGCGATCGAGCCGATGCCCATGAGGATCAGCAC
>NZ_JALHLF010000121.1 GCF_022832435.1 Novosphingobium organovorum | reverse complement strand
AGTGCCAGGGCGCAGGCCGATGCGATCACGCAGCCCGTGGCCAGTCCCCAGGCTCCGGCGCGCACGGTCGTCAAGGCTGCGGCAAGGCCCAACGCCGCCCAGCCAAGCGTGACCGGCACGCGGCGCGCCTGCCAGCCCAGGCGTAGCAGCGCCGGGCCCAGCGCGCTCAGCGCCAGGCCCGTACCGAGCAGGAGATCGGGCATTGCCCGCGCCGTCTCGGTCGCCGCCGTCATCGTCAGAAGGTCACGCCGAGCGTGCCGCGCCAGGTCGTGGGGGCGTTGTAGATGCCCTGCGACCATTCGAGGCTCTGCCAGTACTTGGCGTTGGTCACGTTATCGACGTTGACGCCAAGCGAGACGTTCCTGGTCAGCTTGTAGCGGGCCATCAGGTCGACCACGGCGTATTCGCCCTGGACCGCGCCGTCGTTGTGGATGCGGCTCTGGTAGCGCGCCGACGCGCCCACGCGCAGCGCCGGGAGCGCCTGCGGGGTGTAGACCGCGCTGAGGCGGGCGGTGTGGTGCGGGATGAAGGTGCGCGCGGCGTTGCCATCGGCGTCCTCGATGTCGACATAGGCGTAGCCGCCGGTCAGCTGGAGGCCGGGGAGCGGCTCGCCCGAGACGTCGAACTCGAAGCCCTTCGAACTGTTGTCGGCCTGGGTGTAGGCGTACTGGCCGGTAACCGTGCTCAGCGTGCCGGTCGACTGCGCGACGTTCTGCTGGTCGGTCTTGTAGACCGCGATGGCGGCGTTGAGCTTGCCCGAGAACCACTCGCCCTTGATGCCCGCTTCGTAGGTCTTGCCCTCGAGCGGATCGAGCAGCGAACCGTCCTCGCGCATGTAGACCTGCGGGTTGAAGATGGTCGAGTAGCTGGCGTAGGCCGACAGGCTGCTCGTCAGGTCGAGCGTGAGCCCGGCGAAGGGCAGGAACTTGGTTTTCGCGAAGATGTAAGGCGTGTCGTACGAGGTGCCGTTACGCTCGGCGCGGGTGACGTTGCCGCCCAGGATCACGTGCAGCGGCTGGACCGGGGAAAGGCGCAGCGAACCATAGGCGCTGTACATCTTGGTCTTGAAGTCGGCCTGGAGCGTGTAGGCGCCGAAGTCGGGGTAGGGGTAGGCGCCGCCGAAGGCCTGTTCCTCGGTCAGCGCGACACCGGTGTCGGCCGCGGCCTCGGCTTCCCATTCCTGGTTGCGCGACTGGCTGAAGTTGCCGCCAAGCACGATCTGCTGTTCGAGCCCGAAAGCCTGGAACGAGCCCGAGACGTTGGCATCGACGGTCGTCTCGCGCGATTCGTCGAGATAGGCGCCCGGCCAGGAATAGAGGCCCTCGCCGGTATCCGGGTCCTGGTTGCCGTAGATGTAGAACAGCTTGGCGTCGGACGAATAGCCGCGCCGCATGACCGAGACCTTGCCCTTCCAGCCGTTGCCGAATTCGTGGGTGATGTCGCCGAACAGGTTGCGGTCGATCTTGTCCCAGCTCGTCCAGGGTTGCGCGGTGGTGGTCGAGCGCGAATAGGTCAGCTGGTTGCCGTCGGCATCGAGGAACGGCACGCCGCCCCAGGTCACGCCCTTGGGATCGGATTCCTGCCACGAATAGCCCACCGTCGCCACGGTGTCCGGGCCCAGGTCCGCGGAAACCACGCCGTAGAGCGTGAGGCGGCTGTTCTGGTAGAAGTCGAGGTTCGAGCCGCCGTTTTCGTAAGCGCCCACGAAGCGCGCGCGCAAGTGTCCGTTTTCGGTCAGCACGGTGTTGACGTCGACGTCGCCGCGCACGGTGTCGTAGGAACCGTAGCTCAGCGAGGCATAGCCGCCGGTTTCGCTCGTCGGGCGCTTGCGGATGAAGTTGACCGCGGCCGAAGGGTTGCCGGTGAGCGAGAGCAGGCCGGTCGCGCCGCGCACGACTTCGACGCGCTCGAAGGTGGCGGTGTCGACCGAGCCGATCTGGATGCCTTCGGCGAGCGGCTGGCCGATGCCGTCGAACTGGAAGTTGACGATGTCGAACCCGCGCGCGTTGTAATAGGTGCGGTCGGATTCGGCGGCCTCGACGTTGACGCCGTTGGTCATACGCAGCAGGTCGTTGAGCGAATCGAGATTGAAGTCCTCGATCTGCGCGCGCGAGATCACCGCGACCGCCTGCGGCGTTTCGCGCATCGAAAGATCGAGCCGGGTCGAGGTGCTCTGGTTGTCGACGACGTAGCTGTCGGGCAGCGCGCCGGTGACGATGATGCGGTCGGTGCCGGTGGCATCGCTGGCCGCCTCGGCGGCGTCATCGGCGTGGGCGGGGCTTGCGCCGGCCATGGCGCCGGCTATCGCGACAGCCAGAGCGGAGCGTGCAGCGGCGCTGCGCAGGCGTCCACCGCGCTCTGCGCGCATTCCCCGATTGATCCCCCTCACTGCGACCACGACTCAATCTCCTAAGTGTTGCGAGTTATTCTCAATAGCGTTGAATGCGCGGTGTAGTCATGTGCTTTTGCATGTCAATCGCAAATGTATCGCAATGTTGCGCCATGGCTCGCTGTGTGCGGAAGGGGCGCGGAGCGGGGCGTTCGGCGCGCGTTTGCGCAAGGCCCGCACCACGCCCCGGACAAGCCCCGCGCTGGGAGCGCTGGCGGCGGTGGCGCGGCGGCGGTGAGGGCGCGCATGGGCGCCTTGTCCGCGAGGGTGAGGGGGCAGGCTTGGCGGATCAGCGCGAAAAGGCTTTCGAATTCCGCGCGCACGGTCGCTTCGCTGCGGGTCTGAGGGGCGAGTGCGTGGGTGCGCATGAGCGAGGAACTGAAGGCCGAGAACAGCGCACCCTCGCTGACCGTGACGGGACGTTCCTCACCCAGCATCGCCTGGAGCACGCCGCGTCCGGTGCGTCCGCGCAGATAGCGCAACTGCCGGCCGAACCGTTCCAGTGCAGGGTCGCGCGCGGTGGCCAGGAACAGTTCGTCGCGCGCCCGCTCGCGCGTGCCGATGAGGATGCTGCGGGTGGTCGGTGGCGGCGTGGACCCCGTTTGGACGCCGGCTTGCGGCCCGGTTTGTGCCAAGGCTTGCGTGCTGGCGCACAATCCCAAAGCGACCACAGCCGCTTTCTCCCGAAATGCCATGTCGTGAACTCCATTCGCATGGAGGCCGCCCAGAACGAAAGATTCGTCTGATTATATGTATTGCTCCTGGGTCCATATTCAGAGAATCAATTGCCGTCTCAACACATTCGTGAAGGCTGATTCATATTTTTTGGCGAGCAGTAAAATTCTATAGTTTTTTAAACTGGCGTTTGCGATAGTAATTGTGATTGTGTTGTTTGTTGCGGTGTCTGCTGCATTTGCGAAGGGTCCTTGCGGGGCCTTTGCCGGGGCGGGTGTTGCTCGGCGATGGCGGTTTGGTGAAATCGCGGCTATGGGGACGCGATGATCCGCCTTTCCGATGTCGCCCTGCCGCTTGACCATTCGCCCGCCGATCTCGAAGCCGCCGTTCTTGCGCGGCTGGAGCTCGCGCCGCACGATCTGCTGCGCCTGAGTGTTGCGCGCCGCGGCAACGACGCGCGGCGCAAGAGCGCGATCAAGCTGGTCTACACGCTCGACCTGCAGCTCGCCGACGAGGCCGCCGTGCTTGCGCGCTTTGCCGAAGATGTGCACGTGCGCCCGACGCCCGACACCAGCTACCGCTTCGTCACGCAGGCACCCGAAGGCTACGCCGGACCGCGCCCGGTGGTGATCGGCGCTGGTCCCTGCGGCTTGCTGGCCGCGCTGGTGCTCGCGCAGATGGGCTTTCGTCCGATCATCGTCGAACGCGGCAAGGCGGTGCGCGAACGCACCAAGGACACCTGGGGCCTGTGGCGCAAGTCGGTGCTCGACCCGGAAAGCAACGTGCAGTTTGGCGAGGGCGGCGCGGGGACCTTTTCGGACGGCAAGCTCTATTCGCGCATCAAGGATTCGCGCCATTTGGGCCGCAAGGTGCTGACCGAATTCGTCAAGGCCGGCGCGCCTGACGACATCCTCACCGAAGCACACCCGCACATCGGCACCTTCCGGCTCGTCACCATGGTCATGTCGATGCGCGAAACGATCGAAAAGCTGGGCGGTGAATACCGCTTCGGTACCCGGGTCGACGATTTCGCGGTGACCACCGACGAAGCCGGTGTCCAGCATCTGGCGGGGTTGCACCTGTCGAACGGCGAATACCTGCCTGCCAGCCACGTCGTGCTCGCGGTCGGCCATTCGGCGCGCGACACCTTCGAGGCGCTGGTCAAGGCGGGCATCCATGTCGAGGCCAAGCCCTTCGCGATCGGCGTGCGGATCGAGCATCCGCAAAGCTGGATCGATGTCGCACGCTATGGTCCCAGCGCGGGCAACGAAATCCTGGGGGCGGCGGCCTATTCGCTGGCGCACAAGTGCTCGAACGGGCGCACGGTCTATTCGTTCTGCATGTGTCCGGGCGGGCGCGTGGTGGCCGCGACCTCGGAAGAAGGGCGCGTCGTCACCAACGGCATGAGCCAGTATTCGCGCGCCGAATTCAACGCCAACTCGGGGCTCGTCGTCGACATCAGCCCGGAGCGCGATTTTCCCGGCGATGTGCTGGCAGGCGTCGACCTGCAGCGCCGGCTGGAGGAGCTGGCGTTCAAGGCGGGCGGCTCGAACTACAAAGCGCCGGGGCAGAAGCTGGGCGACTTCCTGCTCGGCAAGCCGTCCGAGGAATTCGGCGAGGTGATCCCCAGCTACCAGCCCGGCGTCCACCTGACCGACCTTGCCGAATGCCTGCCCGCTTTCGTGATCGAGGCGATCCGCGAGGCGCTGCCGGTGTTCGGGCGCCAGGTGCCCGGTTACGATCATCCCGACGTGGTGCTCACCGGGGTCGAGACGCGCACGTCATCGCCGGTGCGCATCACCCGCGGGCGCGACTTCCACAGCCTCAACACGCGCGGGCTCTACCCGGCGGGTGAGGGCGCGGGCTACGCAGGTGGCATCCTGTCGGCGGCGGTCGACGGCATTCGCGTGGCCGAAGCGCTCGCGCTCGATCTGGTTCCGGTCCGCGGCGGCGTCGAGGCGTGAGCGAGGTCTACGATGCGATCGTGCTTGGCGCGGGTGCCGCCGGGCTGTTCTGCGCCGGGATCGCCGGGCAGCGCGGCAAGCGCGTGCTGGTGCTCGACCACGCCGAGAAACCGGGCAAGAAGATCCTGATCTCGGGCGGCGGGCGCTGCAACTTCACCAACCGGGACACCGCGCCCGAACGGTATCTGTCGACCAACCCACACTTCGTCAAGTCCGCGCTCAGCCGCTACACCCCGCGCGATTTCCTCGATCTGGTCGAGGCTTACGGCATCGCCTGGCATGAAAAGACGCTGGGGCAGCTGTTCTGCGATGGCAGCGCGAAGCAGATCGTGGCGATGCTGCTCGAGGAATGCGCCAAGGGCGATGTGGCCGTGCACTGCGGCGATGCGATCGCTTCGGTTGCGCGCGGCGAGGAGGGCTACACGGTCGCCTTCGGGGCGCGCAGCGCCACCGCGCCCGCGCTGGTGATCGCGACGGGCGGGCCCTCGATCCCCAAGATGGGCGCGAGCGGTCTGGCCTACGATCTGGCCCGCCAGTTCGGGCTCAAGGTGGTGCAGCCGCGCCCCGCGCTCGTCCCGCTCACCCTGCCGGGGAGCGAGGCCCTGTTTCGCGAGCTTTCGGGGGTTTCCACCGAAGTCGTCGCACGCTGCGGCAAGGCCGCGTTTCGCGAAGCGGCGCTGTTTACCCACCGCGGGCTGTCCGGCCCGGCGATCCTTCAGGTGTCGAGCTACTGGCAGCGCGGCGACACGGTGACGACCGACCTGTTGCCGGACCGTGAACCCGGCTGGCTCAAGGCCGCCAAGCGCGAGCGCCCGCGCAGCGCCTTGCGCAAGGTCCTGGCCGAAGGGCTGCCCGAGCGGCTGGCCGAGGCGCTGTGCGAGCGTCTGGGGCTGGGCGGGGAGCTGGGCAATCTCTCCGACAAGGCGCTCGACGCGGCGGAGGCCCGGCTGGCGTGCTGGCCTTTCGTGCCCGATGGCTCGGAAGGGTTTGCCAAGGCCGAAGTGACGGCGGGCGGGATCGACACCGCCGGGCTGTCCTCCAAGACCATGGAGGCGCGCAAGGCGCCCGGCCTTTACGCCATCGGCGAGGCGGTGGACGTGACCGGCTGGCTGGGCGGCTACAACTTCCAGTGGGCCTGGGCCAGCGGCTTCGCGGCTGGGCAGGCGCTTTAGACGTCCCTTCCAGGAAGAGCAGACAAGACCATGGCAAAGACGATCGTAGCGGCCCTCCAGATCGGATCGGACTACGCGGGCAAGGCGGCGACGCTCGCGGCCATCCTCGGGTTCGAGGCGCGCATCGCCGCTTCGGGCGCGCAGCTGGTGGTGATGCCCGAGGCGCTGCTTGGCGGCTATCCCAAGGGCGAGCTGTTCGGCACGCATCTGGGCTACCGACTGCCCGAAGGGCGCGCGGCCTTCGCGCGTTATCACGCCAACGCGATCGACCTCGACGGGCCCGAAATCGCCGCGCTGGCCGGCATGAGCACGCGCACCGGCGCGGCGCTGGTGCTCGGCGTGATCGAGCGGGCGGGGGCTTCGCTCTACTGCACGGCGGTGTTCATCGAACCGGGCAAGGGGCTCGTCGCCAAACACCGCAAGCTGATGCCAACCGGGACCGAGCGGCTGATCTGGGCGCAGGGCGATGGCTCCACGATGCCGGTGGTGGAAAGCGGCGCGGGCAAGCTCGGCGCGGCGATCTGCTGGGAAAACCACATGCCGCTGTTTCGCGCCGCGATGTACGCCAAGGGTGTCGAGATCTGGTGCGCGCCCACGGTCGACGAGCGCGATGTGTGGCGCAGTTCGATGCGCCACATCGCGCACGAGGGGCGCTGTTTCGTTATCAGCTGTTGCCAGGTTCAGCCTACACCGGCGCAGCTTGGGCTCACGCTCGAGGGATGGCCCGAGGATCGCCCTCTGATCGCGGGCGGCTCGATGATCGTTGGCCCGCTGGGCGATGTCCTGGCCGGGCCACTTGAAGGCGAGACGGGGCTGTTGGTGGCCGAAATCGACACCGATGACCTGGTCGGTGCGCGCTACGACCTCGATGTGGCAGGGCACTATTCGCGGCCCGACGTGTTCCGCCTCGAAGTGGACGAGCGCGCGCGTCCGGGCACCGCCTTCGTGACGCCTCAGGGCGAGTAAAGCGCGGGAAACGCCGTCTTGAGCGCGACCACCTTGGGCTTGTCCCAGCGCACGATGTAGCCGTTTGTGGGGTTCTTTCGGGCAAAGTCCTGGTGGACCGCTTCGGCCGGATAGAAGGTGCCGTTCTCGATGCGCGTGGCGAGCGGGCGGGCAAAGACCCCGGCCGCTTCGATCCGGCGGATATAGGCGCGCGCGATCCGCTCCTGCTCGGGGTTCTGGGGGAAGATCGCCGAGCGGTAGCTGGGGCCGACATCGGGCGTCTGGCGGTTGACTTGGGTGGGGTCATGCGCGACCGCGAAGAACACCTTGAGCAGTTGGCCATAGCTGATCCGGACGGGATCGAAGATTACGCGAACGGCTTCGGCGTGGCCGGTACGTTCGCTCGACACCGCGAGGTAATTGGCGCTCTGGCGAGTGCCTCCGGCGTAGCCTGCGGTGACCGAGGTCACGCCCCGGACATGGTTGAACACGTCCTCGACACCCCAGAAGCAGCCTCCGGCGAGGACCGCGCTTTGCCGTGCCGCGCGCTTGCCGGACGTGCCCGGCGGGGGGGCGGGTGCGGGCGCGGACCTAGACGTAGACGGGGGTGGATCGGGCAGCGCCGGCGGTGCGGCCGATGCGCGCTGAGCGTGCACCATCAGGACGATCCCGGTGAGACTCGCCAGAACCAGTAGCGCCGCGATGACCCGTGTGGGTTGGCGGGCTGAGCGAAACGATCCGCGATAGGCCATGCGCGTGTCTCCCGTTGCGGGCGCGCCACCTTGCGGGCGCGCTCAGACGGCCGGAATATAGCACGCGGCGCGGCCCTTGGCGTCTCCTGCCGTCATCGGGCCGGTATACCGGGTGAAAGCTTTTTGCTGTCCGGCGCCAATTCCCTTGGACGGTTTTCCGGAAAAAGGCGTTGCGGCAAAAGCCTGAAGCGGGCTCTACAGCGAGCGCAGGATGGCGTCGCGCTGCGCGGTGTCGCCTTTCCATTCGAGCGTGGCGGCGAGCAGCGCGATGGTCACGTCGCAGCGGGCGACGTCATCACCGGCGCCCTGCAGCGCGTCGCGCACCCTGGCGGCGTCAAGCCCGGTCGTCTCGATCACGATCTTCACCAGAGCGCCGGGGATCGACACCGTCTCGCTGCCCGAAGGCGCGCTTTCGAGCGAGGGGGGGGCGTCGATCAGCCGGGTGGCGGTGAGCCGTTCGAGCACGCGCAGGCGCGAAGGTACGTTCACCGTGATCGGGAAGCGGGCGCTGTGCAGCATCTCGAGGCAGGCGGCGGGGCTGGTGGCGCGGGCCGCCCGCAGCTGCGCCAGGCGCAGCGCCATCGCCTGTTCGAGCGCCTGCCCGGCGCTCTGGCGCCCTTTCATGTCGGTGCGCTGGCGCACCAGGTTGGCGGTGTCGCGCAGGCGGTAGCTTTCGTCGCGCCCGGTCTGCAGGTCGCTGCGCAGGCGCGCTACCAGCGCCTTGGCGAGGCTGTCGTCACCGTGCCAGAGCCATTCGAGTGTGTGGCCGGGCCCGAAACTGTTATCCAGCGTCGCCTGCAAGGCGCGTTCGAGCGCGGCGGGCTTGGGATCGCCGCGATCGCTCAGCTCGATCTCGGACCCGTCGGGCAGGGCAAAGCGGGTGTCGGCGAAGGGCCAGTCCCACCCCCATCCGAACACGCGCAGCACGAACAGCAGCCAGACGAGCGCCAGCAGCAGGCGCGGCCAGTGCACCGTCTTGCGGTTCCACCATTCGACCCGGCGCGGGTCGAGTTCGCTTTCGATGTGCGGGAAGTTCTGGCGGATACCGCCGAGCAGGAACTGGACGTCGTCGTGGGCGGCGCGCGAACGCAGCAGCCCGCCGCGCCCCGGACGGTTGAGCTCGCGCCAGGCGCGGTGGTAGCGATGGGCCGGGTCCGCGACCTTGGCGCGGAAACGCTCGCCGCGAAGGCGCGCCCCCAGAAAGCGGATCTGCGGACGCGCATCGAAGCGGTGCCACTCCTCCTGCCAGCGGAACGCCTCGGTCGCCGCCTCGAGCAAGGGGGCCGAACGCGGCCAGGCTCCGGCGAGCAGGTTCGCCAGCCAGTTCTCGATCGTCTCCTGGCGGGTGACGTCCGATCCACGCGCGTCCTCGATGATCGCGCGCAGCGCGCGCTGCGCGACGATGGTTGAAGGCTCGTCGAGCGGCGGCCCGCCCGCCTGTCCACCGGCCTGCGGGTCCAGTATGTCCTCGAGCCGCTCGAACGGCGTCTGGCCAGGGACGAGGCCGAGCGCGGCCTCGATGTCGCCGTAGCCATAGCCCTGGAGCGTGGGAGCCGAGAGGTCGGCGCAGCCGGGCAGTTCGAGCGTGGCGAGCGTGCTGCGGTCCGGGTGCGGGTCGTCGCTGCGGCGCCCGGCGGCGGGGGGAACGATGCGCGCAAAGCGTGGCTCGTCCGGCTGGCGCGGTTCGGTGCGGATCGAGGCGTGCCCGGCAATCTGGTCGATCCGCGGTGCGGCGTAGGCCCAGCGGGTTTCGGGCGCGGCAGCCTGCGGTCGGGTTTGCCCGCTCGCCTGGCTTGCTCCCTCGATCGGCTCCGGGGGCGCGTCGCCTGCGGCGTCAGACGGGGCGTCGGGGGGCTGCGTGGCCTCGCCGGTCTCGGGCGCG
>NZ_JALHLF010000120.1 GCF_022832435.1 Novosphingobium organovorum | reverse complement strand
ACCATTCCGATTCGGTCAAACACCTTTTTCAAAAAATCGTCATTTGCGCCGGGAAAAATCATTTAATCGTTATAAAACATGATGATAGAAATAGGCATATGGTGCAGCGCAAGATCACGGTCAGGCGTTGCAAAGCCCCGTAGGCCCCCGCCCCATTCGCGGTTGTCCAAGGCTCGTTCGCAGCCTTCGCGCGATGACCTGTTCGAACGCAGATGGGCGTGTGCGCCATTAAACAGGCTCACTGGGACTGGAGGCCACCCGATAGGCCGGTTTGCCAATCTCGCCGACAAGACCCCACCTTCACCATCCACACAGGCGGCCCAGTTCCCGCTCAGCTATGGAGAGCCTTCTCAGGGACCTTCTCGCCAGAGATGGCGCGCGGGGCCCATGCCTACAGGCCATACCTCATGTGTGCCTGCAGGCTGGACGTGACCCTTAAATAATTCATGATCGCAGCGGTCGTGCGGCCATGAGCCTGCGTCCTGCAAAATGCCGCCTCCACGTCGCGCACGGAGCCCACACCGACATTCGGCTCGATCAGGCTGGGTTGCACGAAAATCGCCGAACTGGCCGTGTCTCCAGGCATCACCCTCATTCGGCTGCCTCGCAGGGGCCTCGCAGGGACCCCGAACTCCAGAGCCATCACGCCGCTATCGCCGGCCGCCATGCCGGGATTCGCAGGCCCTGCCCCTACCTCACCTGAAACAGATTGCAAAAATTGCTTAACCGGGTGAAACGAGGGCATAATATACGCAACATGAGTGTTATCGATGGGGCGCTCGCAGGAGTGGGCCCGAAGAATTTACGGAAAATGGCGTGTGGCGCGGCCCGAATTACTGGCTGTAAACATAGAGGCACTTTAGGAAGATGGATTTAATGAGCAAGAACGAACAAATTACCATCGTCACACCCTCATTCGAGAAGCATTTTGTTCAGTATTGCGAAATGATTGAAAGTCTGGATCGGCACTGCTCCGATCTCGATCGTGTGCGTATCGTGGTTGTTGTCGAAGAAAAGAATCGAGAACTTTTTTCCGGCTTCCTCGATAACTACCCCAGGATCGCCAGCAAGGTCATTTTGACCGAAGATGTCCTTGCCCGCTTCGGGGCGGTCGAGACACCGGGCAAATTCCTGGGCCGGGCCGGAAAGTTCCTGTTCCAGGCGCTGAAGAAATTCGGCGGCCTGCTCGAAGCGGAAACCGAATGGTCGCTTGTTCTCGATAGCGAGACCGTCTTTGTGAAGGATTTCTCGATCCTCGAAGTCCTGCAGGACTACAAGGAACGAAAATACGTTTTCTATACACAGACCGCGCCGCGAGGCGAGCTTTGGACCCGGGGCGATTCACATAGGGTCAACTGTAACGTTGAGGCGGTTCTGGGCGTGCCGGTCAGGGACGCCTGGTTCATGGAGTGCTTCCACTGGTTCTACGAGAAGTCCAAGGTCGAGCACCTTTTGAATGACGTTATGGGAGAGTTGTTTTTTCGCGCGATCCAGGACCCTTCCTACGGCAAGTTCGATCTTTTCGAGAATGTCATCTATTATGCCTATTTGCGCGCCTATCACGCGCAGGAGTACACTTTCCTCGATTTCAAGGCGGTGTTGGACGCGCATCTGCCGCCGCAGATCGCGGCCCGTTTCGAACTGTCCAAGCTCCCGTTCGCGCTATTCGGGAACGACTATCTCCTCAGCATTTTCCGGCCTTCGGAAATCGCGCTGCTCACCGGGCTGTTCAAGGCTTACAAGATCCCCTTCCTGCGCCTCGATCCGCCGTACTTTCACACCGATTACCTCAAGAACCTTAAGGCGCTGCCGCATCTCGTGGCGACGGTTTCCTCGCACCATCAGATCTGGCTGAAGAAGAAGATCGCGGTGTGCATAAGTGGCGAATTCCGGCACCTCATCCACCGCGTCCCCGAACAGCAGATCCGCTTTCTCAAGGCGTTCCTGTCCGGGGTGGAATGCGATGTCTTCATTCATGGGTGGCACGATCCGAACGAAGCGCTGATCGTGGAAGAGCTCCAGCCCAAACGCCATCTCTTCGAACACGCCCCCGACGTGGACGAGCTGGCCGCGAAGATCCGCTACCGCGAGCCACTGCTCAAGGATGGGCGCGACCGGGGCTCGCTGCTCATGTTCTACAGCATGCAGAAATGCTTCGAACTGATCGGCGATTTGCGTGACGACTATGAATATGTCGTGCGGATAAGGCCCGATATCTTCATGGAACGTTCGCTCAAGGAGTTGCTCGTTTCGATTTGCGATGAAGGGGACTTCCAGCCCGAGGCTGTTTACGTCCCGTCGCATTTCCATTCCAAGGGTATTAACGACCAGTTCGCCCTGGGCCGGATGGAGAAAATGGAACGCTACTTCCACTCCTTTGATTACGCCAAGGCGCATCTGGCCGACCATCCCTTCAACCCGGAAATGGTCCTCTTGCGCAATCTGCTGGAAAGCAAGGCGAGCGTATGCTTGGTCCACGCGCCTTATGCGCTACTTCGCCACCTGCCGATGCGCGTGGACACCATCCACGAGGCGCTGCGCGTGCAGCGCGACGTGTGGTGGTCACGCAACGATGGATTGCCGCTCTACACCGACCTTTCGGCTTTCCTGGCCGAGAAGTTGAAGTCGATCGATGTGGTCCTGACCGGACAGCTTGCGACGAAGCTCTATTTGCCGCTGGGCGATGGCGCTCTGGTCGAGGCGATGTCCGTCGATTACGACCCGATGTGGCGTTGCTGCCTGTTGCGCCCCATCAACGGCTTGATGACCGCGCTGCACTTCGAGATCTGCGATGGGGCAATCGTTCCGGGTACGCGCCCGGCGCAGTTCATGTTCCTGTTCCTGGAGGGGGATGATTACGTCCTGTCGCAATGGAACGTGATCGAGGGCAAGCTGATCAACGAGAGGATCGTCCTTGCCGGTGACGCCGTGCGTGCGGTCACGCCGCCCCGTCCCGATGTGCTGAACCTTGCCTGGCGGCTCAACCGCAATCTGATTGATGGACAACCGCTGGCGGAAAAGATCACGCTGGTCACGCACGATGCCGGGCCAGCGGCGCAAGCGGCTCCACCCGCGGTTGCGGGCAGCGCAATGTCGCACAAGATCGCCGACCTGACGAGCGACATGCTGTCGCTCCATGCCGGCGCGAAAGCGGGCACGGCGCCGGGCGTGGCCGGGCAGGTGCTCCAGCAAATGCTGATGCCGGACAATTTCCTCGGCAAGTTGCTGACCCGCGCCTTCGCCCGCGTGTTGCGGCCAGAGCCGGTATCGGTGTTCACCCTGGGCGAGGACGGGATGCGCAGCAACAGCCTCGTCACGGTCGATGGCATCGTCCATGTCCGTCCGCAGCGTCCGTGCCACGCCCTGTTCGGCCCCTACATCGATCTGGACGCGGGGCATTACTATGCCGAGTTCTTCTTCGACGCGGTACAGGGCGGCGAGGTGACGATCGATGTTCGCGCCGACGGGCTGGAGGATATCGCCAGGCGCTCGATCGCAGTGGGTGGCAACGCGGGTATCAGCATCGAATGGACACTGCCGCGCAGCGCCTCCCATGTCGAAATTCGTCTGGCGGCGGGGGGTGATTTCGACGGCGTGCTCAATTGCCTGCTGATCCGCAAGAGCCGGCGTTCCTGATACCAAGGCGCATCGTCGCGGTTTACCGGACGGGATCACGAACCGAATCCCGTCCGTCATTTGCGCTACGAAGCCACGTTGCGGCCACCTGCGCGGACGAAGGCCAGCAGCTCCCACGTGCCGGTATAGCTGCGTTCAGGCCATCATGGCTTGGCGTCAAACCTGTCTTGCCGCACGGCCCCCAAGGTTCGAACTTATCAGCAGGTGCAACGGCCCGGAACGGGGCTGGCAGGGTATCTCGACAAGCAAGGTCTTCTGCCTTCGGCTCAGGGTGCTGAAATCCGGCACTGGCCAATCAAGCCCTGCCATCTCGAGAAGACTTGCGACCATGCCGGTGGTCNGCAACGGCCCGGAACGGGGCTGGCAGGGTATCTCGACAAGCAAGGTCTTCTGCCTTCGGCTCAGGGTGCTGAAATCCGGCACTGGCCAATCAAGCCCTGCCATCTCGAGAAGACTTGCGACCATGCCGGTGGTCTGGCGCAAAGGCAGCTTGAGCACACCCTTCAACGTGAGGCAGGCTTGGATCGCGGCATCCGAGAACATAAGCTGTCGCCCCCGCCTGCCGGTCGGCGCGGACAACCACTGCATTCCCGGATCAAACCAAACCCGAAGCGAACCTCTCTGCGCCAGCGCTGCGGTATAGGACTTCCAGTTTGTCGTGCGGTAGCGGGCCCTGCGCGGTTTGCTCATCTTCGCCCCTTAACTTCCTGGATTATTTGTCGGCGATCGGTATTGACGGCTTGCCTTGCGACAAAATCGACGAGGAGTTCATCAAGCAGTTTCGCAAATGGTCTGCGACGCAAGCCGTCATCATTGGGAAGGGAAAGAATGAAACCTTGCGCCTACGCGCGCCCAGCACGACGGAAGCTTCAGTCAGACAAATGAAGGCAGTCATAAATTATGCCTTTGCCAGGGAGAACATCCGTCGACCGGCCCGCATCTCACCGCGTCCTCCTTCAGCGGTGGATCACACTCCTACCTACCGATCCTCGATCTCCGAACTGGCTGAAATGTTCACCTATTGTCTAACCCCAGCACCACCGGCTGGCGAGCTCTGGACTGTCAAGCAAAGGATCAATGCCAAGCAACAGCGGGCGTCACTTCTGGCTTTTCTCCGAATTTCTGTCGCCACATGGTGCCGCCCCGATGCAGTCCATGACTTTTCAACTGCCAAGTGCAGAGCACAATGGGACCCGCACTCAAGGGCCATAAACCTGAATCAGCGCAGCCGCGCCCAGACCAAAAAGCGCAGGCCCACGGTCGTCGCTCCGCGACAGCTCATTCCGATTCTTGAACAGACGGACGGCTTCATGGTCCCGGTGAAGAATGTGCGTAAGCCATTCGAAGCCATGCCCCGCGAGTTGCAAATGCCCCGCGAACGTGAAACCGGATTGAAGCTCATTCGGCGCTCAATCGCACAACTCGCTCGTTCCCGCATCGGTGAAACCCAATGGCAGCAAGGGAAGATCATGCTTGGGCATGCCGAGGCCAGCACCAGCGATCTTTACGCTTTGCCGGATCCCGCAAATCTTGGCCTTGCGTTAGAGCATTTTTCGATCACTCCGGGTCATATCCGCACGAGCTGAAGTAGTTGGCGCATTCGTCGGGCTGGAAGATGTCTACGAGCCTGCCGATCTGGTCCCAGAGGCCCCTGACGGTTCGCTCGCCGATCTTGCGGAGCATGGCCTTGAGGCGCGAGAACGCTTTCTCGATGGGATTGAAGTCGGGGCTGTATGGCGGGAGGAAGCGCAGGGTCGCGCCTGCGGCCTCGATCCTCTCGCGCACCGACGCTCGCTTGCGGCTGGAGAGGTTGTCCATGATGACCACGTCGCCGGGCCGTAGCTCCGGTATGAGCACTTGGGTGACATAGGCTTCGAACCAGTCGCCGTTGATCGGACCGTCGAGCACCATCGGCGCGACCATGCCAGTCATGCGCAAGCCAGCGACCAGCGTGGTGGTCTTGCGGTGGCCGTGCGGGAAGCCCATCCGCAGCCGCTCGCCTTTCGCGCAGCGCCCGTGGCTGCGGGTCATGTTGGTCGCGGTCCAGGTCTCGTCGATGAAGACGAGACGTTCGGGTTCCAGATCGAGCTGGCCATCGAACCAGGCGTGGCGCTGCTTCAAGACATCGGGGCGGTCTTGCTCGATTGCATGGCCAGTCTTTTTTTGCGCGTCATGCCCCGACGCGCGAAGAAGCGGTGAAGCCCGGCAACCGAGATAGTCAGACCGATCCCGGCCAGGTCCGTGCGCAGTTCCTCGAGCGAGATATCCTTGCGCGCTTCCCTGATGGCGAGAATGTCGTCCGCTCGCTCCTCAACCCGACGGGATCGCATGTCGCCGCCTTGCGGCTTGGGAGCAAAATCGCCCGTCTCGCGCCGTTGCGCATGCCAGCGGATCGCAGTCGATGGCGCGACGCCAAAACGAGCCGCCGCTGTGCGGCAACTCAAGCCATCATCAACCGCCGCCAGAAGCCGAGTGCGCAAATCCATCGAAAGAGTGTGAGCCATCCATGCTAGCCTCCCTCACCAGCACGGATTCTGAATCAGAAATCACACCCGGCGGGAATCCCCCGACGATTCAAAACGGTCGAAAACCGCTCTAACGGCCACAGAAGCGATTATAGACGCGATCGAAGCTTTGGCTCCCGGGGCATTCACCGGAGTCGCACCGGCGATCCAAACCACACTAGGAACGCAAAATGCTTGAGATAAATGGCGCACCCAAGAGGATTCGAACCTCTGGCCTCTGCCTTCGGAGGGCAGCGCTCTATCCAGCTGAGCTATGGGTGCAGTAAAGCGCCGCCTAGCAGAGCAAACCGGGCGACGCCAGAGGCAAAAGTCGTCTTCGTGCAATGCGGTGGCAATCGCCCCCTTGAGAACCCGTTGCCTGCCTCCAGGGCTCTTGCGGTTCAGCGCGGCTCGCAAAGGCAGGCAATTAGGGATTTGGCAAGCGCCGCACGGGTAAAACCCTCGGTCATGGACGCGACTTCGAACAGGGTTGGAAAATTCGGCTCGGGCGGCGCAGGTCTCGCCCGGTCGGGACGCGCCCAGTTCGGGACCGGCTCGGCCAGCGCCCTGAGCATGAAGTGGTCCGCGCTGCACGATGCCGCACAGGCCGTCGCCGGTATTGCCGGTATCCCCGCACCGTCGCTGACGCAGGCTATCCGCGCCTTCCCCGCCCAGGTGCGCGACGCGCACGAAGCGCACCGCATACGCGCCGAACAGGGCATCGCCGACCTGTCCGCGATCATGGAAGCCGGATTGGGCGCGCTGCTCGCCTCTCTGGCCCGCGGATCACATCCGCGCGGGGCCGCGCTGGCCTTGTGGAACGAGTTCGTAAACGCACGCGATGCTCTCCTCGATATCGCCCCTGCGCCCGACGGCCACCCCAAGCGCATGGCCTGATCGCCGCGCCAGCGCACGGCACGATTGCAAGTTCCTATTTTGTTCTTATTCTGTCGGCATGATCGACACCGATTCGTTCCCGCCCGGTTCCGGCACCTCCATCGTCGCGGCCGATGTCGTGCGCGGCGTGTCACGTCTGTTTGCCCGCAACGGCATCTGGTGCCTGCCCGAAATGATGCTGCGCAACGGCCGGCGCGCGGATCTCATGGGAGTCGACGCGCGCGGACAGGTGATCCTGGTTGAAATCAAGGTCAGCCGCGCGGACCTGCTCGGCGATGGCAAGTGGACCGATTATCTCGAGTTCTGCGACCGCTTCTACTGGGCGCTTCCCCCCACGCTCGAACGCGCCCCGCTCGAGACCGAGGCGTTCCTTCCCGACAGCTGCGGCGTGATCGTGGCCGATGGCTACGATGCCGAGATCCTGCGCCCGGCGCCCTTGCGCCAGATGGCTGCAGCGCGGCGCAAGGTCGAAGTCGAACGCCTCGCCCGCGCGGCGCTGCGCCGGCTCGTCGTCAGTGCCGATCCGGAAACGCAAAAGTGGGACCGGGAGAGCTGAGCCCCCGCCAGCCCGCACAGCAATCAGGACAAGCGGCCCGCGATCGCGCTCCAATCGTGCGGAACGAAGCGTGGGGCCATCCAGACCTGAAGGCGCACGAAGGGATTGCGCGAGGCGCACTGGCGTAACCAGTTGGCCATGAGGCGGCGCACGTCGGCTTCGCCCCAGCCTTCCCACTCGCCCGCAACGGCGTAGAGATTGCGCCCGAAGACCGGAGCCACTTCGCCGCGCAGAATCGCCTCGCACTGCTGCGCACTGTACGGCGAGGCGGACAGCACCGAGGCAATGCGCGCATGATCGCCTTCCTCGAGCGCGGTGTCGAGGAAGAGGTCGCTCAACGCCTGCCAGACCGGCACGCGGGTTTCGAATTCGCCGGGGGTCATGGGGGGGGGCATGGAGTGGACTCCACCCCTGCCCGCACCCGTTCACGCGCGTCGAGCCGGTCGCGCGCCTTCAACCGGGCCAGAATCGCCCGACGGCCTGCTTCGTCAAGCCTGGGCCAGGCGACGATTTCCTCGATCGTGCGCCGACAGCTGCGGCATTCTCGCCGAGCAGAATCGAGCGCGCACACGCCGATACAAGGAGAACGAGTCGCGGGCATGAAACCGAGTGTGCGCCTGTTCGGTGCGCGCGGCAAACCGCAATTTTCTTGCGCTTTGGACGAACCATCCCTATGTGGCGCCGCAGCAACCGGCGCGCGCAGTCTGATTCGCACCCGCGAATCCTCTTTCTGGGCCGCAGTCCGCGAGCGGCGTGAGGTCACGGGGCCGGCAAGGAGCCGGAAAATCCCGTAACCGGCCCGGACGAGCGGTTGCCTTGAACCAAGCTTCCTTCTTCACGCAGGGTCGCCCGAACGACACCTTGCCGTGTGCGCGCGCTTGCTTCGACGTTTTCAGCGCGCAACTGCATGAAAATTTGAAAGTGACGTGAATGTCCTACTTTAACGACCTTGGTCTGGCCGAGCCCCTTCTGCGTGCGCTTGAGGCCAAGGGCTATACCGATCCCTCGCCGATCCAGCGCAAGTCGATCCCCTCGCTGCTCGAAGGTCGCGACCTGCTCGGCATCGCGCAGACCGGGACCGGCAAGACGGCGGCTTTCTCACTGCCCTCGCTGCACCGCCTCGCGGCCGATCCCAAGCCGCGCCAGAACGCGGGCTGCCGCATGCTGGTGCTTTCGCCCACGCGTGAGCTCGCGGCGCAGATCGCCGACAACATGCGCGGCTACGCCAAGTTCCTGAACCTGACCATCCAGTGCATCTTCGGCGGCGTTCCGGCGGGCAAGCAGGCCCGCGCGCTCGAGCGTGGCTGCGACGTCCTGGTCGCCACCCCCGGCCGCCTGCTCGACCTCGTCGACAGCCGCGCGCTCACCCTCAAGCACGTCGAGATCTTCGTGCTCGACGAAGCCGACCAGATGATGGACCTGGGCTTCATCGTGCCGCTCAAGCGCGTGGCCGCGCTGCTGCCCAAGCAGCGCCAGAGCCTGTTCTTCTCCGCCACCATGCCCCAGGCGATCGCGGAACTGGGCAAGCAGTTCATCAACAATCCGGTCAAGGTCGAGGTCGCCCCGCAGTCGACCACCGCCGAGCGGGTCGAACAGTACGCGACCTTCGTCAGCCAGGCCGAAAAGCAGGCGCTGCTCACCATCCGCCTGCGCGAAGGCCTCGCCCCTGACGCCGCCGAGAAGGCCGAGCACGGCGCGATCGACCGGGCGCTCGTCTTCACCCGCACCAAGCACGGCGCGGACCGCGTGGTGCGCCACCTGACCGCCGCGGGCATTCCGGCGGCCGCGATCCACGGCAACAAGAGCCAGGCGCAGCGCACCGCCGCGCTCGGCGGCTTCCGCCAGGGCACGATCCGCATCCTCGTCGCGACCGACATCGCCGCGCGCGGGATCGACGTTTCGGGTGTCAGCCACGTCTACAACTTCGAGATCCCCAACGTTCCCGAACAGTACGTCCACCGCATCGGGCGCACCGCGCGCGCGGGCGCGGACGGCGTGGCGGTGAGCTTCGTGGCTCCCGACGAAAAGCCCTACATCCGCGACATCGAACGCCTCACCCGCGTCAAGCTGACCGCGCTGCCCCTGCCCGAAGACTTCGTGGTCGAGGCGCGCCGCCTGCCCGCTCCCAGCCGTCGTCCCGCCGACGCGCAGCCCAGCCAGGGCCGCTCGGGCGGTGGCCGGGGCGGCAACGCA